>JBEARP010000241.1:0-37265 GCA_041163105.1 Pseudomonadota bacterium
TATGACGAAACAAAGGACGTGGTGCATGTGCCCGCCGAAGGTCAAACCCTTCCAGTGGTTGGCGCGAAAGTGACGCTCACTCTCGACTGGAGCAACCGTTACCGCAACATGCGAGCGCACACGCTCATGCACCTGCTCTGCGCGTCCGTGCCTTTCCCCGTCACCGGTGGTGCCATCGGCGAGGATGGCGGCCGCATCGACTTCGACATTCCCGAGGGCCAGATCCCGGACAAGGCAGACCTCACTGCCACGCTCAACCGACTTGTGACGGAAAACCATCTCGTCTCGTTCCGCTGGATCACCGACGAGGAGATGGCAGCAAACCAGCACCTCATCCGCACCATGTCGGTGAAGCCGCCGACTGGCACTGGCCGCGTCCGCCTTGTTATGATCGGCGCAGACGGCAAGGTTGACCTGCAGCCCTGCGGCGGCACGCATCTGTCGTCGACAGGCGCCATCGGCCTCGTCGTGGTGTCCAGGATCGAGAACAAGGGCAAGATCAACCGCCGCATCAGGGTGGCCTTCCAATGAGCAACGACATCGTCTCGACCGATTGGCTGGCCGATCACCTCGGTTCCCCCGACATCGCCATCATCGATGCCTCATGGCATCTTCCGACCGCCAACCGCGATCCGAAAAAGGAATTCGCAGACGCCCACATTCCCGGCGCACAGTTCTTCGACATCGACGAATTGTCGGACACGGCGTCGAACCTGCCCCACATGCTGCCGAGCCCGGAGAAATTTTCCTCCCGCATGCGCCGCATGGGCATCGGCGACGGCAAGCGCATCATCGCCTATGACACGGTCGGCCTGTTTTCCGCCGCCCGTGCCTGGTGGATGTTCAAGGTCTTCGGCCATGACGACGTCGCCGTGCTCGACGGCGGCCTGCAAAAATGGCTGGCCGAAGGCCGCGCCACCGAAGACGGCCTGGCGCTCGCCCGCCAGGAGCGGCACTTCACAGCCCGCTTCAAGGGTTCCATGGTGAAGAACATGAAGGACGTTGCCGCCGCGTTGAAGTCCGACGCGGCACAAGTCGTCGACGCCCGCTCCGGTACCCGGTTCCGTGGCGAGGAGGCAGAGCCCCGCCCCGGCGTGCGGGCAGGCCATATGCCCGGCGCCAGCAATATCCATTACGCCAGCCTCCTCAACCCCGGCGGCACGCTCAAGTCACCGTCAGAGATCGAGGCCATCTTCGCGACGGTCGGGATTGACCTCTCGAAACCCGTCATCACTTCCTGCGGCTCTGGTATCACCGCCGCGATCCTAAGCCTCGGGCTCACCCTCGCGGGCACGCGCGACCATGCACTCTATGACGGCTCGTGGACGGAATGGGGCGGCAACCCCGACAATCCGATCATAGCAGGTCCGTGAATCCATTGACTTGACGCAAGGACAATAATGGTTCACATTTGGTGGAACATTCAATCATAGATCATCTCTGATTGCCTGTCGCCGGAGGTGTACCGTGACCCTCTTTCTCAGCAAACTCGCCAATGATGGCGCAGCGCTGGTAGACGTCTTCACCATCACCCGTTGCGACTCTGCCCTCGGCGTAACCGGCGCCACCAGCGAGGTTGACCGCGTCACCTACACCAAGACGTCCTCAGGGGCCGGCCAAAATCGGATCGAAGAGCTCGTTCAATCTGCGGGCAACGTGGTGGTCAGCGCCGTGCCGAATGGCACCAACATCCCGGATGGTGCGGGCAACCTGATACCAATCAACCTGGTTGGTGGCGCCACCTACCCACCAGATTCCAACGGCCTGATCCAGGTCGCCTACTGCTTCGACAACGCAATGTTCGGTTTCGACACCGCCGGCAATCAAATCTCGCTGCCACGCTCCGTCATCCTGCTTCATGAGCTGTCGCATGCCTTCCACAGGGCAAACGGCAGCTTCAACTCCGCCGATCCGGAATTTCAGGCCATAACCGACGAGAACAGCTACCGCGCCCAGGTCGGTCTCCCGCTACGTGACCCCAACAATCACAATGGCGGTCAGGGCCCGGGCGATGGGCGGCAGGTGCCAACCTGTACCGGCATGGTGCCGCCGGGAGGAACCGGACCAGGCCCGTCGCCCTGCTGTACCTGCTGACGGGGAAAGAAGCGCATGGCCGGTGGGCTCTCGATCAGAAAAATCGAACTTTCCGGGCGGAGGCGCGGCTTGCCCAGCCCCATGGACGGGCACCGCGACATCTGGTTCGACGTCACCATCACGGTCGAGAACCCCGGCAATGTTCCACTTCACGTCATCAGCGAGTTGCGCAGCATCTCTTATGACGCGGCACAACGCGTGCTCACCCTCCACCTTGCCGAAGCAAAGCCTGGCCCGGCCGCAAAGGATGCGCCCACCTTCACCCTGCCTACCCCGACCACGGTCACGGTGGAGCCCCACGGCGAAGCGAAAATCACGATCAAGATTCCCGCCATTCTGAGGGAACTGCGCCGGGTGCCGGGCGAATCCTTCGCCCTGCAGCAAACCGACATCCGTGACATGACCACCATCCGCTGCGAAATCGCCGCCAGCAAGGAGCCCATGGGCAATTTCGAACGGGTGGACGCCCGCAAGCTCAGAACCCGCCTCGCCAAATGGGGCAAGACCATCGCCCATGAAGCTGCCGTGAAGCCCGATACCCGTGACTAGCCCGGAGACATCCCATGCCAACACTCAACGACGCCTTCAACGAGCTCCAGTCCATCAACAGCCACCTGCAGACGCTGCACGCCGACAATGGCAGCATCATCGCCGGGCAGGCAGCTATTGCGGCCGCGATTGCCGCCAGCACCGCCGCCATCAACGATGTCCGCAATTCGGTTGACGTCGGCACCTCCGTGCTCAAGTCCATTGCCCATCTGCAGCAAGTCACCAACGCCACCCTGCTGCACATGTCGCATCAGCAGGATGCGATGATCTGCGCACTCGAAGCGATCTCACGCAATACCTGCGCGCTACATAACGAGGCCCACATCCAGACCGGCCGGCAGACCGTCATCGCCGCCGCCGAAACGGCACTGCTCGACATCACCCGCACGGTTCATCCGGCAGCCGCGCTTGATCTCGATCGCCGCGAGGAACAGCAACGCGCCATCGAGAAGTGCTGCCCACGCCCTGTCGAACCGCCCGTCTGCGCCTACCGCCCCTGCCCGGCCCCGAAGCCCCTTGAGATCAGGGACAACCGCGAACCGCACTGACTTTCAACGTCACCGCCAACGCCCAGCGCTGCAGCAACAGCCGTCATCCGAGCGAAGGCCGAGATGCCAGATGGTGCCGTCAGGCACCTCTGCCGAGGGGCAGGCAGTGTTGCCCTAGAACCATTGTGGTTCGAATGAAACGGGGATTGCATCCGTGGCGGTGCCAGCGGCTTGCAACCGCTTCACAACGCGCTTCCAGTCGGCCAGTGTGCCATTGTAGCTATTTCGATCGACCGGACCAGCGACACCGGGCACGCGCCCCGTCGTGGTGAACTGCCAGAAAGACCAGTCGCGCCCGCGGTATTTCGCTTCCGGCTTCGCCGCCACTGAGCGCAGCCAGAACTGATACTCTGTGAACTGCCCTTCGAGCACATCGTGGTGAAACTTGGGATCGGTGTAGATGATCGGACGCCTGCCGGTATGTGCTTCGATCGCGTCGAGCATCACCTTGATCTTCGCGAGGGCACTCTTGCGGGCAATCTTGTGCGGGCAGGTCTTGGAGTGGCCGTTCCATTCGAGGTCGAGCACCGGCGGCAGCGTATCGCTGTCGTTGGGCAGGTGCGCCAGAAACCATGATGCCTGCTCGCTTGCAGGGCTGCACCAGTACATCATGTGATAGGCGCCACGGACCACGCCGGCCCTCTTCGCACCATTCCAATTGTCACGAAACTCGGGGTCGAAGCGGTCAGTGCCTTCGGTCGCCTTGATGTAAGCGAAGCGGATACCCGCCTTGCCAACCTTCTTCCAGTCGACGTCGCCCTGAAAATAGGAAACATCGATCCCCTGGACCGGCATGTCGTGCGCCGCGGCGACGCCACTGTTTGGCTTTTTGTCCGAGAGCGTAGCGGAGTGGGCAACACCAAGACCAACGCTTACGCCAAACGCACCCACAGCCACGGCGATGACCGCCATGCGAAACCGATCAAGTTCCATCGTTCATGCTCCGGAACATCCAGACAACACATATAGCAGAGCAGCGTTCGAAGGTCACATCGGCGGCGCGTAAAGCAACCCGCCCGCGTTCCACAACGCGTTAATGCCGCGGTTGATCGCCAGCGGTGTTTTGGGCCCGAGGTTGCGGTCGAAGATCTCGCCATAGTTGCCCGTTGCCTTGATGGTACGCGCGGCCCAGTCGGCGTCCAGCCCCATGCTGGTGCCGGTGCTGCCTTCAAGGCCCAGCAGGCGGCGCACGGCGGCATTCTTGGACTTGGCCTTATGGTCATCGACATTGGTAGCCGTGATGCCCAGCTCCTCGGCATTGATCAGCGCGTTGAGCGTCCATCGCACAATGTTGAACCACTGTTCGTCGCCCTGGCGCACGACGGGACCCAGTGGCTCCTTCGAGATCACATCCTGCAGCACCATGGCGTCATCGGGGTTCTGGAGGCGCAGCCGCACGGCATAGAGCGCCGACATGTCGGTGGTGAAGGTGTCACACTTGCCCTCGTCAAAAGCTTTCACGAGGTCATTGAGCGTGTCGAAGCGCACTGGCACGAAGGTCATCTCCTTCTCGCGGAAAAAGTCCTCGACGTTGCTCTCTGTGGTGGTGCCCGTCTGGAAGCAGATGGACGCGCCCGACAGCTGCAGCGCGGAGGTGACACCCAGCAGCTTCTTCACGATGAAGCCCTGCCCGTCATGGTACGAGATCCCGGCGAAACGGAGCGGCATGGCTGTCTCCCGGTCCATGGTCCATGTGGTGTTGCGGGCCAGCACATCCACCTTGCCCGACTTCAGCGCCTCGAACCGTTCCTGGGCGCTGAGCGGCACGTAGGTGACCTTGCCGGGGTCGCCCAGCGCGGCGCTGGCGACGGCACGGCAGAAATCGATGTCGAAACCGGTGTAGGCACCATCGGCATCCTTCGCACCGAAGCCCTGGAGATTCTGGTTGACGCCGCAATTGAGGCTGCCCCGCGCCTTCACGTCGTCCAGTGTCGCGGCCTGGGCGGTCGTTGCAACACCCAGAAACAGCACCGCTGCGGCAACAAAAGCTTTCATTCCGATTCCTCCGTCCATGAGGCGGAAACTAGCGCAGGATCTGGCTGAGGAACAGCCGTGTACGCTCGTTCCGCGGACTGCCGAAAAACTCCTCCGGCGCGTTCATTTCAACGATCTGGCCCTGGTCCATGAAGATCACACGGTCCGCCACCTGCCGGGCAAAGCCCATCTCATGGGTCACCACCAGCATGGTCATGCCCTCGCCGGCAAGCGCCACCATGGTGTCGAGAACCTCCTTCACCATTTCGGGGTCGAGGGCCGAGGTCGGCTCGTCGAACAGCATGATCTTGGGTGTCATGCACAGCGCGCGTGCGATCGCCACGCGCTGCTGTTGGCCGCCAGACAGCTGGCCGGGATATTTCTTCGCCTGCTCGGGGATGCGCACGCGCTCGAGGAACTTCATGGCGATGGCGTCCGCATCGTACTTCGCCATTTTTCGAACCCAGATGGGCGCCAGCGTGCAGTTCTCCAGGACTGTCAAATGGGGAAACAGGTTGAAATGCTGGAACACCATTCCGACGTCTCGCCGCACCTCCTCGATCGCCTTCACGTCATCGTTGATTTCCACGCCGTCAACGATGATCCGCCCTTCCTGGTGCTGCTCCAGCCGATTGATGCAACGAATAAGGGTCGATTTTCCAGATCCCGACGGCCCGCAGATGACGATGCGTTCACCCGCAAAGACTTCGAGATCGATGTCGCGCAGCACATGGAAGCTGCCGAACCACTTGTTGACGCCGATGAACTGAACCGCTGCCCTCGCCATCACCGCCTCCCCGACTCTGCGAGCCGCCGCTCTGTGAACAAAGCGTAACGCGACATGCCATAGCAGAAGATGAAGTACACGATCGCTGCCACGAAATAGCCGGTGTTGGCCGTTTGCGGCGCGGCCCATTTCGAATCCTGTAGCCCGGCATTGATGATGCCGAGGAAATCATAGATGGAAACCACCAGCACCAGCGTCGTGTCCTTGAACAGCCCGATGAAGATCCCGACGATGTTGGGGATCGAGATGCGCAGCGCCTGCGGCAGCACGATCTTGCGTGTCGTCTGCCAGCGGCTGAGGCCCAGCGCAAGGCCAGCCTCCGTCTGCCCCTTGGTCACGGCCTGAAGTCCGCCGCGCACCGCTTCAGCCATGTAGGCGGAAGCGAATAGCGACAGTCCGACGATGGCGCGCATCAGCTTGTCGAGGTTCACACCGTTGGGCAGGAACAGCGGCAGCATCACGCTGGCCATGAACAGCACGGTCACCAGCGGCACCCCGCGCCAGATTTCGATGAAGGCAATTGAAACGGTACGCACCGCGGGCAATTCCGAGCGCCGCCCCAACGCCAGCAATATGCCGAGCGGCAAAGAGATCACGATGCCCGTTACCGCCACCACCAGCGTCACCAGTAGCCCACCCCAGTTTGTCGTCTCAACAGGTTCGAGGCCAAACACTCCGCCTGCCAGCAAAAAGTAGGCGATCACCGGATAAGCGATCAGCAGGAACAGCGCGTTCAGCTGCTTTCCCGGGACATTGGGCATCAGCATCGGCGCAAGCCCCAGCGCCCCGATCAGGATCACCGCCACTGGCCGCCATCGTTCGTCGATGGGGTAAAAGCCGAAAATCCACTGCGGGAACTTTTCCCACACGAAGGGCCAGCAGGCGCCCGCTCCTTCGAACGCGCAGGCGGTACGGTCGGTTCCGGTCCACGCCGCCCGCAGCACCGCCCAGTCCAGTACCGACCAAAACAGATAACCGAGGAGCAGCCCCAACAGCAGTGTGAGCAGGCTGCTCCAGACATTGGGGAAAAGGTTCTCACGCAACCAGCCCACCGGACCGGACGTTCCCACCGGTGGCGGCCGCAGTGGCGCATCAGTGTCGCGGACATAGGTGTAGCTCATGCCCTCACCTCCCCACCAGCCGGTTGCGCGCATTGAACCAGTTCATGAAGCCTGAAGTCAGCAGGCTGAGCGTCAGGTAGATCACCATCCAGATCAGCACCACCTCGATCGCCTGCCCGGTCTGGCCAAGTATCGTGCCACCGGTGGAGACAAGGTCCGGATAGCCAATGGCTACGGCGAGCGAGGAGTTCTTTGTGAGGTTCAGGTACTGGCTGGTCAGCGGCGGGATGATGACCCGAAGCGCCTGCGGCAACACCACCAGACGCATGGCAAGGCCGGGCTTCAGGCCCAGCGCCGAGGCCGCCTCGCTCTGTCCCTTCGAGACTGCGGCAATGCCGGCACGAACCGCTTCGGCGATGAAGGCGGCAGTGTAGATCGAAAGCGCGAGCAGTAGTGCCATGAATTCAGGCACCAGGGTCATGCCACCTGAAAATCCGAAGTTGCTCCTGACCGGATGATCGAAGCTGACCGGCCAGCCCGCCGCTGCGAAGAACAGCACGGGCAGGGCCACGTACAAGAGCGTAGCTAGCAAGCTGGTCGGTGGCTTCTTGCCGGTTGCCTCTTGTTGCCGCCGCCCCCAACGGACGATGAACACCGACAGGACCACGGCGGCCAGCAGGCCTGCCCACGCCATCCAGGCACCCGGCCCGAACTGCGGCGCCGGAAGCGTCAGCCCCTTGTTGGAGAGTGAAGCCGAGCCAATGGTGATTGCGTCACGGGCTTGCGGCAACGGTGACAGCACCAGCCGGTACCAGATGAACAACTGCAGCAGCAGAGGCACGTTGCGCATGGTCTCGATGTAGGCGGCGGCCATGCGCGAGGCGAGCCAGTTGCGCGACAGCCGCATCAGCCCGATCACCAGCCCCAGCACCGTGGCCAGCACGATGCCGATGGCGGAAACCAGCAGCGTGTTGAAGAACCCAACCATCAGGGCGCGGGCATAATTGTCCTCGCCAGAATAGGGGATGAGCGAGAACGACACCTCGAAGCCTGCCTTGCGCCACAGGAAACCGAAGCCCGACACGATGTGCCGGGTCGCCATGTTGTCCATCGTGTTGAGAGCCAGGTCGTAGAAGAATGCCGCTAGCAGAAGCAGAAGCACCGCCTGCAAGGCAAGCCCGCGCACCCGGGCATTGTTCAGAAGGGAACGAGACTGCCGCGGGGCAGATGCATCAAGGCTCATGGGCGCTCAACCTCACCTGCCAGGAAAACGAAACCCGGAGCAATGCCCCGGGTTTCCCATTCTGCGTTGGTGGTCAGCGCACCGGCGGAGCGTATTGCAGGCCGCCGTTCATCCACAATTCGTTCTTGCCGCGGGCAATCTTGAGGGGCGAGTCCTTGCCGACGTTGCGGTCGAAGATTTCGCCGTAGTTGCCAACCTGCTTGATGGCGGCTTCCGCCCAGCCTTCCTCGAGGCCCATGCCGATGCCGAAGCCAGCCGCCGTGCCGTCGGCCGCGGCCACGCCGAGCAGGCGCTGCACTTCCGGATTGGTCGAGGTCTTCTTCATCTCCTCGACATTTTTCGAGTTGAGGCCGAGTTCCTCGGCGTTGACCAGCGCGAAATAGACCCACTTCACCACGTTGAACCAGGCATCGTCACCCTGGCGCACCACGGGGCCGAGGGGCTCTTTCGAAATGATCTCCGGCAGGACCACGTTCTCGTCCGGCACCTGCATCTTCAGGCGCTGGGCATAAAGGCCAGACTGGTCGGTCGAGTAGCTGTCGCACCGGCCGTCCTGATAAGCGGCAATGGCTTCGTCGTTCTTCTCGAAGGTGAGAAGCTTGTATTCAAGCTTCTGGGACTTGAAATAATCGGCGATGTTGAGTTCGGTGGTGGTGCCCGACTGGGTGCAAATGGTGGCGCCCGCCAGGTCCTTGACCGCCTTCACGTTGGGGTTCTTCTTGCTGTTCACAATGAAGCCCTGGCCGTCATAATACATGATGCCGGCGAACTTCAGGCCGAGAGAGGTGTCGCGGCTCATGGTCCACGTGGTGTTGCGAGACAGCACGTCGATCTCGCCAGACTGAAGCGCCGTGAAGCGCTCCTTGGCGGTCAGCGGGGTGAATTTCACCTTGGTGGAGTCGCCCAGCACTGCGGCGGCGATGGCGCGGCAGAAGTCGACGTCCATGCCGGTCCAGTTGTTCTGGGCATCCGGCACCGAGAAGCCCATCAGGCCCTGGCTCACGCCGCACTGCACGAAGCCGTGCTGGCGCACGTCGTCCAGCGTGCCGGCGCTTGCGGCACCGGCGATCGCAACACCTGCAGCAGTGCCGAGGATGAGGGTTATGAGCTTGTTCTTCATCAATTTTCCTCTTTCTGACCTGTGCAGCCCTGGCTGCGCCGTCCTGCCGACGAGTTACGGCATCCTAGGAGCGAATGAATCCCCCGGACGCCACCCAAAACAATCGGAAAACGGGTAGGAGGTCAAGGAGAAAGCACCCCTTCCACAGCCGCCACAAGATCGCTGATTTCTGCCAAGGCGCGAACCTGCGGCTTGGGCGGGCGGGCGATCAGGATGACCCGGATCCCGGCGTTCCGCGCCGCAGTCAGCTTGGCCTCGGTTGCACTGCCGCCGGCGTTCTTGCTGACCAGATGGGTGACGCCGTTGGCAGCCAACAGCGCAGCCTCGCTGGCCACGCTGAACGGCGGCCGGTCACGCAAGACGCACCAGTTGGGCGGCGGGTCCTGTGGCGGAGCCTCGATCATGCGGGCAATGCCCGAGATGTCTGCACGGTTGAAAAAATGTGCAAGATCCTTCCGGCCAGTGGTCAGCAGCACCCGCGCCCCGGGTGGCAGTGCCATAACCGCTTCTTCGAGCGACGAAACAATTGTCCAGGCGTCTTCCGGTGCGGGTTGCCACGCAGGCCGCTCGAGGCGCAGCAGCGGCACGCCCGTCTTGAGGCACGCGTCGTGGGCATGTTGCGAGATGCGGACAGCAAAGGGGTGCGTGGCATCGACAACAACCGAAATCGCATCGGCGACAAGGTATTTCGACATGCCATCAACGCCGCCGAAACCACCAACGCGCAACTGCCCCAAGGGGACCAAGGGCTGCTCTGTGACCCCCGCCAGAGACGAGACAACGGCATGGCCCCGGGCCGTCAGTGCCGCAGCCGCCTCACGCGCGTCACGCGTGCCCCCCAGTATGAGGATCCGGTCAGCCGGCATGGGCGATGATGTCGCCTTGCCGCGACACGATGATCACGTCGGCCGCGACCGGCGCATCCTTCAGCACGCCGCGCACGGTGGAGAGTGCGGCCTGCGCGACACGCCGCGCGAGATCGATCTCACCAGCCATTTCCAGCACTTCCTGGGCAGTATTGGCAGCGAGCACCCGCTCACGAGGCAGCTCCGGGCACTGGCCTGCAAGCCACTCCAGGTCGACCTGGGAGCGGCCCGAGTGCAGGTCGAGCGCGCCCTGCCCCAGCTTGCTGATCTTGCCGAAACCGCCACCGATGGTCACCCGCGCCACCGGATGGGTGCGCAGATACTTGAGAAGTCCGCCGGCAAAATCTCCCATGTCCAGCATGGCCTCCAACGGCAAGCCGTAGTGCGCCCGCACCGCGTCCTCCGACGTCGACCCGGTGCATCCCGCCACATGGGCAAGTCCCATGGCCCTGGCCACATCGATGCCGCGGTGGATCGATGAAATCCAGGCCGCGCAGGAGAACGGATTCACGATGCCGGTTGTGCCGAGGATGGAGAGCCCACCCACAATGCCCAGTCGCGGATTCCATGTCTTCTCCGCCAGTTCCACCCCATTCGGGATGGAGATTTCGATCTCAACGTCCGTTCCACCAAGCTCGGTGACGACGTCGCGCATCATTTGGCGCGGCACGGGATTGATGGCGGGCTCGCCGGGAAGAACCGGCAAACCGGCCCGTGTGACCATGCCGATGCCAGGTCCCGCCTTGAAACGGATGCCGTCGCCCCCCTCGCGGACGGTAGCGATCACCATGCAGCCATGCGTGACGTCGGGATCGTCGCCGGCATCCTTGATGATTCCGGCCCGCGCCCAGCCCGCGCCCTTCTCTTCCAGGGCCAGCGGAAAGGCAGGCGTTTCCCCCTTTGGCAGCGTGATCAGGACGGGATCTGGGAATTCGCCGGTCCGCAATGCCGCAAAAGCAGCCTTCACTGCCGCCGTTGCGCATGCGCCCGTCGTCCAGCCACGCCTTAACTCGCCTTCGGGCTTCTCTACTCGCATCGGCCCACTGTATAAGGCTGCCATGGGACTTGGACCAACGAAAAGGATCGGCGACTGGGTGAGCGCGCCCGAGCAGCAGACGGGCTTTGCCCGGCTCGATGCCGAAACCTTCCCGAGCTTCGAGCCGGGCTGGGTATGGCTGGTGGGCGCAGGCCCTGGCGCGCCGGGCCTCATGTCGCTCATGTGCTACCATGCGCTGCAAACCTGTGACGTGGTCGTCTATGACGCACTGGTGAACCCTGACATCCTGCGCTGGGTGAAGGTGGGTGCCGAACTCGAATATGCCGGAAAGCGGGGCGGCAAGCCCTCGCCCACGCAGAAAGACATCACGCTGCGCCTGATCGAACTGGCGCACGCGGGAAAGCGCGTGCTGCGGCTGAAGGGCGGCGATCCCTTCATGTTCGGACGCGGCGGCGAGGAGTGCCAGAACCTTGCAACCTCCGGAATTCCCTTCCGGATCGTGCCCGGCATCACCGCCGGAATCGGCGGCCTTGCCTATGCCGGGATGCCCGCAACCCACCGCGACACGAACCATTCCGTCATTTTCCTGACCGGCCATGACGCCACCGGCAACATGCCCGCCAACGTGAACTGGGGTGCTGTGGCTTTGGCTTCTCCGGTGATCGTCATGTACATGGCGGTGAAACATCTGGGCGAGATTGCCGCCGCGCTGATGGAGGGCGGCCGCACCGCCGACGACCCCGTCACCATCGTGTCCAACGCCTCCATGCCGCATCAGCAGGTCGCCTCCACCACATTGGCCGGAGCGGGCGACTTCGTGAATGCCAACGAACCACCGACCCCGGCGATCGTGGTGGTGGGCCGCGCCGCCGACTGGCGCAGCCTGCTCGACTGGTACAAGGGGCCCCTGCGGGAGAACCCGGTTGGCTAAGGCCATCGTCGTCGCCGCGCCCGCCTCCGGCAGCGGCAAGACGCTGATAACACTGGGTCTTCTGAGAGCATTCCGAAACGGCGGGGTGCGTGTGGCGGCGGCCAAGGTGGGCCCGGACTACATCGACCCGCGCTTCCACGAGGCAGCCACCGGGCGTCCCTGTTACAACCTCGACCCGTGGGCAATGTATCCAAACCAGATCAAGGGGTTGGTTGCAGAGCTTGCGCGCGACACGGACCTCGTGATCATCGAGGGCGTCATGGGGCTGTTTGACGGCCCGCGCGGGGCGAAGGGCTCGACGGCCGACCTCGCCGTGATGCTTGGACTGCCCGTGCTGTTCGCGCTGGATTGCCGCCACCAGGCCCAGTCGGCGGCGGCGCTGGTGCATGGTTTCGCGAGCTATCGCAAAGACTTGGATCTTGCGGGCGTGATCCTGAACCGCACCGCCAGCGAACGCCATGAACTGCTGCTGCGCGAAGCGCTGGGCCACGAGGTGCTATTGGCACTTCGCAATGACGAGGCACTGAGTTGGCCCTCTCGCCACCTTGGGCTGGTGCAGGCGCAGGAGAACCGCGCGCTCAACGCCTTCATCGAAGCCGCTGCACTGCGGGTGAGCAATCCAAGGGCGCTGGAGCGGATCCTTGATCTGGCACAGCCCCTTCACGGCAGTGACGGCGACCAGATCCTGCCACCGCTGGCACCCTCGATCGCGATCGCCTGCGACGACGCTTTTTCTTTTTTCTACAGCTACTTGCTGGATAGTTGGCGTCGACAGGGCGCAACCCTTTCAACCTTCTCGCCGCTGGCCGACGAGGCGCCCGATGCGACAGCCGGGGCCGTGTTCCTGCCCGGCGGATATCCCGAACTCCACGCCGGGCGGATTGCGGCCAACCGGCAGTTCCTGGACGGGCTGCGCAGCCATGCCGGCCTCATCTATGGCGAGTGCGGAGGATACATGGTGCTGGGCGAAACCCTGATCGATTCCAACGGGATAAGCCACGCCATGGCAGGCCTTCTGCCGTTGACGACGAGCTTTGCCAAGCGCAAGCTCCACCTCGGCTACCGGCAACTCGAGCCGTTGGGCGGTGGACCGTGGAATGGCGCCCTCCGCGCCCATGAATTCCACTACTCGACCGCCGTATCCGAGGGCCCGGCCGACCGCCTGTTTGCGGCCCGGGATGCAGCCGGAAACACATTGGAAAACATGGGCTTACGGCGGGGTCGAGTGATGGGATCCTACGCCCATGTGATCGCGGAGGCCAAGTGACCCGGGCGATCATGTTCATGGGCACGGGCTCCGACGTCGGCAAGTCGCTGATCGTTGCCGGGCTGGCAAGAGCTTTTGCGAACAGAGGCTTGCGGGTACAGCCCTTCAAGCCGCAGAACATGTCGAACAATGCTGCGGTGACAGAGGACGGCGGCGAGATCGGCCGGGCGCAGGCCTTGCAGGCGCGAGCCGCAAAAGTGCACCCCTCTGTGCATATGAACCCGGTTCTGCTGAAGCCCGAAACCACCACGGGCGCACAGGTGATCGTGCAGGGTCAACGCCAGGAATCGATGACGGCGAGACAGTATTTCCGTACTCGTCTCAAATACATGGGCGCTGTTCTTGATAGCTTTCACAAGGTTGCGGCAAAGGCAGACATCGTGCTGGTCGAGGGCGCCGGAAGCCCTGGCGAGATCAATCTGCGGGACGGCGACCTGGCCAACATGGGCTTCGCCGAGGCTGCCGACCTTCCGGCCATCCTGATCGGTGACATTCACCGTGGCGGCGTGATCGCCTCCATAGCGGGAACCTTCGACATTCTACCACAGGCGGATCGAAATCGCTTGAAAGCTTTTCTTATCAATAAGTTCCATGGCGATCCTGAACTGTTTTCGGAGGGCCAGACATTTCTCGAGTCGCGCACTGGAGCGCCCTGTGTGGGGATTGTGCCACACTTTGAAGCCGCCCGAAGCCTTCCTGCCGAAGATGCGGTGGCACTCGAAGACGTCCTCACAACAAGCCGTAACGGATTGAGAATTTCGGTTCTCCGATTGCCGCGTATCGCCAACTTCGACGACCTTGATCCCTTGCGCCTCGAGCCCGGCGTGACGCTGACCTTCGTGCAACCGGGCGAACCGATCCCTGCCGACACCAGGCTGGTGATCATTCCCGGTTCAAAATCAACGGTTTCAGACCTGGCAGCCGTGCGCAAGGAGGGCTGGGACATTGACCTGCTCGCCCATGTCCGACGCGGTGGATTGGTACTGGGCCTGTGCGGTGGATACCAGATGCTGGGGCGGCTGGTGAGTGACCCACAAGGCCTTGAAGGCGCGCCAGGAAGTGTGCCGGGCCTCGGCCTGCTCGATGTGGAAACCACCCTGTTGCCCGACAAGACGCTCACGCGGATCTCCGGAACCCACGTTCCCAGCGGAACGGCGCTGGACGGCTATGAAATCCACCTGGGCAAGACCACCGGAGTGGACTGTGCGCGTCCTTTCGCCCTGCTGGAGGGCCGCCCCGACGGCGCCATCAACGCCTCTGGGCAGGTCATGGGCAGTTACCTCCACGGTTGCTTCAGCAGCGATGTGTTTCGTGCCAAGTTCCTGACATCTCTCGGTATTCAGGCAAGCGACTTGCGCTTCGAGGCGACCATCGAGCGGGTGCTGGATGACCTTGCGGCGCACCTCGAGGCGAACCTCGATCTGGACCTCATCCTGTCTTTGGCGAAGGAACTGTGATGGACTGGCCGGTCCTTGTGTTTGGGCGCGCCGCCTGGGCGCTGCTGATCGAGCGGTTCGCGGGCTACCCGCAGCCGGTTTTCGACCGCATCAGCCACCCCGTGGTATGGATCGGAAAACTTATCGACTGGCTGGACAAGCAATTGAATGTAAAGGACGTTTCGTCGCAGGAAGGGCGGCTGCGCGGAGCCGTTGCTCTGGCAATCCTGCTGGCGGCGGCTTTCATCCCGACCTACTACCTGTCACGGACCCTCACCGACTGGCCATTCGGCTGGCTGGCGGAGGCGCTGCTGGCGACGACGCTGATCGCACAAAAATCACTGAAAGATCATGTGCTTGCTGTTTATGACGGGCTCGGCCGATCACTTACGGAAGGGCGGCAGAAGGTGAGCATGATCGTGGGGCGGGACCCAGCACAGCTGGACGAGGCCGGAGTATCCAAGGCGGCGCTGGAAAGCCTGGCCGAAAATGCCTCGGACGGCATCGTGGCGCCGGTGCTGTGGTATGCGCTGCTCGGGCTGCCGGGCATCGCCATGTACAAGGCGATCAACACCGCGGATTCGATGATTGGCCACAAAAATGAAAAATATCAGTGGTTTGGATGGGCCGCCGCGCGGCTGGACGACGTCGTGAACCTGCCCGCCTCGCGGCTCACCGGCTATCTTTTCGCGGCGGCAGAACCATCGCGGTTCAAGAAGATCGTCGACGTGATGCGGCGGGATGCGCCGAGGCACCAGTCGCCCAATGCGGGATGGCCGGAGGCGGCGATGGCGGCAGCGCTTGGCGTGCGTTTCGGGGGACCGCGGAGCTACAACGGCGAAATGGTCGACCTCCCCTACATGGGCGAAGGGCACGACACCATCACGCGGAATGACATCAAGCGTGGCCTGAACGTGTTGTCGCGCGCAATGTGGTTGTTGTTTTTTGCGATGCTTTTTGTTGCGTTTTTGGTTGCCGCCGTAGGCGTCACCCCTTGAGCTTGAGGGGCAACCCGGCGGCGATGAAGTAAACGTTGTCAGCAATCGCGGCCAACGCCTGGTTGGCGAGGCCCTGCTCGTCGCGGAAACGGCGGGCCATGGCATTCTCCGGAACGATGGAGAGGCCAACCTCGTTGGACACGAGGATGACCTCCGCAGGGCAGGTCTCGAGGGTTGCACAAAGTTTGGCCACCTCGGTGCGGAGGTCGCGGCCATGGTGCATCAGGTTTCCGAGCCAGACGGTGACGCAGTCGAGCAGCGCCAGACCCTCGCGCGGGAGAACGGCAGCGGGATCGAGGGTCGCCTCGATGGTCTGCCATCCGTCCCCCGCCCGCTGCTCGCGATGCTTCGCGATGCGCTGGCGCATCTCGTCGTCGAAGGCCTCCGCCGTGGCGATGTAGGTGCGGGGGCCGCCATGCTGGCGGGCAAGGCTTTCGGCGAAACGGCTTTTGCCCGACCGGGCACCGCCGAGAACAAGCGTGAGCCTGCTCATGCCGGCGCCTTCGGGATGCGGGCGATGAAATGGCCCCGCATGCGGTCCGGCCACTGGCGGAAGGACACTTCGCCCGTCTCCGACTGCTCATGGAGCGCGAACCAGTCGAGGATCGCCTCGGCCTGCTCGCGGCTCGGTTCGTGGTTGCCGGTGAAATAGGTGAAGCGGGACTGGTCGCGCAGGACCACGCTGCAGTGCTTCGTGCAGTTCCACAGACAGGCCTGGGGAACCACCGGCAGGTCGATGCCGCGGGCGGCGATGGCATCCGCCATGTGGGCGATCAGCGTCTCGCCGCCGGTGCGGCCATCGGGGGCCAGCTTCTCGGTTGCAGAGAACTTGCAGGTCGAGCACATGACGATATCGCGCATTGGTACGGTTTTCTCAGGGTTGCCAAGGGACGGGCCTTCAATGTAGGCAATCAGCTGACCTGTCAACGCGATGAAAATGGGGCGATGAAAACGGCATGACCTTCCGCTCGATCGCCTTCCTCGCGTCGGATTCACCCGAAGCCCGCGAAGCCGCCAAGACCCTGACCGCGCGGCACGGCAATGCCGACCCGGACAAGGCCGACTGCGTGGTCGCCCTGGGCGGCGACGGGCTGATGCTGCAGGCGCTGCACCGCTTCGTTTCAACCGGCATCCCGATCTATGGCATGAACCGGGGCACGGTGGGCTTCCTGATGAACGACTATGCGGCCGACGGACTGCCAGAGCGGCTGGCGGCGGCGGAGCTCACCACCATCCATCCCCTCGCCATGACGGCGGTGGACGAGACCGGCAAGACGCACCGCGCCATCGCCTTCAACGAAGTTTCCCTGCTGCGCCAACGCCACCAGGCGGCGAAGCTGATGATTGCCATCGACGACAGGCCGCGGCTGGACGAGCTGACCTGCGACGGCGTGCTGGTGGCAACGCCCGCCGGCAGCACGGCCTATAACCTGTCCGCCCACGGACCGATCCTGCCGATCAACTCGGACCTCCTTGCGCTCACCCCGATCAGCGCCTTCCGCCCGCGTGGCTGGAGGGGCGCAATCCTGCCATCGGCGGCCAAGGTGACGATCACTATCCTGGAAGGCGAAAAGCGCCCGGTGGCCGCCGTGGCCGACCATGTGGAAGTGCGCCACGTGCGGCAGGTGGAGATCGCCCAGGACACCGCGCACGCGGCGCGCATCCTGTTCGACCCCGGCCACAGCCTGGCCGAGCGCGTGCTGCGGGAGCAGTTCAGGTTCTGAAGGCGAGCTCGCCTTGCGCGACCCTCGTTCACGACTGGTCCCTTCACGCGCTGGCAAAGCCAATGGGAGAAGAAGGCCGACGGACAGGATGAGGGCTGTTAAGCCGCCTGCTGCAGATCCGCCCTGAGCATGGTGGCGAGTTGCCTGGTCTTCTCCGCCGCGAAGCGGCTGATCAGATCGAGGGCGCGGGGCTGCTCGAGCGGCGGCATGGCTTCATAGCGCGTCAGCAGCTGCTCGATGAGGCGCGCGCCGAATTCATCGGGGTGAAGATCAAGGCCATCCTCGCGCGCTTCGGCGGCGACATCACAGGCGGCCTGCAGCGCCCAGAAACAGGCCTGCGGCAAGCCGCAACGCGCATGCAGCGACTTGAACCGGCCGTGCCGGTACATCTGTTCCTCTACCCGGCGCAGCGGCTGGCCGGAGAGGCCGGCGAGGCACTCGGCCACGACATTCATGTTGCCCATGCAAGCGGCGTGAACAATGAGCGACGGCGTCAGCAGATCATTGTCGATTAGAAAGGCGACAGCCGGAGGCAGGTCGAAAGGCGTGGCGCAGCCGAGGATTTCCAGTGTGGCCGTCTCTTCCGCATCCACCACCAGTTCGACGGCCCTGGACGGCGCAAGCCATGACCGCTCGGCAAGCAACTCATGGAGGTTGGCGGCGGCGCGGCGCGCCTGCGCGATGCGGATGACCGGCGGCAGACCGGGCCTTGCCAGCAGCCGCTCCAGCATTTCGTGCTCGGTGCCGAAGCGTTGGTAGATGGTGCGGTAGTGGAGCGGTCCGAGCCGCGCATCGGTATTCTCGAGCAGCAGCGCGTTGACGGCGAGCGGCAGTTCCTGCGTAATGGCCTCGATCACCTCGTCCGAAAGGTTCGGCCGCGAGGCGATGACCGCCTGCCGGGCCTCGCCCCCGGCGCGCAGCACCGCCAGCGTGCGGAGCGAATCGAGGCTGGATGTTGCCGCAAGGAAGGGAAGCGCCACCTCATCCTCATCAGAGACGATGGTGAAGAGCAGGTCAGCGTCGAGGGTTTCGAGTGGCTGGAGCGCCTCGGCGAAGGCGCGGCGAACGGCGATGTCGGGATCGGCAGCAAGGCGGCGAGCGGTGGGCAGCAGCTGTTCGCGCTCACCCGCCGGTGATGCCGGATCGGCCAGGAAACGGGCGATCTGCAGGGCGAGGCTGGTTCGGCGCGGACCATCTCCGCAGGCGATAACGTCCATGAAGACCTGGATGTCGAGGCCGAAGGTGGGTTCCTGCTTGTCGCCGTTGTGCATGGTGCTGTGAGTCTCCGTGGCGTGAGGATGGCAGCGGAGGCTTAATTTTTGGTTCACCATGCCGACCTGAGCGTGTGCCATCCCCTCGTCCGGCCGGAGCGCCGATTCCTGCCAAGCTGCGGCCGGGAGAGGGCCCGCAGCAGCGTCAGTCCTGCAGGAGGGGAACGTTGGCCGGGGTCGAGACCGGGCTCACCGACATCACGTCCCGGCCGTGGGCCTTGGCGTGGTCCGGGCGGCGCCAGTAGCGCCAGGCGGCAAAGGCGCCGAGCAGGCCGTGGACGGCGATCATGTAGATCAGGAAGCCGTCGCGGCCGATGTCGCTCATCAGGTAGCCAGCGAGAATGGGGCCGACGATGGAACCCGCGCCATAGAGCAGCACGAGTTTTGCCGAGGCACCCAGCACCTGCTCCTTGCGGAGGTGGTCGTTGGCGTGGGCGATGACCAGCGAATAGATCGGCAGCGAGACGATGCCGAACATCGTCATCAGGGCGATCAGCATGAACCAGGTGACGTAATATCCGCCGGCCAGGATGATGGTGGCAATCAGAGACGACGCGACGGCGAGCAGCAGGATGATGGTGCGGCGGTCGATGCGGTCCGACACCCAGCCTATGGGGTATTGCGAGAGGATGACGCCGAAGGGCGGCAGCGCCATCATGATCGACACCCAGACCAGCGGCAGGCCCTTGGCCAGGCCAAAGATGACGCCCAGCGCGAAGAAGGCGCTCTGCCCGAGGCCGCAGGCGATGACGCCCACCACCGCGAGCGGCGAGGCGCGCCAGATATCGGCGATCTTCACGCTTTTCGCCCCCTCCACGTTCGGCTGCTCCGACGGCACCAGGATGAGCGGCACGAGCGACATGGAGAGCAGCACCGACACCACGATGAAACGCACGAAACCCGACGTGTCAGTGACGTTGAGCAGCAATTGCCCCAGACCCAGCGCGCCATAGGTGACGATCATGTAGAGCGACAGCATCTGGCCGCGGTTACGGTTGGTCGAGGCCGCGTTGAGCCAGCTTTCGCACACGATGTACATGCCCGACACGCACAGGCCGGTGACGACGCGCAGCACGAACCAGAAGACCGGGTTCACCCACAGCGGAAACAGCAGCACCGCCGTCGACACGATGGAGGCCAGCCCGGCGAAGGTGCGGACGTGGCCAACACTCTTCACCAGGCGGGGTGCCGCAAAGGTCGACAGCAGCATGCCAGCCGAATAGCCAGCCATGACGACGCCGGTGGTTGAGGTTGAGAACGCGGCCTCGTCGGCGGAGAGCGACACCAGCGAGCCGTTGAGGCCGTGGCCCAGACACAGCATGCCGACGCTGGCGAGGAGGACCCAGAGGGAGGCGTTGTTCATGTCTCGCCTCCTTCAGGCCATTGCTGCGGGGTTCAGACGAGGATGCCCGCCTGGCGGAGCTTGAAGTGCAGAAGGTCACGGTCGAGCGGCATCATCAGCACGTCGGCAGCGCCCTCGAGGATGGACTGGCCGAACATTTCTGTGTCCGGCGTCTCGGCATAAAGGAAAACCACCGGCGGCTTGCCGCGCGCCGCCATGCGCAGACGCTTGACGAAGTCTCTGGGTGCGCCGCCATTGGCGCGGGCCGACAGCATGACCACGTCCGGCGCATTGTCGTTGCAGAAGCGCACCGCTTCATCAGCGCCGCTCGTCAGGGACGTCTCGAGGCCAAGCCCGGACAGCATCTCACCGAGATGGCTCCGACCCCTGCCCTCTTCATCAATGAGCAGACACATGGTCATGTCCACAAACCCTTCGATTCCCCCAGACGGGGCTCAACCGCCCGCTGTCCGTAAGGTGAAAACCTGCGCCGCGCTGGTTAATGAGGGGTTAACAGCGTTATCCACAGCTTTTCCACAGGTTGTAAACAGTTGATCCACAATGAATAACCCGGCTTGTGAACAGCGTTTCCCACAATGGCGGAAATGCGGCTGTCATCGCGTCCGAGCGACGGCGGCGTGGCTGAGTCGCGGCCGGCTAGTCGGGTCGGCGCATGCGCCAGGCCTCGGTGACGGTGGCGTATTCGCTGTAGCCCAGCCGCGCGATGGGCTGCATCGCCGCCGTGTCCACCCGACCCTCCTGGATGAAGCGGTCATCGATGTGGATGCCGAGCACGCGGCCGATGATCATGAAGTTCTCAACCAGGCCGTCATCATCGGGAAGCGACACGATGCGGTGAAGGCAGCACTCGAGTGCTGCGGGACTTTCCGCCACGCGCGGCGGCCTCACCATCTGGCTCGGCGCCTTGGTGAGACCGGCCAGTTCGAACTCGTCCGCCGTGACATGGGCGGAAGACGCGTTCATCTGCTCGCGCAGGGCGAAGGTGGCAAGGTTGACGGTGAACTCGCCGGTGGACTCGATGTTGCGCATCGAGTCCTTGCCCGCGCCGCTGCCAAAGGCCACGTAATGCGGTGATTGCGAGAAGGCGTTGAAGTAGCTGTAGGGCGCGAGGTTGGCCACACCTTCGGGCGACAGCGTCGACACCCAGCCGATGGGACGCGGCGCCACGATGGCCTTGAACGGATCAACCGCAAAGCCGTGGTCGTTCTTCACCGCGTCGTAGAACATCTAGAGGCTCCGCAGCAGGGCGGGCAGGTCCGCCACGCTCTCGATGGTGTAGTCGGCGAGATGCGCGATGTCCTCGCGCGCGGCATTGCCGGAGAGCACAGCAATGGCGAGCCCCGCGCCGCCGGCGCGCGCTTCTTCCATGTCGTGGTGGTTGTCGCCGACCATGGCGAGCGACGCGGCGGGAAGCCCGGTGATGTCGGCGAACTTGGCGATCATGTTGCCCGACGGCTTCGGCACAGCGACGGTATCGGCCGCGATGATGTCGTCGAAGTGCTCGATGACACCGACATGCGCCATGTGGGCTTTGGCCGAGACGTGGCTGTCATTGGTGGCGACGCCGAGCTTGAGGCCCATGCCCCGAAGCTCGACCAGCAGCGGCTCGAGCGGCATGAGCGGCGTGAGCTTGTCACGCACCAGGTGGGTGTAGCCGTGGTCCATGTGGTGGACGCGCGCCTCGAAGGCCTCGCCCTTCAGTTCGGGCCAGAAAGACGCGGCGATCTGGCGCGTGGTGCCGCCCGCCAGCAGGGAGCCGGCCGCGAACTTGCCCTTGGCGGGATCATAACCCGCCCTCTGCATCAGCGCTTCCGCCCCGGCTTCATCGGTGGCGCAGAGTTCCTTGAGGATCTCGCGGTAGATCGGCACCCAGGTCGCGTTGACCTCGATCAGCGTGCCGTCCTTGTCGAAAAGGACGCCCTGTATCTTCATGATGGTTGCCACCTTGTGAGCAGTGCGGCGGCATCGGGTCGCGGACGATCCTCCAGCGGGGCGGTGGGCGTGCCGAGGTAGATCAGGCCGGCGAGCCTCTCATGCGGGGCAAGGCCCATGGCCGCGCCGATCTCCGCGTCATAGGTCACCCAGTCGGTGTTCCACTGGCAACCCAGCCCCATGGCAGTGGCGGCATGGAGGATGTTCATGCAGACGGCGGCGGCGGAGAGCTGTTGCTCCCACAGCGGGATCTTGGGGTGTTCCTGCGCGGCGGAGACGACACCCAGCACCGTGGGAGCCCGCAGGAACAAGCCGTGGACCGTGGCCAGCGTCTGCTCGCCATGATCCGGGTGCAACGCCTGCCAGCGGGCCTTCATGACGTCACCAAAGGCGGCGCGCGCCGCGCCCTCCCACAGGATGAAGCGCCAGGGGCTGAGCTTGCCGTGGTCCGGCACGCGCACCGCGAGGCGCAGGATTTCCGCGAGCTGTTCCGCCGTGGGGCCGGGCGCGCCCATCGCCTTGGCGGAGGCTGACTTGCGGGTAGCCAGAAGCGCGAGGATGGAAGACGTATCATTGAGCTGCTGCATGGTGGGCGACACTCTGGCGGCGCCCCGCCGAAAAGGCAATCCCGGCACCTCCGTTAACCATTCGTTAAGTCGCAAATTGCAGCACCCCCGCGGCCATGTTTAGCTTCACCCACTTGGAGAGAGGGAACTTCGCCTTTGCACGCCTGCAGCCCACGTGCACGGCATCAACGCCACCGCAGACGCGGCTTTCACGCCGCCTTCGCGGCGGCGATTTTCTTGTGCGCCCCCCTCACCGCCATGGCCGATGCGGCCCATGGCATCGCCATTCAACTGGTGCAGCCCGGCCGCGAGGGCCTCGAACTTTCAGCCCGCCTCACCACCGAGGGTGGGCCCCTGCAGCAGAACATTTCATGGCATATCCGTAGCCCCGATGGCGTCTCCGTCTACTCCGGTGACGAAGGCACGGCGGACGTCTCGCTGCCGCCGGGCGACTATGTGGTCGACGCCAGCTATGGCGCGACGCTGATCGAACGGCAGGTGAGCCTGCCCGCCGGAACGCGGCTGAAGGTGAACTTCGTGCTGGATGCGGGCGGGCTGAAAGTGGAGCCGATGGTCGGCAAGATCGGCGTGCCGCCGGTGGCCTCCCGCGTGCGGGTGTTCTCGATGGACGGCCGCAAGCTGTTGGCGGTTTCGGTGAAGCCGGGCGAAATCATCCGCCTGCCCGAGGGCACATACCGCGTGGAAAGCCAGGTCTCCACCGGCAATGTGAAGGCGGTGACCGACGTGCGGGTGACGGCAGGCCGCGTCTCCACCGTGAAGATCGCGCATCGCGCCGGCCTGGCGCGGCTGGCCTTCGTGGGTGCCCCCAACGCCAGCGTGCGCTGGGAGGTGGAAGACCAGTCGGGAAAGGCCATCGCCACGCGTGGCGGCATCAACGCCAACGTGACGCTGCTGCCCGGCACCTACACCGCCCGCGCCCAGGTGGGCGCAGAGCTGCTGACCGCCACCTTCAACATCACGGCCGGCGAAGCCCGCGACATCCTGCTCGGCAACTGAGCCTAGCGAAACAGGATCAGGCTCACGGCCAGCGCCGCCATGCCGGTGACGATGCCGTAAACCGTCTCATGGCCGACCGCGTAGCGCTTGGCAGTCGGCAGCAATTCATCCAGCGCCAGGAACACCATCGCACCCGCGATCATGCCGAAGACGACCGCGAAAACGGTCGGCGACAGGAAGGGCGCGAGAATTGCGTAGCCGATGAGCGCGCCTGCAGGCTCCGCCAGCGCCGAGAGAACGGTCGCCAGAACCGCCTTCGTTCGGCTGCCGGTGGCATAGAAGACGGGAATGGCGATCGACACGCCTTCGGGAATGTTGTGGATCGCAATCGCTGCCGCGAGCGATACGCCGACCGCCGGATTGTCCAGCGTGGCGAGGAAGGTGGCGAGGCCCTCGGGCAGGTTGTGCGCGGTGATGGCGAAGGCGGCGAGCAGCCCCACCCGCTTGATCTGCGCCTGGTCGCCATTGGCCGATGTCATGACGCCATGCGGGTTTGGGATCAACCGGTCGATCAGGGCCAGCATCAGTACGCCGGCGAAGAAGGCGAGCGTGGCATAAGTATAGGCGGTGCGCGCATCATGGAGTTCGGCAAAGGCCTGGTCGGCCTTCCAGAAAATCTCGACCAGCGAAACATAGACCATGGCGCCACCGGCGAAGGCGAGGCCGAAGGCCAGCAACCGGGGGCTCGGCTCCTTCGCGAACACCACGAAGACGCTGCCCAGCACGGTTGACATGGCCGCGGCGGCGCAGACAGCCAGCGCCACCAGCACGTTTCCTTCGAAAAGCCAGTCCATCCGTCACCTCCGGGAGCGGAGGATATGGCCACTGGCCGCGCGGCTTTTCAACCCCGCGCTATTTGTCCGGCAGCGGGATGAAATCCGTCCCGTCACCCGGCACGATGGCGAAGCGCGCCTGCTTCCAGTCGTCCTTGGCGGCCTCGAGACGCTCCTTCGATGACGACACGAAATTCCACCAGATGTAGCGCGGCCCATCCATCGGCTCGCCGCACAGGAGCATGACGCGGGCGTTGCCCTTGGCACGAAGCGTAATGTGATCGCCAGGACGGAACACCAGCAGGCGGCCTTCCGTGAAGCTCTGCCCTGCCACCTCGACCTCGCCCTCGGCGACATAGACGCCGCGCTCCTCATGCTCGACGGGAAGCGGCAGCGCAGCACCATCCGTCATCTGCACGTCGGCATAGAAGAGGTCAGAGTGTGTCTTCACCGGTGAGGTTGCGCCATAGAGCGAGCCCGCGATGATGCGGGCGGAGATGCCCTTCTCGTCGATGACCGGCAGCTTGAGGGCTGCGACATGGTCAAAGGCCGGGGCGGTCTCCTCGAACTGCCGGGGCAGCGCCACCCAGCTCTGGATGCCAAAGACCTTCCGTTCGCGTGCAAGCTCCGGCGGTGCCGTGCGCTCGGAATGGACGATGCCGCGGCCGGCGGTCATCCAGTTCAACTCGCCAGGCGAGATATGTTGCGCGCTGCCCAGGCTGTCACGATGGTAGATCGAACCGTCGAACAGCCAGGTGACCGTGGAAAGCCCGATGTGGGGATGAGGCCTGACGTCGATGCCCTGCCCCGCCTTCATCCGCACCGGACCAAACTGATCGAAGAAGATGAAGGGGCCGACCATCTGCTTTCGTGCCGCCGGCAACGCCCGTCGCACCTCGAAGCCGCCGAGGTCACGGGCGCGCGGCACGATGACCATTTCGATGGCGTCGGCCGCCGCGGCATCGCCGGGCATCGGATCGGGAATATGCGGCAGGCTCATTGGCAGGCCTCCTTCACTTTGGGTGCAACCTTGGTTCCGAGAAGCTCGATGGCGCGCATCAGATCCCTGTGGGGCATGGCGCCGATTGCCATCTGCACGAGGATGCGATCGTTGCCGAAGATCCTGTGCAACTCGATGATGCGGTCGGCGACGCGATCCGGATCGCCGATCAGCAAGTGTCCGTTCGGTCCGCAGGAGGCCTCGAGCTCAGGCCGGCCGGAGGGCTGCCAGCCGCGCTCCTTGCCGATGCGGTTCATCACCGCGTTGTGCGGCTCGTAGAATATGCCCTTCGCGGCCTCCGTGGTGTCGGCCACGAAACCATGCATGTTGAGGCTCAGCTTAACCTCCTCCGGCTTTCGATTGGCGCGTGACCATGCCTCGCGGTAGAGGTCGAAGTATGGCGCGAAGCGCTTCGGGTCACCACCGATGATGGCGAGTGCCATGGGAAGCCCCAGCGTCGCCGCGCGCACCACCGACTGCGGCGTGCCGCCGACTGCGATCCACAACGGAATCCTGTGCTGCTCCGGGCGCGGATAGAGCGTGACGTTATCGAGGGCGGGCCGCAACTCGCCCTGCCAGCTCACCTGCTCATTTTCGATGAGCTTCAACAGCAGGTCGAGCTTCTCGGCGAACAGCGCGTCATAGTCGGCGAGATCATAGCCGAAGAGCGGGAAGCTTTCGATGAATGACCCTCTGCCTGCCATGATCTCGGCGCGGCCGCCGGAAATGCCGTCGAGCGTGGCGTATTGCTGGAAGACGCGGACCGGATCCTCCGAGCTCAGCACGGTGACGGCACTGGTGAGGCGGATATTCCTGGTGCGCGCCGCACCCGCCGCAAGAGCCACGGCAGGCGACGACACGGCATAGTCCGGGCGATGATGTTCCCCCAGCCCGAAGACATCGAGGCCCACCTGGTCGGCCAGTTCCATCTCCGCCACGAGTTCACGCAGGCGCTGCGGGTGCGAGCCGCCGGGCGCCACGTCCGCAAAGGTGTAGATGCCGATGTCCATGGGGCCTCGCTTCTCCTGAGGCTTATATGTAGCGAAAGCGATTACAGTTTCAAGGGGCGGGTTGGAAGGAGATTGATTCCGCATGCATCAGAATTCACCTTGCCCCGGCTTGACCGGGGCAACCTTTGCGGTGGCCGAGAAAAAGGATCGCCCGGTCAAGCCGGGCGAAGGTGAAGTCTTGTCAGGGTCAGAGACCTTCCAAAAACGTCGCCGCATGCCGCACGATATCCGCCTTCCGCTCAGCCTCCATCTTGGCCAGCGTGCGATAGGGCATACCCATGCGCGGGTTGGCCTTGAGCTTGGCCTCGTTGCGGATGAGGAAATCCCAATAGAGGTAATTGAAGGGGCAGGCCTTGGGGCCCAACTTCACCTCGGGCTTGAAACGGCAACCCGCACAATAGTCCGACATGCGGTCGATGTAGGCACCCGAGGCCGCATATGGCTTCGATGCCATCACGCCGCCGTCGGCAAAAAGCGCCATGCCGTGGGTGTTGGGGAGTTCCACCCACTCGAAGGCATCGGCATAGACGAGCAGATACCACTGCTCCACCTCCGCCGGATCAAGGCCAGCCAGCAGCGCGAAGTTGCCGGTGACCATGAGGCGCTGGACGTGGTGGGCATAGGCGTGGCGCCGGGTGTCGCCGATGGCCTGGGCCATGCAGTTCATCTCCGTCTTGCCGGTCCAGTAAAAGCTGGGAAGCGGACGGCTTGCACCGAGGAAGTTGCTGTCGGCATAGGCGGGCATCTTCAGCCAGTAGAGACCACGCACATATTCGCGCCAACCGAGGATCTGGCGGATGAAACCCTCGACGGCGTTGAGCGGAGCACCCCCCCTGCTCCAGGCGTCCTGCGCGCGATCGCAGATTTCGCGGGGCGTGAGCAGACCGATGTTGAGATAGGGCGAGATGACGGAATGATAGAGGAAGGCGTCACCCTGCTTCATCGCATCCTGATAGTCGCCAAAGCTTGGAAGACAGACGGAAATGAAGTGGTCGAGAGCCTCCAGGGCATCGGTGCGCGTCACCGCCCAGCCAAAGGGTTCGAGATCACCGAAATGATCGGGGAAGCGCCCGGCGACCATGTCGATCACCTCGCGCGTCACGGGATCGGGATCAAAGCGGCGGCGGTTCGGGGGTGTGAGGTTCTTGGGCAAGGCCTTTCGGTTATCGTGGTCGAAGTTCCACTGACCGCCGACAGGATCGTCGCCCTCCATCAGCAGGCCGGAGAGGCGGCGCATGTCGCGGTAGAAGAACTCCATGCGCAGTTGCTTGCGGCCATTGGCCCAGACGGCAAAGGACGCGGGCGTGGCGAAGAAGCGGTCATCCGACAGGACCTCGGCGTCCCAACTCTTCATCATCTCCATGACGCGCCATTCACTGGGCTCGGTGACCACGATGCGGGATGGCTTGTGACGCGTGATCGCACGCTCCACCTCGGAGGTGAAGGACCCGGTGTTGGCGGGATCGTCGAGGCGCACATAGTCCACCGTGAAGCCGTGGTGGCGGAGTTCCTCGGCGAAGTGGCGCATGGCGGAAAAGATGAGCACCAGCTTCTGCTTGTGGTGCTTCACGTAGGTGGCTTCTTCCGCCACCTCCATCATCAGCACCGTGTCGCCCGGCACATAGTCGCGCAGGCTGGAGAGGCCGCGCGTCAGCTGGTCGCCCAGCACAATGCGGAGCGCGCTCATTTCGGTTTCTTCAGCGCGGCGCGGCAGCGGTCGGAGCAGGTCTTCACATTCTCCCAGTCACGTTCCCACTTCTTGCGCCAGGTGAAGGGGCGGCCACAGGCGGCGCAAGCCTTGGTGGGCAAGTCCGACTTTTTCACGCCGCGCGGCATGTCAGCCCTTGGTGCGGAGCGAGGAGCGGCCGCCGTCGACGCCGATCACCTGGCCGGTGATCCATGTGGCATCGGGCGACAGCAGGAAGGCGGCGGCGGCGGCCACGTCATCGGCTTCACCCAGCCGCTGCAGCGGGTGAAGGGCGGCGATGGCGGTGGCCATCTGCTCATTGCCGGTGAGGGCGGCGGCAAGCGGGGTCTTCGTCAGTGACGGCGCCACGCAGTTGACGCGGATTTTCGGCGCCAGCTCTGCAGCGAGAGAGAGCATGAGGCCTTCAACCGCGCCCTTGGCCATGCCGATCGAAGCGTGCGATGCAAAGCCCTGCGCCACGGCAACGGTGGAGAACAGCACGACTGAAGCATTGCCGCTGGCCTTGAGCGCGGGCAATGCGAACTGAACCGCGTGGAAGGCGCCGAGCGCGTTGAGGCGAAAGTCGCGCTCGACGTCCTCGTCGGTGATGCGGGTGACGGGCTTGAGGTTGATGGAACCGACGCAATAGGCGAGGCCCGAGACCGTGGGGCCCGCCGCCTTGATGGCGGCATCGAGTTCGGCGCGGTTCGTGACGTCAGCCACGGCGCTGGTGCCCCCGATCTCGGCAGTGAGGGCCGCGAGCTTCGCCGGGTCCCGGCCGATGGCGTGAATACTGTGGCCTGCGGATGCGAGCCTGCGGGAGAGAGCGGCCCCGATGCCGCCGGTGGCGCCGATGATGATGATTTTGGTCATGGCTGTTGTACGGCGGGGAGACGGGGATGGTTCAGGGCTCTTCTTGACGCAGCGGCGCAGCGTGTGCAAAGGCCGGTTTCCGAACAAGCCTGAGAGATTCCCACATGAAAGCCGACCTCCTTTCGCGCCGCTCGCTGCTGGCAGGAGCCACCCTCTTCACCGCCTGGACCATCGCCGGCAGCACAGTCCGCGCCCAGCAGGTCGACACCGACGACTTCACGGACATGAAGCCCGGTCAATACACCTGGAACCCGGAGCGCTCGCCCGAGGGGCCGGTGGCCATCATCGTGTCGATCCCCGACCAGCGGGTGTTCGTCTATCGCAACGGCATCCGCATCGCGGTGTCGACCTGTTCGACCGGCAAGCCCGGACATGCGACGCCGACGGGCGTGTTCTCGATCCTGCAGAAGGACAAGGATCACCACTCGGACGAATACAACGACGCGCCGATGCCGAACATGAACCGGCTCACCTGGTCAGGCGTTGCGCTGCATGCCGGCGAACTGCCGGGCTATCCGGACTCGCATGGCTGCGTGCGCCTGCCGCTGGCCTTCTCGACGCTGCTCTTCACCGTCACGCAGATTGGCACGGTGGTGATCATCGCCAATGCCGCGTCCGATCCGGTCGACGTTGACCATCCGGGCCTGGTGCTGTCGGCGGATGCCGACAATGACATTGCCGCTCAGGCCGACAAGCTGAAGGGCCAGAACCAGCCGAGCCCCGACGACCCCAACGCCGTCACGGTGTCGGTGCTGGTGAGCAGCCCGGACAAGACCATCGAAGTGCTGAAGAACGGCGATACCATCGCCAAGGGCGTTGCCACCATCGCGAACCCCGACCAGCCGCTGGGCGACCATGTCTTCATTCTGCAGAAGACTGCGGACGGAAAAATGAAGTGGTGCGCGATCTCGCATGGCGAGACCACACAGGTGGACACCACCGTCATCGACCGCATCCGCGCCGAGCCGGAAGTCATCAAGGCGATCCAGGATTCCTTCCACGTCGGCCTCGTCTTCGTGACGACCGACCTGCCCTCGACCACCGAAACGCGCACGGCGAAGAACTTCGTGGTGATGCAGCAGGAGCCGGACCCGACGCAGTGAGCATTCGGAACCGCATGACCGCCGACAGTCACCTTCGCCCGGCTTGACCGGGCGATCCTTTTTGGTCGCCGCAAAGAGGATGCCCGGGTCAAGCCCGGGCAAGGTGAGTGTGGAGATTGTGGCGCCGCTGATGCGACCGGGCTGCGGACTCGAATCCGCCCTCTACTTCCGCTTCAGGTCCGGCGGCGTCGCCTCGTCCTTCAGCGCGGCCATCACCGCGTCGAGCGTCATCGGGGTCTGGTCCTGCGAGCCGAGGCGGCGGACGCTCACGGCGCGCTCCTCCATCTCGCGCTTGCCGACCACGAGGATGACCGGAACCTTGCCGACCGAGTGTTCGCGGACCTTGTAGTTGATCTTCTCGTTGCGAAGATCGGCTTCCGCACGCAGGCCCGACTTGCGCAAGAGGTCACGCACCTCCATCGCATAGGCATCGCCTTCAGACGTGATCGTCGCGACCACCACCTGGGTGGGTGCCAGCCACAGCGGGAAGTGCCCGGCGAAATGCTCGATCAGGATGCCGAGGAAACGCTCCATCGAGCCGCAGATGGCGCGGTGGATCATCACCGGCACCTTCTTCTCGCCGTCTGCACCGATGTAGAAGGCGCCGAAGCGTTCGGGCAGGTTGAAGTCCACCTGTGTCGTGCCGCACTGCCAGTCACGGCCGATCGCGTCACGCAGCACATATTCGAACTTGGGGCCGTAGAAGGCGCCCTCGCCGGGGTTCACCGCCGTCTTGATCTTGCCACCTGAATCCGCCGCGATCTGCTCAAGAACCTTCGACATGATGCTTTCGGCACGATCCCAGGCCTCGTCGGAGCCCACGCGCTTTTCAGGGCGCGTCGAGAGCTTGACCACGATGTTGTCGAAACCGAAGTCCTTGTAGGTCGACAGGATCAGGTCATTGATGGCAAGGCATTCCGCCGCCATCTGCTCCTCGGTGCAGAAGATGTGGGCATCGTCCTGCGTGAAGCCGCGCACGCGCATCAGGCCGTGGAGCGCGCCCGACGGCTCGTAGCGGTGCACGTTGCCGAACTCGGCCAGGCGCAGCGGCAGCTCGCGGTAGGACCTGAGGCCGTGCTTGAAGATCTGCACGTGTCCGGGGCAGTTCATCGGCTTTATGGCGAAGACCTGGTCGTCCTCGGTGGTGTCACCGGCGGAGGTGGCGGCGAACATGGCCTCCTTGTACCAGCCCCAGTGGCCCGAGGTTTCCCACAGCGACTTGTCGAGCAGCTGCGGCGCGTTCACCTCGTCATAGTCGAGCTTGGCGAGACGGCGGCGCATGTAGGCGATCAACTGCTGGAACATGGTCCAGCCCTTGGCGTGCCAGAACACGACGCCGGGGCCCTCTTCCTGGAAGTGGAACAGGTCCATCTCGCGGCCGAGCTTGCGGTGGTCGCGCTTCTCTGCCTCTTCAAGCGCGTGGAGATAGGCCTTGAGGTCATCTTCCTTGGCCCAGGCGGTGCCGTAGATGCGCGTCAGCATCGGGTTCTTGCTATCGCCACGCCAATAGGCGCCGGCCACCTTCATGAGTTTGAAGGCATTGCCGATCTTGCCCGTCGACGTCATGTGCGGGCCACGGCACAGGTCGGACCAGCCACCCTGGTCGTAGAACTTGATGTCCTGGCCCTGCGGGATCGCATCAACCAGCTCGACCTTGAAGAGCTCGCCCTTGGCGCGGAAGAAATCCTTCGCCTCGTCGCGCGTCTTGGTCGTCTTGGTGAAGGGTTTGTCGCGCTGGATGATCTCGCGCATCTTCTTCTCGATCGCCGCGAAATCCTCCGTGGTGAAGGGCTCGTTGCGGAAGAAGTCGTAATAGAAGCCGTTCTCGATGACGGGGCCGATCGTTACCTGCGTGCCGGGGAAGAGCTCCTGCACGGCCTCGGCCAGCACGTGGGCGGCATCATGGCGAATGAGCTCGAGTGCTTCCGGATCATCGCGCGTGACGATGCGCAGTGTGGAATCGGTGGTGATGGGATCGGCGAGGTCGGTAAGCTGGCCGTTCACCACGGCGGCCACGGCCTTCTTCTCGAGCGACTTGGAAATGGATGCCGCCACATCGCGGGCGGAGACCCCGGCTTCAACCTGGCGCGAGGCGCCGTCCGGGAAGGTCAAGGAAATCATGTCTGTCCTCCTGCTCACTCCCGCCAACGAAGCGGGTAAGCGAAATCAATGGTTTAAGTGCGGGGTGGGTTTAATTCCCCGGTTTTCCCGGGTCAAGCGGCTCCTTCATGCGCCAGACCGGGCCTTCATAGACCTCCGGCACCGGATCGAAGCCCGACTGACCCCAGGGGTTGCAGCGGCAGACGCGCGCGAAACCCAGCGCCACGCCATGCTTCACGCCATGTTTTCGGATCGCGTCGCTGGCGTAGTCGGAACAGGTCGGTAAATAGCGGCAGCGTCGGCCGATCAGGGCCGATAATGTGAGCTGGTAGAACCGGATGAGAGCCAGAAGAACGGTTTTCATTTTCGATCCGTGCAGCATATAGGGCGGCCATGTCAGACACAAAACCCAATATCCTCTTCGTCATGGCCGACCAGCTGGCAGCACAGTTCCTGCCGTTCCATGGTCACAAGCTGGTGCAGACGCCGAACCTGTCGCGGCTGGCCCGGGAAGCCGTGGTGTTCGAGAATGCCTATTCGACGAGCCCGCTGTGCTCGCCCGCACGCGCCACGGTGATGAACGGGCTGCTCTCCTCGCGCACCGGGGTCTATGACAATGCGGCCGAATTCGCCTCCTCCATCCCGACCTGGGCCCATTACCTGCGCCTTGCGGGTTACAAGACCTGCCTGTCGGGCAAGATGCATTTCGTGGGGCCGGACCAGCTGCATGGTCTGGAAGAACGCCTCACCACCGACATCTATCCCGCCGACTTCGGCTGGACGCCGGACTGGCGCCTGAAGCAGGAGCGCATCGACTGGTGGTACCACAACATGACCAGCGTGCTGCAACCCGGTATCGCCGAGATCACCAACCAGCTCGAGTTCGATGACGAGGTGGCCTTCCTCGCCATTCGCAAGATCTATGACTATGTGCGCTTCGATCCGGAGAAGCCCTTTTGCCTGATGGCGTCATTCACGCATCCGCACGACCCTTACGCGGCGCGCAAGAAGTTCTGGGACTTGTACAGGGACGAGGACATCGATTTGCCCGCCGTGCCGCGCATGGAGCGCGCGCAACTCGATGCCCACAGCCAGCGGCTCTATGACGTCTCGGCGATGGACGACTACACGGTGACCGAGGATGACCTGCGCAAGGCGCGGCATGGCTATTACGCCAACATCTCCTATGTCGACGACCTGCTGGGGCAGATGATCGCGGCGCTCGAGGCGAGCGGAAAGCTCGACGACACGGTGATCGTGTTCACCTCGGACCACGGCGACTTTTTGGGCGAGCGCGGGCTCTGGTACAAGATGAGCTATCTCGAACCTTCGGCGCATGTGCCGATGCTGGTGTGGAACCCCAAGCGCTTCAAGCCGCGCCGCGTGAAGGAACCGGTGACGCTCGCCGACATCCTGCCGACCCTCGTGGACATCGGCAACCAGGGCGAAACCAAGCTGTCGCGGCCGGTCGACGGGCGTTCGCTCTATCCGTTGCTGAAGGGTGCGAAGGAAAACCCGGACGGAACGGCGTGGGGCGAATATCTTGCCGAGGGCGCCATTGCGCCGATCTACATGCTCAGGCGGGGGCCTTGGAAGTTCATCCACTCGCCCGTGGATCCGGACCAACTCTACAATCTCGACGAAGATCCGCTGGAACTGAAGAACCTCGCAGCGACGCACTCTCTGGCGAAGACGTTCCGCGCCGAGGTGGAGGCGAAGTTCGACATCCCGCGCATCAACACCGAGGTGCTGGAAAGCCAGCAGGCGCGACACATGATGTTCGAGGCGCTGAAGCACGGAAACCACTTCCCATGGGACTTCCAGCCGCTGCGCGATGCCTCCGAGCAATATACGAGGAACCACATGAGCGTGACCGACAGGGACCTGAAGTCACGCTTCCCGCATGCGCCGGATATCGTGGACAAGCGGCGGAAATAGCGTCCTCGGTGGATGCGTGTGATTGTCTCGTTAGAAACACTGTTGCGGAATGGTGTGATAGCGCTTCTAACTGACCATTCGGCAATTCTTGGCGGTCAATCGCCCAACGGATGATGCCGCACCCAGGTCGAAACGAAGGATTTCACAATGCGCATTCTTGCGATCGCCGCATCTTTGGCCACCCTGGCCGTCAGCTGCTTCTCCGTGGAGGCCATGGCCGCCAAGCGGACCATCAAGCTGCATCAGGACAAGCCACAGCTGGTACAGATCTCCCTCGGCAAGCAGGGCGCCAGCCATGGTGACATGCTGGCCTTCGAAGCGGCGGTGTCCGGTGAGGGCGGCATAAAGGGCACGATGCAGGGCATGCTGATGACCGTTTCCATTGCGGAGGGTGTCGACTCGTTCGAGGATCGTACGGGCCAGATCTATTTCGACTTCGGAGGCGCCAACTCGCTCGTGGTTGCTGGCCACTCCGTCTACAAGGGCGGAAGCCAGGAAATGGAGCCGGGGGTCGGCCAGGTCCGTGCGGTGATCGGCGGCACGGGTGACTACATCGGAGCAGCCGGCCAGATAACGACCACTCGCAATGACGACGGCAGCTACGACCACGTTGTGGAACTGATCGACTGACCCGAACAGGCTGACGCCCGGGGGTGACAGCAAGTTGGTGTTCTTGCAGTCACCGCCACGGTTTCAGTATGGCGTGCCGTCCTTGTGGGTCAGGCGGTACTTGCCGTTTTCCTTCACCGCAAGCATGTCCGCTTCCGGGTAATGCGCGTGGTCGCCTTCGGAACGCGTGCCGATTTCGAGGTACATGGCCGGGGCTGCTGACTTGTTCACCAACTGGTGGCCATTCGGCACGGCGGCCTTGAAGCCGACGCACATGCCGGACGTGAGCACATGCTCGCCCTGATCGTCGATGAGGGTTACCGCGCCTTCCAGCACGTAGACGAACTCGTCCTCGCTCTCGTGCCAGTGCCGGTGGGCAGAGGCCGACCCCGGCGCCAGCACCGTGAGATTGACGCCGAACTGGGTGAGGTTGAAGACGTCGCCCAGCGCCCGCTTGGCGCGGCCCGCGAGGGCCGCGTCATAGGGCGGCGGGTAGATGGTTTTCGTGCGGGCCGGAAGATCCAGCGCCTTGATGGGTTCAGCCATGGGCAGAGGCCTTCTGCCGGGCCTCGATCTGGCCAATCGCGTCCACCACGGCATCGAAGGTGAGCAGCGTGGAAGCGTGGCGGGCCTTGAAGTCACGCACCGGCAGCAGGGACTCGAGCTCGGCCCATTTGCCCGAGGGGGGAGGCCCCTCCTCCTTCAGCATGCGGTGCATCTGGTCGCGGACCTCCCGGAGTTCACCGGCCGTGGAGCCCACCACATGGCGGGCCATGATGGAGGACGAAGCCTGGCCCAGGGCGCAGGCCTTGACCTCATGACCGAAGTCGGTGACCATCCCGTCCTTCATGCTCACATCCACCGTGACCTTGGAGCCGCACAGGCGGGAAATGGCCACCGCCGTGGCATCCGGGGAGGCCAAGCGTTGCAAACGGGGAATGTCTGCCGCGAAGCCCAGAATCTGGCGGTTGTAAATCTCATTAATCATTCCAACATCCTAGCCCATCGGCCTGGGACCGGAAACCGTCGTTTGGCGGTTTGCCAGCAGGGCCTGCCCCATGATATGGGGGCGGCTTGTCCACGGGCGCAAGTCTGGCCTGTTATGCGGAAAGTGAAGTCTGGATTATGGAAGCCGTCGTCAAGAAGATCCCGTCCAAGCCCGTGAAGCGCCCCAGCCAGGAAGAGGCCGAGGCCGCCGTCCGCACCCTTCTCGCCTGGGCCGGCGACAACCCGGACCGCGAGGGGCTTCTCGACACCCCGAAGCGCGTGGCCAAGGCCTTCCGCGAATATTTCTCGGGCTATGAGGACGATCCGGCGGAAGCCCTTTCCCGCACCTTTACCGATGTGGGCGGTTATGACGACATCGTCATGCTGCGCGACATCGAGTTCAACTCGCATTGCGAGCACCACATCGCCCCCTTCATCGGCCGCGTCCATGTGGCCTACCTGCCCAAGACCGCCGTGGTCGGCATCTCGAAACTTGCCCGCGTGGTCGAGATCTATGCCCGCCGCCTGCAGACGCAGGAGACCATGACGGCCCAGATCGCCAACGCCATCTCGGACTCGCTCAACCCCCGCGGCGTCGCCGTGCTGGTGGAAGCGGTTCACACCTGCATGTCGATGCGTGGCATCGGCAAGCGCAACGTGGCGACCATCACCACGCAGTTCACCGGCGAGTTCAAGACCAACCCGGTGCTGCAGGCGCGCTTCATGGAACTGGTCCGGGCGCCGTCGAACGGCTTCTCCCTCTAAATGGCATCGGACCTCGATGAGACCGACAGGTTTCAGCCGAGGTTCGATTCATCCGGGCTGATCACCGCCATCGTCAGCGATGCGCGGGACAATTCCGTGCTTATGGTTGCGCACATGAATGCGGACGCGTTGCGCCTGACGCAGGAGACCGGCATCGCACATTTCTGGAGCCGCAGCCGCAACAGCCTGTGGAAGAAGGGCGAGACCTCCGGCGAGATGCTGAAGGTCGTGGAGATCCTCACCGACTGCGACCAGGACGTGCTGCTGATCAAGGCAGAACCGCAGGGCAAGGGTGCGGCCTGCCACACCGGACGCCGCTCCTGCTTTTACCGCCGCGTCGAGGATGGCGGGCTCGTCTTCATTGACGAGACCCGCCTGTTCGATCCGAAGCTGGTTTACTAGCAGGCAAACGCCACGACATTGGAACCTGCCCCGGCCGGCTGCGATCCGCATGATGGATTCACCGGAACAATGGCCGGCGGAATGTAGCTTTCCGGCAGGTTGCCCGCCGTATAGGGCAGGATCGACGGCGGCTGGTTGCCCGGCGTCGGATAATAGCTGCGCAGGATGACCTGCAGCGTGGTGCTGACGTTGGTCCCTGCCCCGTAGATGCCATCGTAGTAGGTGGTGGACGGCGTGGGGATCCAGTTCGGCAGCAGCCCCACGGCAGGCGGAG
>JBEARP010000242.1:0-3427 GCA_041163105.1 Pseudomonadota bacterium
CCTAAACCGATGTCCAGACGATTTGGAAGAAGCCAGAGGAATTGACGCGCAATTGACGGCTACCTGACGGTGAAATGGGCAGCGGTCTGACGACGCACCGCTAGCCTTCTTCTCCAGGAGCGGCACACCGCGTTCCATGAAACGGAGAAACCACCATGACTGTTGTCCCAACCATTCAGGCCCACACCTACAACTTCCCCGGCCACCGTCTTTACATTCCAGGATTGCGCCTCGTCAGAGGCATTGGCTATCTCCTGAAGGCATGCGGTCGTGGCTTCGCTGACGCGTCGATCGCATATGGCGTAGCTCAGGAACACACCTACGTTATGCTTGGCAAGGTTTCTGCTGAGAAGATACCGCTCGATATCGATACCGGGAGCGAGGGGCGTGACCCCAGCTGGTAGTCGCCTGATATCTCTGATTGCAGTTGTCCCTCGTTGTCGTTGCGCTGCATGCCGCCAGCGGCAGGGAGATCGGACCGCCGGGTTCGGGGAGATACAAGCTCCGCGCGGTTGGATCGGGTTAGAAGCATCTGTCTGACAGCACAGAGTAGATGCGCGCTCTTTCGGAAACTAGAAGCTCCCATTGAGTCTGACGCGACCCGTGAGTTCATCCGCACCACTGCCTACGGCGCCAAGAGCTACGCCGATCAGCGTATTGTCAGTGGCGATCTTTGTGACGAGCTTGTTTGTGTTATCCCAGTAGACCTTGTCGCCCACGCCCCACGCCTGCGAGCCGATCTTGTTCAGATCGAACACGCCGGTTGTGACGATCTCGAGTGGATCGCCGGAGGCCGCGTCATGGGCGGCAATGCCGAAGATGGCGCCCACAAGTAGGCCGGCCCCTGAGGTCACGGCCGCGGGAGCGGCAAGGGTGATGGTATTGCCAGGCTGGATGAAGTTCTTCATGAGAATGATCCTTTCAAAGAAAGAGGCGGCACGCCGACCGCCCTAAGCTGACATCCTGGAGGGAACGGCGCTTACGAGAGCGCCACGCCAGGGTTCTTGTAGAGGCCTCGCCAGTCGATCGCCTTGGCGCCGAAGTCGAGGCGCGCCTTGATCTCCACACCATCGACGTCGAAGCCCATGCGGGTCTCGATGAAGACGCCGTCCTGGCCCTCGAGGAAGGCGTACTCGATGGTGTCGATGACAGCGGGGCTCGCCACTAGGTACCAGGGCACCGCACCCGACGCCGGATCGAGGCGGGGCTCCGAGACGACAGCGAGACTCCGGATGGTCGCCGGCACCACATCGCCCACCCTGGTGGGCACGATGTTCTGGGCCAGGAGCTGCTCGGCCGCGAGTTCGAGTGAGGTCGGCACCACCAGGAAAGACGGACGGATGTTGAGGACCGTCTTGCCATCGAGGCCGGTCTGCTTCGACATGGCGGCGCGCGCCTTGGCGAGGTTCGCGACATCAAGTACCGTTCCGGTTCCGGCCAGATTGCTGTGGCCGGCATGGAACAGGGTCTTGCCGTCGGCCATGGCGAGGTTCGCGGTGAAGATGCTCCACACGACATCCGACTCGAGCGTCGCCGCTGCCGTTCCAAAGAGCGAGGGCACGCGGGTGAACGCGTCGAGGTCATCGTTGATCAGCACCTGGCGGGTAATCCCCACCACCTTGCCATAGGTCTCGACGCGGTAGGTTTCCTTGGCCTCGCCGATGCTACCGCGCTTGAACTCGCCGGCCTCGTTGACCTTCTCCAGCTGCGGGGCCTCACCGAGCTGCAGGCGCTGCACCGACTTGAAGTCGGCAACTGTCGCGCGTCGGGCAATGGCCTGGTAGGTGCGAGGAGCCGCCTCATAAGCATCACGAAGCGTGCGGTTGGTGACGCCAGCCAGGATCTGCGGGAAGTCGGAACCCGTATGGAGAGCACGGGTGGCGATCTCGTCGCGGCCCATGCCCTTCACGCGGGTGCCCTCGGCCTCCAGAAAGCTCCGGGCCATTTCGATGAGGCTCAAGCCCCGCCATTCGCGCGCCGCATCGGTGAGGCGGAACTTGCCCGGCTCGAAGCGATGGAGAAGAGCGGTCTCAACGGCAGACCTGCGGGTCTCGGTGGCATCGAGTTCCCCGGCACGCACATGCGGGCGGGTTTCGACGGCGGCATCGGCCAGGGCGGCGGCATCGATGAGCAGACCACGGGCTTCGCTGAGCGAAGTGCCGCGCTTCACGAGGTCATCTGCCAGCTTCTGGTCGACATGAAGCTTTCGGGCCGCCTCGTAGATCCCGGAGATGCGCGAGCGCTCCTGGGCGAGGATCTGGTCGGGCTTGATGGCAGGTTCCTGCGGCAAGGCGCGGGCGACCGGCTCGGCGGCAGGCTGCACCACCTCGCGTACGGCGGGTTCGGGTACGATGGGTGCCGGAACAGGCTCAACGATCGGCTCGCTACGCTCGGCATCGACAGGGGTCGGGGTCACATCAGTCATGGGGATATCCTTGTCCGTTGGATTGGAGGGGGGTGCCTGACGCAGCAGGCGGCACGTCGTGGGGGTTGGCTGGGACCGGAAGCCCGCGGCGCCGTCTGCACCAACAGGGACGGCCGAGAGCTCGAGTGGCTGCCAGTCGACAGCGGTCCAAACCGGGATCGTGCCCTCTTCTTCCCGGATCTCGTAGGCGCGGACGGCGTAGCCGACCGAGACATTGCGGATGATGCCGCCCTTCACGTCCTGCCAGATCGGCTCGACATCGGCCCGGTCGCTAAAGCGCACCGTGGCGCGCCCGACGTAAGATCCCGCTTCCCGGGCGATCCAGGCGCGCTCGACAACACCGATGACGTCTTCGAGGTCGAAGGCGCCGTGGGTGTTGAGGAGTGGCGCCCCGCCATTGAGACGCGTGAGGTCGACATGAGATGGGTCAAGGGAGAGCACTTCCTCGTAGGATCGCCCCGACCATGGGTCGCGACGCCTCACTGATGCCCCGGTTGACCAGACGACCTCGATGGTTCGGGTCTCGGCCATGGCGGTGTCCGGCATGAGCCGCACGTCCATGCGGGTCTGGAGCGGAAGCTCGCAGCTGTCCGCTGCCGCTGCAATGTTCTGCGGCGGATCCTGGTGGGTCATTCGAACCCTCCTTGTCAGTTTTGGATGTTGGGATCCTGAGGGTCGGAGGGCGTCGCCTTCTCCTGCCCGGTCTTGGTCGAGCGCCGCGGATCGGTGTCGAGGGTGATCCCCGCGGCATCGAGTTCGGCATTGGTGGCGGCGATCTCGGCCAGTACCTGGGCGGGGTCATAGCCCTGGCGCGCGATCGCCTCCTTCAGAGTCATGACACCGGCGCGGACCGCGAGGATGTCAGCCTGGATGTCCTTCAGCGGATCGACGGCCTCGAAGCGGGGTGCCGTCCATTCCGATGTAATGTCACCCTCGGGCAGTTTGCCTGCTGCCTGCGCCAGTTCCACGAAGCGCGACCACACCGGCTGGCAGAGACCCGGA
>JBEARP010000243.1:0-45172 GCA_041163105.1 Pseudomonadota bacterium
GGCGCGACCGGTTTCCAGCTCTACCGCATCGGCGACGCCGTCGCCGCGCGCAATACCCATGCTGCCATCCATGATGCCAACCGGCTGGTTCGAACGCTCTGAGAAGAAGGAAGGGCCGCGGTCAGCGGGAACCTCTATATGAACTGTTCCGTGAAGGAGGCCTCTCGCCACTGACCGGGTGGTGGCCGACGTCTTCACGCATCATCGTGATTGGTCAGTTGCATATTGTTTTTCCCTGAGGCTGGCCGCTGACCGCGGCCCGTGCGCACCCGGCGACTTAACCGCAGCCCTGCTTCACGCAAGCCGATCCAGCGAAGGCGAGTGAGGTGAAGCACACCGACAGCATGACGACAATTTCCGAAGTCGACGTCGGTGATCGCAGGATCCTGGTCGTCGGCGACAAGCCCAGGCTGCCAATCGGCATCGCAAGTCATGAGACCTCGACCTGAGAAGTGACTGGCTTTGGTCGCAAGCGCCTACACCTTGCGCGTTGTCCGCACCGATGAAGAGGATTGGGTGTCGGGTCGCCCGACTTGCCGAGAGCGAGGATGAAGCCTTTGCCCGAGGAATTTTTCTGCGCATGTGGGGTGTTGGTGGTGGATCATCGTCTCTTGAGCGTCGGACCTCGGGCAAACCGTTCATGCGCTCTGAACAAGGCGCTGTTTTCTGCGGATACGCCGGCCGGCCGGGTCTCGACAGCGATGGCGAAATGCCCCTACAATCGTCTCAAGGGCGAACAACAAGCCTTGTCACAGGGAGCGAAACAAAATGAAATTCAGGACTTTGCTTGCCGCGGCCGCAGGCGCCATGATGCTCGTCTCGGGCACCACGGCAGCCCTTGCCGAGAAGCTCGTCATTTCCAACTGGGATGGCTACATGCCTAAGGACATGGCGGAGAAGTTCAAGGCCGCCACTGGGATTGACCTCGAGATCGCGGTTCACGCCACCAACGAGGAGATCATGGGCAAGGTCACCGCATCGGGCGGCGAGGGCTATGACGTGCTCTTCGTCTCCTCGCCCTTCGCCGAGGCGCTGAACAATTTAGGCTTCCTCGCCCCCATCGACCATGCCAAGACCCCGAACCTCGCCAATCTCTACCCCGAGGCCAACGAGCTGAAGCACGATCCGGGCAATACCTTCTCGGTCCCCTACGCCTGGGGCACCACTGGTCTTTGCTACCGCTCCGACATGGTCAAGACTGAACCCACGAGCTGGAACGACCTGCTGAGCCCCACGGACGATCTCAAGGGCAAGATCACCATGCTGTCGACCGACCGGTGGCTGATGGCAGCGGGCTTCCTCGCCGATGGCCTGTCCGTCAACACCACCGACCAGGCCGACCTCGACAAGGTGCGCGACCAACTGATCGCGACCAAGCGCAACTTGTTGGCCTATGACGACACCACTTTCTACTCCAAGCTCGTATCGGGCGAGGCGATGATGGTGCAGGCTTGGGATGGCTGGTGCAACTACGGCATCACCGACAAGCCGGAGATCAAGTACGTGATCCCGAAGGAAGGCTCTGACCTGTGGGTCGACACCATGGTTATCACCAAGGCATCGAAGAACCCGGAGGCGGCAGCCAAGTTCATCGACTTCGTGCTCAATGCCGAGAATGGCAAATGGGTGGTCGAGAACATCATGTACAAGTCGCCCAACAAGGCCGGCATGGAAGCGGTGGACAAGTCGATGTTCGAGAAATATCCGAACATGGCCATCACTCCGGCGGAACTCCTCAAGTTCGAGCAGCTGCGCGATCTTGGCAATGGCATGAAGGCCTTCTCCAAGACCGTCTCCGAAGTGATGGCGGCGAAGTGATTGCAAGGCTGGCTCTCCCGGTTCTGCCGGGGGAGCCGTCACCTACCCGATGAAGGCGCGAACCGGCACATGGCTGCTGATGCTGCCCGGGCTCCTGTGGCTCGGCCTGCTGATGGTCGTGCCATGCCTTCTCATTTTCGTGCTGATCTTCTTTGAGCGCGGCGTCTATGGCGGCGTCGACTGGCAGGCGCCGACGCTGGAGAACGTCACCCGTGTCTTCGATCCTCTCTATCTGTCGATCTTCTGGGACAGCGCGGTGATCGCCGGGCTCTCGACGCTGGTCGCCCTGCTCATTGGCTATCCGGCCGCCTATGCCATTGCCAAGGCGCCCGCATCGCGGCAAACCGCCCTGCTGTTCCTCGCCATCTTGCCATTCTGGACCAATTACCTGATCCGCACCTATGCCTGGATCGTGCTTCTCAATCCTGCGGGCCTGATCAATACCCTGTTGATCTGGGCAGGCCTGCGGAGCGAGCCGCTCACGCTGCTCTACACCAAGCCCGCCGTGGTCCTGGGGCTGGTCTACAGCTACACGCCCTTCGTCATCCTCGCTATCTACTCCGCCTTGCAGCGTCTTGACCCGTCCTATGCGGAGGCGTCGCGCGATCTCGGTGCCGGCGCCTTCCAGACCTTCCTGCGCATCATACTTCCGCTCACCGCGCCCGGCGTGGCGGCTGGCGCCGTCTTCGTATTCGTGTTGTCAATCGGAAATTTCGTGACGCCCGATCTCCTTGGCGGCGGCAAGTTCCAGATGGTCGGAAATCTCATCTACGACCAGTTCCTCTCGGCGCGCGACTGGCCCTTTGGTGCCGCCCTCTCGGCGCTGCTGATCGCCCTCATGATGCTGCTGTTGTTCGCGCAGGCCATCGCCTCGCTCCGCGCCAGGGGGGATCATGCGCGCGCTTAATGGCTGGCTCATCGCGGTCTATGGCTTCCTCTATCTGCCCATCGCGGTGCTGATGGTGCTGTCCTTCAACCACTCGGGGCTTCCAACGGCCTGGGGCGGCTTTTCCTTCGACTGGTATGGCAAGCTCTTCGACAACCCCAAGATCATCGGGGCGGCATGGAACTCGCTCGTCGTGGCGACCTGGGCCACCGCCATCTCGACCGTGCTCGGCACATTGCTGGCGCTGGGTGTCGAGCGCTCGAGGCCGTCAGCCTCCCGTGAGGCGCTGCTCTTCGCGCCGATGATCATCCCCGACATCGTGCTGGCGATCGCGCTCCTGTCGTTCTTCACCCTCATGAAGTTCACCCTGGGTCTCCGCTCCATCGTCATGGCACATGTGGTCTTCAACCTCGCCTTCGTCTGTGCGGTTGTGCGAGCGAGGCTCAAGAGCTATGACTGGTCATTGAATGAAGCCTCGCGCGACCTCGGTGCTACGGCGGCCGCGACCTTCTTCCGCATCACGCTGCCGCTCATCGGCCCCGCCGTGCTGGCCGGTGCGCTGCTTGCCTTCACACTGTCGATCGATGAATTCATCATCGCCTATTTCACGGCGGGTGCGGGCCAGTCATCCACCACGCTGCCGATGCAGATATATTCCATGATCCGCTTCGGCGTGACGCCGGAGATCAATGCCATGGCCACGCTGGTCATGGGCGTCAGCTTTGTCATGATCCTCGCAGCCCAGCGCCTCAACAAGGGGCGCCTGCCGGGGACATGACGGTCAATAGGGGGCAAACAGGGAGAGACATGATGGCCAAAACGGCAGCGAAGAAGACGAAGACCGCGGCAGGCAAGAAGGCTGCGGCCTCGAAGAAGGCAGTGGCGAAGAAGCCCGCGCGCGCGAAGAAGCCGAAGAAGGCAGTGGCGAAGAAGCCCACGCGCGCAAAGAAGCCAAAGAAGGTGATTGCGCTCTTCCCGGAGGCCGCCTTCGGCCCGGCGCTCAATTCTGTCGGCATCGGCCAGGCGTTGGAGAAGCTCGGCCACAAGGTGGTATTCTTGTCGGATCCCGGCTTCCTGGACGTCTACAAGGGCTATGGCTTCGAGGTCCATCCGGTGAATCTTTCTGAGCCGATGCCGCCCGAGCAGATGGCGAAGTTCTGGGTCGATTTCATCAACGGCCACATCCCCAACTTCCGCAAGACGCCTTATGAGCAGATCGACAATTACGTGAAGGACTGCTGGAGCATGATCGTGGAGACCGCCAAGTGGGCCGAGAAGGACCTGCCGCGCGTGCTCGACCAGTTAAAGCCCGACGTCGTCTGCGTCGACAACGTCATCCTGTTCCCGGCGATCAAGCGCTATGCAAAGAAGAACCGCAAGCCGTGGGTGCGTATCATATCGTGCTCCGAGAACGAGATCGAGGATCCGGACATCCCTCCGCACCTCTCGGGTGCGGGCGCCAAGGACAAGAAGGCCCATGCCGCCTACCGCAAGCACTTCAACGCGGTGATCAAGCCGATCCATGAGGAGTTCAATCGCTTCCTCACCTCGGTGGGTGAACGCAAGTATCCGCTCGGCCAGTTCTTTGAAGCGAGCCCGCACATGAACATCCTGCTCTATCCGAGTGCCGTGAAGTTCAAGCGCAGGCACAAGCTGCCGGCCCGGCAGTTTCAGTATCTCGAAGGCTGCGTTCGCAAGGACAAGGCCTATGACGTGCCGCGCTTCAAGGCCAACAACGACAAGCCCTTGCTTTACGTGAGCTTCGGTTCGCTCGGCTCCGGCGACGTCGACCTGCTGAAGCGGCTGATCGCTGCACTCGGCAAGATGCCGGTGCGTGCCCTGGTCAATGTCGGCGACTACAAGGACCAGTATTCCGACATCCCGTCCAATGTCATCATCGACAGCTGGTTCCCGCAACCCTCGGTCATACCGCAGGTCGATGCGGTCATCCACCATGGTGGCAACAACTCCTTCACCGAGTGCCTCTATTTCGGCAAGCCGGCGATCATCATGCCCTACGTGTGGGATGGCCACGACAATGCCACGCGCGTTCAGGAAACCGGCCACGGCTTCAAGCTCGACCGCTACAATTGGACGGAGGCTGAGATGCTTGACAAGATCATGGTCATGTTGACTGACAAGAAGATGAAGGCGCGACTGACGAAGACCTCGCGCCAGATGCGCAGCAAGCACGGGCCCACCAAGGCCGCCAAGGTGATCGAGGCCCTCGCATGAGTTCCGCACCGCATATTCGCAATGCCTCCACCCATTCGGATCTTGCCGACTGGGGCGCACAGCCCAATGCGCTAGAAGGTGCATCGCATTCGAGCGGGCGGCTTCTCTACAAGGGGCCGAACAACCAGCCCGAGAGCGGCATCTGGGTCTGCACGCCAGGACGCTGGACGCTGTCGATCCCGCGCGATGAACTCTGCTATTTCATGTCGGGCCGGGCTACCTACCGCTCCTCCGAAGGCGAGGTCATCGAGGTAGCGGCAGGCACGACCGTGATGTTTCCCGCCGGGTGGGCGGGTGAGTGCACCGTGCACGAAACCATGCGCAACAGCTATATACTCGTCTGAGACAGGATCATGACAATGGTTACGCCCTACTGGACATCACCCTTCGCCGTCACCGATCTCGTCGACTGGGGAATTATTCCGACCATGATGGAAGGTGAGAGCCGCACCAGCGGCAAGTTGCTGCACAAGGGGCCGAACGGCGAATCCGAATGCGGCCTCTGGAAGTGCACGCCGGGCAAATGGTTCTGCCATGTCACGCGTGACGAGTTCTGTCACTTCCTGAAGGGCCGTTGCACTTATGTGCATGAGAGCGGAGAGGTGATCGAGATCACGCCGGACACGGCGGCCTTCTTTCCCAAGGACTGGAAGGGTGTGTGCACCGTGCACGAGGAGATCACCAAGGTCTACATGATCCGATGATGAGTTTTGACCCCAGCACGCCGCGCTATTTCCTCAATCCGCATTTCGCGGCGGCACTTGGCCCCGGCCACGATGTGATCGATCCAGGCAATCTCTTGCCTGTCGGTCGCATCGCGGAATCGACCAGCGGCGAGATCACGTCCGTCATCACGGCGGTGAATGCGGCACAGCGCAAGTGGAAGGCCGTCGACGCGAAGTCACGCGCCAGGCTGCTGCATGAAGTTGCTAACGCCATTGAGCAGGCGGACTTCCGCTACTGCGCCGAATTGATGACCCGCGAGATGGGAAAGCCCTATCCAGAAGCCATCGGCGAGCTTGCCAATTGCGCAGCTGTTTTCAGGTATTATGCGGAGATGGCGCGCGATGATGCGGGGAAGGTCGCGGGCACCACCCAGGCCGGCTCCTTCCAGTTCGCACGCTATGAGCCGCTGGGCGTCTCGGTGCATATCATGCCGTTCAACTTTCCGGTGCTGCTGATGTGCTGGACAGTGGCTGCCTCGCTGGCCTGTGGCAATGGGTGTATCGTGAAGCCGGCGCCCGCAACAACGCTCAGCACGCTCGAATTCATGAAGGTCTTTTCCGCCTTGCCAGACGGATTGATCGCCTGCCTGCCTGGCGGCGCGGCGGTGGCGGAGGCGCTGATAGTGTCTCCCCAGACGCATGCCGTGGCCTTCACCGGGTCGGTGGCCGCGGGCAAGGCGGTGGCCGTTGCCGCAGCCTCGAATCTGAAGCCTGCCGTCATTGAGGCGGGCGGCAGCGATCCCATGATCATCTGCGCTTCGGCGCCGGTCGACATCGCGGCGGCCGGCGCCGCGACTGCGGCCTTCCATCTCTCCGGTCAGGTCTGCACCTCAACCGAGCGTATCTACGCCGTCGATGCGATCCACGACAGCTTTGTGGCAGCGCTTGCCGAACGGGCAAAGCAGTTGCGAATTGGGCATGGGCTGGGCCGCTCGGAGATAGGCCCACTGGTCAGCGAAGCCGCGCGAAGCAGGGTGATGCGACTGGTCGAAGATGCGCGCGCCAAGGGCGCGAGTGTCGTTACCGGAGGCCGCATCCCGCCAGAGCTTGAGAAGGGGTGGTTCTATGAGCCGACGGTTCTCACCGGCGTCACCAGCGACATGGCCATCATGCGCGAGGAATGCTTCGGCCCCGTTGCCGCCGTATGCCGCGTCAAGGACTTCGAGCAGGCGATCACAGCCGCCAATGACAGCGCCTTCGGACTGGGGGCCTCGGTCTTCACCACGCTACTCGAAGAGGCGATGGAGGCCGCAGAGCGGCTCGAGTCCGGTATGGTCTGGGTCAACAACCCGCTCATCGATAATGATGCCCTGCCTTTCGGTGGCTGGAAGAATTCCGGCCTCGGGCGCGAACTGTCGCGACAGGGCATGGATGCGTTCCGGCGCTCCAAGATGGTTATCATCGATCACAAGCCCGTACTGCAGGGTTGGTGGTATCCTTACCCCGACGATTGGTTCCATGACACGGGTGGACGCAAGCACGTTTGATGCAGCGTGCCGGTGACGTGCCGCTGGTTAAGCAACTTGCGCCGCCGTTCATGGCGCGCGCGTTGCGCACGCCCCCCGCAATATCCGGCACCCCCACGATTTGCCGTGGCGGGTCGGGTCGAAACAGCCGAGCCATCGCTGTCGTTCCGCATGGTGGATGATTTGGCGCACCGGACAAGATAAAGATGAGAACTGGTGCGTAACTGTCAAATTCCGTCAAGATATTGTAAAAATAAGTAGTATTCAATTCATGACTGCTGCTCGGATATCTCGGTGGGAGGTTGAAGGTGGCCTAGTTAGCCCTACTCAACCCTGAATGTCGGCTTGAACCAGGCAGGGGCGAGGCTGTCGTTGATGTCGAGTGCGTTGATATTCTTGCCGTCGACGATGCGTATGGCGGGACCCGCGTGGGTTACCGTCAGTGACCCTTCGAGCGCGCGGACGGCTTGGTCCACCGACAACTCGCCCTGCAGCACGGGGGAGTCAGTCGGAGCGGCGAGGATCTTGCCGCGCTTGATGGCGCGATAGGTGCCGTGCGTGAAATAGTCGGCCAGTACGCCAATCTGGCCAGTTAGGTTCTTGGCACGTAGCAGGCTCACCGCCGCGTCTGCCGTTACAGCGCTGCCGATCATGTAGTCGATGTCCGGGTGCTCCTCGAGCATATCCTCGAGCAGCAGCAGCTGGTTCTCGAAGCCGGTGTCGCCCCATTTGACCGACACAATTTCGGCCGAGCTGTCGGCGATGCCACGCTGGAAGCCCTCCTCGACGAAACCTACCCACCCCGCGCCCTTGGGTCCCGGAAACCACGCAACCCGGACCTTGGGTGCACCCTTCGGGTGGAGCAGGGCGAAGTATCGCCCGATGGCTTCTCCCATGCTGATCCACGACACGCCGGATTTGGCACGAATGCCGGCGCTTTCAATGTCATTCACGGCGGCGATCACCGGCATGCGCTTCGACAGCGTCACCAGTTGCGGCGTCAACCCGCCATAGGAGACCGTGCCGACGATCAGTGCGTCGGCGGATTTGGTGCACTCGGCGATCTGCGCCTTTTGCTTGTCGAGGTTGGGGTATCCGCCCGCCTCCACGATCTCCAGCGTGATGCCGAGCTTTTTGGCATGGCGCACCATGCCGTAGTTGACTGATACCCAGTAGGAGTCTTTGAGATGCGGATAGGACGCACAGATGCGCCAGTGCCGCTTGGCCTTCTCAAGTGGTGTGTAGGAAATCTGCTGGGGCGTTCCGCGGTAATCGAATGGCGGTGTCCAGCTCTCCAGCGCCCAGTTGTCCGCGGCGCGGCATGCCCCGGAAAGTGTGAGCAGAGCTAGGGCCGCCATGAGCAGTCTCATTTCACGTGTTCCTAAAAGCGTTGGACACTGTATCATGAAGCTAGCGGGTTCCTGCCGGAGGGCAAGCCTCGCGGCGACAGGTCGGGGAGGAGCACACTGTTTTCGCGGCTCGGCATTGGTGCGCGGCTGTTCATTGCCTTTCTTGGCATTGCGGCCCTGTCGTTATCGTCAGGCGTGGCGGGCTGGTGGATTCTGCGCGACGTGTCGGATGCGCAGTCGCGCATCACGGTTGAAGCGCTGCCGGCTGTAGCCGCTGCCCAGGCGACAGGCGATTCCACTACGCGCATCCTTGCCGCAGGTCAGTCGCTGGCCGCCTCGCCCGATGATGCGACGCGCGCGCACCACGCGGCAGAGATCAGCGCCCTAGCCGGTGACATTCGACGCAACCTCGCCGATGCGGCCCTCTCGAAGCTCGACTATCCGCTGCTGGCCCAGCTCTCGGGCAATGCCGAAACGCTGATTGCCAACCTGGATGAGCAGAACCGCTTGGTGACGGCGCGGCTTCAGCTATTGCGCGGTTATGAGCGGCGCACCGAGACCACGCTCGCCGCGGCGACCAACCTCGTCGACTTGTCCGAGACCCTCGTCTCGAACGCCTCAGCGGGCGCCTCGGCTGTCGTCGCCGGGCTTTATGGCTTGATCGACAGCGAAGGTGCGCGCTCGCAGGCCTATGACGCCCTCGACAGACTTATTGAGCAGGACATCTACCTTCTGGACCGCACATGGGAACTCCGCCTGCGAGCCTCGCAGTTGGCGCTGCTCACCAACCGTCTGTCACGCGCGGTGACTCGCGATGAAGTGCTGGCGCTCTCCAGCGAGTTTGCAGCCAACCTGCGCATCGTGAAGCGCCGGGTGGCCGGCATCGACGATCCCACTCGTCGGGAGCAGGCCAGGGAGCAGCTTTTCGCACTGCGATCTGCCGTGGGTGAGATGAAAGTCAACTCTAGCCTGTTCGAGGACCGTTTGCGGCTCATTTCGATCGATGATGAGCTTGATCAGGTCGCGACGCGCAACCGCCTGCTATCCAACAATCTCACAGATGTTGCGCAGACCGTGGTGAGCAATGCACGCGGCTTTGCTCTCGCTGCGTCCGCGCAGGCGGACCGCGCCGTTTCGGCAGGCCTGTTTGCGCTGCTGGCGACCACGGCTGTCGCCGTGCTGATCTCGGGTCTGATTGTCTGGCTCTATGTGGAGCGTGGCGTCGTGCGCCGACTGCAGGAGCTGGCGGAGGCGATGCGGCGCCTGACCATCGGCGACCTCGCGGTAGACGTGAAGCAGGGTGGAACGCATGAACTCAAGGACCTGGCAGAGGCCGTCACCGCCTTCCGGGACGTGTCGCGCCAGCGCGGCGCGCTTGAGGCCGAACGCGACCGCACCAACGAGGAATTGCGCCGGCACCGTGAAGAGCTTCGTGAGCTGGTGGCGGAACGCACGGCGCAGCTCGAGCATGAGGTGACGAACCACGCAGCGGCGCGCGAGGCCGCGGAGCGCGCCAGCCGCGCCAAGTCGGACTTCCTCGCAACCATGAGCCACGAGATCAGGACACCGATGACCGGCATGCTGGGCATGCTGCGGCTGCTGAAGGATGGGAAGCCTGGTGCAGAGCAGACGCAACGCGTGGCAACGGCCTCAGCCTCTGGCGAGGCGCTGATGGGCATTCTCAACAGCATCCTTGACTACTCGAAAATCGAGTCCGGCAAGATTGCGGTGGACCCCGTCGTTTTCCGGCTCGATGAGACGCTGTCGGGAATCATCGCGCTGATGCGACCATCAGCGGAGGAGAAGGGCCTGAATCTCGAACTCGACATGGCACCGGAGATCGCGGCCTGGTTCGAGGGTGACGCCGGCAAGATTCGGCAAATTCTCTTCAATCTCGTGAGCAATGCCATCAAGTTCACGCCCAGCGGCAAGGTTGCGTTGCGGGCGCGCACCACGCCGACCGGGCAGGGCCGACAGAGACTCACCATCTCGGTTGCCGACACCGGCATCGGCATTCCAGAGGCAAAGCGGCAGAGCATCTTTGAATCCTTTACGCAGACCGACAATTCCATCACACGCCGCTATGGGGGCACCGGTCTCGGCCTGTCGATCTCGCGCGGGCTGGCGCAGACCCTGGGCGGTAAGCTCGAGGTTGAATCCGGACCAGGGCAGGGCAGCACCTTCACCCTCGTGCTCGACATCGAGATGGCGGAGCCGCCGGCGGTTGTGGCCGCTGCCGAGGGGCTCGCTGCGGTTTCTGTCAGCCACTCCGTTCTCATCGTCGAGGATGACGACGCAACGCGGGAGGTGGCCGTGCACTTCATCAGGGCGCTGGGCCACCGCTGCAGCGTGGCACGCGATGGTTATGAGGCGCTGGCCCTCGCCCAGGAGCTCACGCCCGACATCGTGCTGATGGACATCAGTCTCCCGGGGCTCGACGGCATGGCAACGGCCAGCCTCATCCGGGAGGCTCTGTCCCCGTCTCCCGTGCGCTTCATTGCCATGTCGGCACATGTCTTCGCGCAGGAGGTAGAAACGTATCTCGCCTCCGGCATGGTGTCCTATGTACCCAAGCCGCTGACGCCGGAGACTTTGGCTGCCGCCATCTCGCAGGCGCTGTGCATGCCTGTTGCCAATCCGGCGATCGACGCGTCGGCATGGCAGGCGGACCTGGCAGTCTTGGGTGCCGAGCAGATGCGGAAGATCCTGGCGATTTCGGCGAAGACTTTGCCCGAAAGGCTGTCGGACCTGGACGCTGCCCTGACATTGGGGGAGGCCGAACGGATCGCCCGCGTGGCGCATGCCGGGTTCAGCTCGGCGTCTGCGGCGGGCTTCAGCCTCCTGCAGCAACGCTTCGCGCGGATTGAAACCGCGGCGCGGAATGGCGATGTCGACGCTTGCCGCACGGCTGCTGCGGGCCTCGGCGATCTTATCAGCGAAACTCTTGCGGAAGCAGACAGGTTTCTGGACGAAGGCGCGGAAGCCGCTAGGCCCGCTCGAGAGAAACCGCGAAGAGATATCCCTCTCCGTGTGACGTGACGATGAGGCGCGGATGGCTGGCGTTGTCCCCCAGCTTCTTGCGCAGGCGGCGGATCACCACATCCACCGTGCGATCGGACGGGTCCCAGTCGCGATGGGCGATCTCATGCAGCAGGCGGTCGCGTGACAGCACCTGGCCGGTGTTGGCGGTGAGCAGGGCAAGTGCCTTGAATTCTGCGCGTGTGAGATCGACGAACGTTCCGTCAGCACTGCTGAGGGTCCGGCTTGCAAGGTCGAAGGTCCAGCCCTGGAACTGGCGTTTCTTGGGGGCAGCGGCACCACTTGTTCCACTACCCTTCACCCGGCGCAGCAGGTTCTTCACCCGCGCCAGCAACTCGCGCTGCTCGAAGGGCTTGGTCACATAGTCGTCGGCACCGATCTCCAATCCCACGATACGGTCCACCGCGTCGCTGCGTCCGGTCACCAGGATGATGCCGACATCTGACTGCGCACGAAGTTCCCGCGTCAGCCGCAACCCGTCCTCTCCGGGAAGCTGTATGTCGATCATCAGCAGGTCGGCAGGGTCGGTAGCGATGATGTCCCGCATCGTTTCGCCATCTTCCGCCTCGCTGATGCGATAGCCCTCGGCCTTGAAGTAGGCGGCGAGCTTGGCGCGGGTAACCGGATCGTCCTCGACGATCAGGATATGGGCGGGAAAGGCCTTCATCCCGACATTTTAACAACATTTCACAAGTCCCGCCAGAGCTTTCACGAAGTTCCGCCAACGGCTTTACAGAGGGCCGCTATCGTTCCCTCCAGCGCGGGACAGTGAAGCGCAGCGGACGGCCTTAGAGACCGGCCGCCGAAACAAGAAATGGAGGGACGCATGAACTACGTAAGGACGATCGCTCTTCTCGGAGCCCTGGGCCTCGTGTCCGGCAGTGCTTTCGCTGAGGACTCGAGTGATCCCATCAAGATCGTGACCAACAACTGGACGAGCCAGGTCGTGCTCTCCAACGTGATCGGCCAGGTGCTCGAGTCGCAAGGCGACAAGGTCGAGTACAAGTCGTCGGACACGCAGTTGCAGTTCACCGCCATCGCGGCAGGCGACATGGACTTCCAGGTTGAAGTCTGGGAAGGCTCCATGGCCGAGCCCTTCGAAAAGTCACTGGCCGGCGGTGCCGTGGACTACGGCGCTCACGCCGCCGTGACGCGCGAAGACTGGTGGTATCCCGCCTATATGAACGAGATGTGCCCGGGCCTGCCGGACTGGAAGGCGCTTGATGCTTGCGCCGCCAAGCTGGCAACAGCAGAGACTGGCGCCAAGGGCCGCTTCGTTGGCCCGCCGGCCGACTGGGGCAAGCACTACTCGGAGCGCATTCAGGCATTGAAGATGAACTTCCAGGAAGTGCCGGTCGGTCAGGCCGCCACGCTATGGGCCGAACTCCAGGCAGCCTATGACCGCAAGGAGCCGATCGTCCTCTTCAACTGGACGCCGAACTTCATCGAGGCGAAGTTCGAAGGACAATTCGTCGAGTTCCCCAAATACGAACCTGCCTGCCTCTCCGATCCGAAGTGGGGTCAGAATCCGGACGCTGTCTATGACTGTGGCGCGCCGGCCAGCGGCTACCTCAAGAAGGTGGGCTCGAAGGAGCTTGAGCAGAAGTGGCCGAAGGCTGCCGCCATCCTCAAGAAGGTGAACTTCAGCAATCCGCAGATTGCGGCTGCCGCTGCCCTTGTTGACGTCGATGGCATGACGCCAGAAGATGCCGCCAAGAAGTGGATCGAGACCAATCAGGATACGGTCAAGTCCTGGCTGCAGTAATGCCCAACTCATTTGAGGGGGCGCGGGGCTTCTGCTCCGCGTCCCTTCACTTACACTGCGGAATGCCTGACCATGCGTGACCAGCCGAAAATTTCCTGCCGCCATCTCTGGAAGGTGTTCGGCGCCGATCCTCAGGGATTCCTCGCCCGCCATGGCCATGCGCCCACGTCGGAGAACTTCGCGGCGGAGCGTCATATCGGCGCGGTGCGCGACGTTTCCTTCGATGTCTATCCGGGTGAGATCCTCATCATCATGGGCCTCTCGGGGTCGGGCAAGTCGACGCTGATCCGCGCCATTACCAGGCTGAATGATCCAACAGCCGGTGAGGTGGTGTTCGAGGGGCGGGACTTTCTCAAGGCAAGTGCTGCCGAACTGATCGACATCCGCCGCCACAAGATGGGCATGGTGTTTCAGCACTTCGGGCTGCTGCCGCATCGCACCGTTCTCTCCAACGTCGCTTTCCCGCTCGAGGTGCGCGGTGCAACGCGCGAGGAGCGCGATACGCGCGCCCGCGAGATGATCCGGCTTGTCGGCCTCGAGGGCCGGGAGAATTATTTCCCGCGTGAACTATCGGGCGGCCAGCAGCAGCGCGTGGGCATCGCGCGCTCGCTCGCTGTCGGACCCGACGTGTGGTTCCTCGACGAACCCTTTTCGGCGCTTGACCCGCTGATCCGCCGCGAAATGCAGGATGAGTTCCTGAGGTTGCAGAAGCTGCTGCGCAAGACCATCGTGTTCATCACCCATGACTTCGACGAGGCGATACGCCTCGGCGACCGCATCGGCATCATGAAGGATGGTCGCCTGGTGCAGCTGGCAACACCCGAGGTGATGGTCTCCGCACCCGCCGATGACTATGTCCGTGAGTTTACCCGCAATGCCCCGCGTGACCGGGTGCTCACCGTGGGCTCCATCGCCTCTCCGGCGCTGGCCCCGCTCAATGGCGTCAATGTACTTGCCACGGCCAAGATCGGCGAGGCCGCAGCCATCGTGCTGGCCTCGGAACGCCCTCTTGCGGTGATCGACGCCGCAGGCCGTGCCATCGGCAGCATCGACCGCGCCGCGATGATCCGCGCACTTTATCCGGACGAACGCCCATGAGCGGCAGCGGTCAGGCAATGGCCGCGCCGGAGCTTGCGCCATCGCCGCGGCTGTCGCTTCCCATGGTGGTGGGCATCATCATCATTCTCGGCGTTGCCGCGGCATGGGCCTGGCCGCCCCTTGCCCGCTGGCCCAGCGAGTGGGCCATTCCCTTCCGCGCATGGGTGAGCGAGGCTTTCGTCTGGTTTTCCGCTGCCGCGAAGCCGGTGACGCGCGCCCTGTCGTGGTTGCTGTCCTGGCCGCTGTGGTTCTCGGAAGCATTGCTGTTCAGGGGCTTCCCGTCGCTTTCGCTGCCGCCCTTGCCGTGGGTTGCCATCGTCGGGGGCACCGCCATCCTCGGGCATTGGGCGGGCGGCCGCGGGCTCGCGATTTTTTGCGGACTGGCCACCTTCTACCTCGCCATATTCGGCCTATGGCAGGACTCGATGCAGACGCTGTCCATCGTGCTCGTCACTGTGCCGCTCGCGGCCGCGCTGGGCCTGGCGCTGGGCCTGTGGGCGACCCGCAATGACAGGGTCGAGCGCGTCCTCAACTCCGTCTTCGACGTGATGCAGGCCACACCGCACATGGCCTATCTCGGTCCAGTGGTCATCCTCTTCGGCTTCGGGCAAGTGCCGGCGATGCTCGCTACCTTCGCCTTTGCGCTGCCACCCATGGCGCGCTGCACGGTTCTCGGCCTGCGCACGGTGCCGCCGGACATTCTGGAAGCAGGCCGCATGGCCGGTTGCACGCCGCGCCAGCTGCTCTGGAAGGTGGAAATCCCCGCTGCCGAAAAGACGCTCATGCTGGGCCTCAACCAGGTCGTCATGCAGACATTGGCAATGGTTGTCATCGCCTCGCTGGTGGGCGCCTCCGGTCTCGGCCAGAAGCTGCTGTTCTCGCTTCAGCAACTGCAGATCGGCAAGGCAGTTGAACAGGGTGTGGCGATCACCCTCATCGCCATCGTTCTCGACAGGCTGACCCAGGCCTATATGGCCAAGGTCCCTGTCCATGCCGGCCCGAAGACCGGTTTCATCAGTCGTCACCCCCATGTATCGCTCTTCCTCCTGCTTCTGGCGGTCTCCGTCGTCGCGGCAGGTCTTTTCCATGGCTTCGCCGTTCTCCCCAAGGAGCTGACCTTGTCCTATGGCGGGCCGATCAACAGCGCGGTGCGCTGGATCTCGAAGGAGCTCTTTCCCTACATCAAGCCGCTGCGTGATGCGCTGACCATCTGGCTGATGCTGCCGCTGCGAAACTTCTATCTCTGGCTACCCTGGCCAGTGATGCTCGGCGTGCTCGCCGCCATAGGCTATCACCTCTCTGGCTGGCGACTGGCCTTGCTGCCGGTCTGCCTGTTCGGCTTCATGATGCTCGCAGGCTTCTGGGAGCCGTTGATGCTGACGATCTATCTCGTTACCGGCGCCACGATTCTCTGCGTCATCATCGGCATTCCCATCGGCATCTGGGCGGCGCACAGCCCGCGTGTCGCGCATGTCACGAAAGGCGTGTGCGACACGCTGCAGACCTTCCCCAGCTTCATCTACCTGATTCCCGTCATCATGCTGTTCCAGACAAGCGACGTCTCCAACGTCATCGCCATGCTGGCATATGCAACGGTGCCGGCAATCCGCTACACCTACCTCGGCCTGTTGCGCGTGCCCGCCGCGACCATAGACGCCGCCGTTGCCTCCGGTGCCACGCCGTGGCAGCGCCTGCGCAAGGTGGAGCTTCCCATTGCGTTCCCTGAAATACTGCTCGGCATCAACCAGACCATCATGATGGCGCTGGCCATGGTCGCCATCACAGCGCTCATAGGTTCACGCGATCTCGGCCAGGAAATCTACAAGGCTCTTCCGGGCGCCGACACGGGCCGCGGCCTGCTTGCAGGTCTCGGCATCGCCTTCATCGGCATTACGGCAGACCGCCTGATTGGTGCATGGGCCATGCAGCGCAAGCGACAGCTCGGCATGGCCTGAGACCGTGGGCACGGTGGACTTAAGGAAACTCGCCGCAGCATTGATGATCTGCCTGTGCTTTGGGTCGATCCACGCCTACGGCGTGCTGCTTGCGCCGATCGAGCAGTGGCTCGACACGTCGCGAACCGTCGCCAGCCTGGGCTATGCGGTGGCGATCGCGGCCCTCACACTGGGCGTATACCTGAATGGCCGCATCGAGGCGGTGATCGGCCCGCGGCTTCGGCTCATCGGTTCAGGCGTTGTTGCGGCGGTGGGGCTTGTCCTTGCCGGTGGCAACGCCAGCCCCACCGGCCTGATCACTGGTTTCGGGTTGATGTATGGTCTTGCAAATGGCATCGCCTATGCCATGTCGCTCGGCATTGCCGCTGCCGCCATGCCAGGGCGCGAGGCGCAGGCCATGGGGCTTGCCACCGCCACCTACGGCCTCGGCGCCGTGCTCTGCGCGCAGCTCTTCAACGCGGCGCTCGCGGGCATTCATGTTGCAGCCATTTTTCTGGCGCTGGCTCCAGTCATCTTTGTCGTGTGCGTCCTATGTGCGGCACTCGTCCACAGCAAAGGACTGGCTGAGGCGACGTCCACAAAGTTTGTCTCCCTCGCTCTGCCCAGGCCACTGCTGTTCCTGTGGTTCAGCTATCTGCTCGGTGCATTCGCTGGGCTCATGGTGCTTGCCCATGCGCCCGCCATTGCCCTGTGGCGCGCGAACGCATTGGCGGAATCCGGGCTTGTTTCCGGCGTGGTATCCCTCGGCAGCGTCGCGGGGGGCTATCTCGGGGGCGTGCTTGGAGAACGGGTGCCTGGCCCCCGCGGGGTCGCGCTTCCTCTCGTCGTGCAGTGTGCAGCGCTCGCCAGCCTGCCATTCCTCTCAGGGCTTTCTCCGGTTGCCTTTGCTCTGGGGCTTGCAGGCTTTTGCTACGGCGTGCTGATCGCGGTCGTGCCGGCTGAGGTGCGGCGCATCGGCGGTGTGCAAGGCTTTGCGCGGAACTACGGCAGGGTGTTCACCGCCTGGGGCATTGCCGGCATCACCGGCCCCGTGACGGCTGGCTTTCTCTACGACATGACTCTTGGCTATGGCGCAGCACTTGCCATGGCGGCCGTGCTGTCGCTCTGCTCATGCTTCACCATTCTGCGTGCTGGAAAATGACCGGAGTTACGTTCAGTCCGAGAGACCTGCAGCCGACTGAATTCTGCGGGTCGATCTGTGTCGCTATTGAGAGAGCCAGAATTTGGTGCAGCTATTGGGAATAGAACACGAAAGTCCTTGGGCGTGCCTTAGCTCGCGGACCCTATTTCGACTGCTGATGCTTGCTCTAGAATAATTAGCAGCGGCAGAGGCAGGTGCCCGTCCGGTTTCGATTATCATCATGATGTTTGGAGTTGGCAATGAATACGAGATCTGCAAGCTTTCTAAGTATGCGATACACCGTCCTGATCACGAACCTTGCTTTTGCTTTGCTGCTGGGTAGCGCAGCCTCTGCAGACACGGTTAGGTTCAAGCGCATTCCGACGCAGTTTATCGCGGCGCTTGTCGAGCCCGGCGCAAGCAGTGGTACAGGCGCAGAGAAGTGGGGTGTGTGGGACGTTGATCCCGGCCCCCGGGGCGTATGGTTGAAGAACTTTGGGGAACTGCTCTCGTCAGGAGGTGTGGCGCCATCAAAATGGAAGTTCGATCCCAGTGACTGGTGGCTTGATGAGAACGGGTTGATCATGGAGCAACCCAGCTTTCCATTGAAACCGGGACGATATCTGGTGACGGGCAGGCGGACCGCTACCGCAATTCTCACGATCCACCCCGCCGATGCGCAGGGTGTGCAATCATGGGAGTTGGGAAACAGAGCCAACATCTATGACGTCACGCATCTGAAGTGTCGCTCTGCGCGCTACACCTCTGCAAATGGTGGCTCATGCAGCCCTGGCGCGGTGGATCAGAAGAATTTCCCGGTGGCGCCCGGTGGTATGATGCCGCCTGTCGATGGCTGCAACAAGCAGGACTATTCGGTTTTGTTCATCATTGGTGTTGATTGGAGTTCGGAGACCCCTACCGATTGAGCAACTTGATGTGGACCTAGAGATCTCGCGTTCAGGTATCGCTTGAGCGTGTGGCCGCGCAGGCGGCGACTTCACGCGCCCTGACCCCGGAACGCATTGCCATCTTCGTCAATCTGGTCAGGCAGAAGATCGAAACCGCCGATATTCTGGCCCGGAAGGCCTACCTTCTGGCTGTGGCTTCGGAAAGGCGGTCCACTCGGTGTCTGATATCGCACGTCGGAATGCCTGAAAGCGAAAGGCAATCGCATCGCCAATCGCCTACGTGAGGGTGGTTATCTTATGCATCCCCGGGGTTGTCGACCGTAGACTTTGTTCATTTGACAACTTGTTAAGACAAGCATACAAGAACGGTATGTTTCCTTTGGGGGATTGGAATGAAGGTTATTTCTGCCAGTAAGGCGCGACGCTTTGTTCGGAAGTCTGCCGCGTCCCCTGTCTACCGACAGGTTGCTGACCTTCTGGAGCGCGACATGAAACATGGGCCCTCGCGGAGCGAAAGAACCGCATTGCCATCTGAAAATGAACTTGCCGCAGAATTCAAGGTGTCGCGTGTAACGGTGCGCCAGGCATTGGATGAACTTCATCGCAAGGGATTGATCTATCGCGAAAAGGGCCGGGGCTCCTATGCGCGCTCTGAACACATTGGTGGTGTCACCGGATTTGGTAGCTTCACCTCCGAAGTCGAGAATGCCGGATCAAGGCCGTCTTCAAGAACTGTGGATTTTGCCAAAGTTTCTAGCTTGCCGGAAGGCATGAAAATACACCTCGCAAAGTCACCGCCGAAGAACAAAACCTATTATTGCCTGACGCGCGTGCGCTGTGTCGATTCAAAGCCAGTGGCTTACGAGGAGACCTATCTAGACGCGGAAACCTATCCCGGGCTTCAGCGGTCAGATGTAGAAGAAGGCTCGCTTTACGAAACCATGCGACGTCTATGGGGCCTTGAACCAGCCTGGGCAGATGCCGCGATTGAGCCTGGCGTAGCAGACGACGCAATCGCCAAACATCTTGGCATCAAGGTGGGAGCACCGGTAGTTGTCGCATGGCGCGTCACTTCCAGCGAGCAAGATGAGGTGTTGGAATATGTGAGGGCCATCTATCGTGGCGATGGCTTTGCATTGACGCTTCGGCGCCACAAGATTTCCTGAGTACCGCTCATGTCGAAAAACATTCCAGCATTGGGCATTGATGTAGGTGGTGGTTCAGCCAAGATCGGCATCGTGTCAAAAACCGGAGAAGTGCTTGCACACGGAAATGTTGCAAGTGATCCGGCTGCCACTTCTCAAGAGTTGCTCGACCGATATATGGAAATGGCTGCCCAGATGCAGGCCTCGCTAGGGATCAACGAACTTTGCGGCATAGGCGTTGGGCTACCAGGGCATATTGACTTCGCAAAGGGCACAACGCGGTTCGGCAACGTGCCTGCCTTGGACGAATTTCCGATAGTGGACTATGTCAGCGCCAAGTCTGGCAGAAAAGTCTTCATCGAGAATGACGCAACCCTGGCCGCCGTTGCAGAGCATCGCTACGGAGTGGGGATGGGCAGTAACCGATTTCTCACCGTCGCCCTCGGTACAGGAATTGGTGTTGGTTTTATCGAGAACGGCAAGCCAGTCCACACCGCTCATGGCACCATGGGCGATATCGGCCATGTGATTGTTGATCCGACGGGCGCGCGGTCATGCCGGCAGGGTTGCCGCGGTTGCCTGGAATCCGTCGCTTCCGCTCTTGCTCTCGAAGACGACTATCGTTCCTTGCGAGGGATCACAAACGACGAAGGTCTCAGCGCTTTGTTTGAATCCGCAAGGACTGGCGATTCAGATTGCAGGCGCATCGTCGATGAGGCAGCGCAGGTCATTGGCGCCGCTGTCGTGACGTGGATGCATATCTTTGCACCCGATCGTATCGCCTTTGCTGGTGGACTGAGCGCTGCGGGTGAGGACTTCCTCAGCCCCATCAGAAAAACGGTCTCACGCCTCGCAATGGCAGATTACACGGCTAAGGTCAGTTTACTGCAGGCCACATTGGGCAGCAAAGCCGGTCTCGTTGGTGCCGCAGCACTCTGTTTTTCCGATCACCCCAACGAACGGGTTCAATCATGACAAGCTCATACCTTGATGAGATTCTACAACAACCGGGCATGCTTCTCGCGCTCTCGCAGGGACCCGATAGGGAAACGGCTGAAGACTTGCAGGACATCGTCTCGCGACTGCATGATGATGATTTCGATCGCGTCATTCTGACTGGTATGGGCAGTTCACTGCACGGATCCTATCCGCTTTACCTGCAATTGTCACAAGCGCTGTCAGTGCCGGCTTGTCTGGTTGACACGTCTGAATTGGTTCAACAGGCGCCAGAAATGGTCAGCCGCCGCAGCTTGATGATCGCCACATCCCAGTCTGGCGAAAGTGGTGAGATCGTTGAACTCACGAAACTTCCCGGAATGAGGCCAGCGGCCACGATTTCTGTGACCAACCAACTCTCAAACAGCCTTGCAAACTGGGCGGACGTCCGTCTTGCTTCAATGGCTGGGCCGGAGATGACGGTCTCCAGCAAGTCTTACACGGGTGGCTTTGCCTGCCTTCATATTCTGGGGGCTGCCCTGCGTGGCGGCCTACCACAAGCCGCCAAAGAAATTGCTGATGCTGCAACTGCTTGCGCCGCGATGCTTGAGAATTGGCAACCGGGGATCCGCGATGTCACGGAGTTTCTCGATGCACAGATACCGCTCATGTATGTAGGACGCGGCAAGAGCCTAGGCTCCGCGCAAGTCGCTGCCCTGTTGACCCAGGAAGCCGCCAAAATGAGTTGCTCGGCGTTGTCTGGCGGGCAGTTTCGACATGGTCCGATTGAATTGGCGCGGGATGGCTTCCAAATGGTGATCTTTCTCGGCGATCTTAAGACGCGCGACATAGATATCGCCTTGATCAAAAAGATTACCTCCTTAGGCGGCAAAGTGGTTGCCGTCGCTCCCAAAGCCTCGGCCCCAGCTGAGACAGAAGGTCTTCGAGTTTACTCGTATCCCGACGTAGCCCATCCGCTAACTCCCCTGATGGAGGCGATCTTCATCCAGTTGCTTCAAATCCCACTCGCAAAAGCCAGGGGTTTTGTGGCGGGAAATTTCATCAACGCGACCAAAGTCACAGGCATCGTTTGACATGGCTGGTTATGATTATGTCGTCGTTGGTGCCGGGTCGGCTGGTTGTATTCTTGCCCACCGACTTTCTACACAGAGTGATGTGTCTGTCTGCATGCTCGAAGCAGGCCCAACTGCCAATTCACTCATCATCCGCATGCCCGCGGCGCTCACTTTTCCCATTGAGAGTAAAATCTACAATTGGCGCTACACGAGTGAGCCAGAACCGCACTTGAACAATCGCCAGCTTGGGCAAGCGCGAGGGCGCGGTCTTGGTGGCAGCTCGGCCATCAATGGCATGGTCTGGGTGCGCGGAAACCCGAAGGACTACGATGCATGGATGGAATTTGGCCTAGACGGTTGGTCTTATTCCGACTGTCTGCCCTATTTCAAAAGACTCGAAACCTTTCATGGTACGCCAGCACCAGAACGCGGTCGTGATGGTTTAATGAGCATCGTTGAGAGCAAGGGTGATCATGTGTTCTATGATCGTTTCTTGCGAGCGGGCGAGGCATGGGGCCTGCCCCAGGCCCGAGATTACAACAGTGGTCTGCAGGAAGGCACGCATCTCACGCAGGCCAATATCAAGAATGGAGTTCGTTGCAGTGCTGCCGAAGCCTACCTCAGGCCAATTCAGGATCGCGCCAACCTCACCGTTCTTACCAATGTTTTCGTCAACAAGTTGCGCCTCAGTGGCTTAAAGGCGACTGGCGTCGAATGCGTGATCAATGGCGAAAACCAGATGATCGAAGCGCGCCGCGAAGTGATCCTCTGCACTGGCACCATCGCATCACCGCAACTATTGATGCTCTCAGGCATCGGTCCCGCTGATCATTTGCGCGCGCATGGCATCAACGTGGAGCATGATTTACCCGGCGTGGGTGAAAATCTTCAAGACCATATCGTCGCCCCGCTGCGCTACAGTTGCAAGAAACCCGTGTCGATCAGCAATCAACTCGGCCCTCTGGGCCGTGCGAGAATTGGCTTGGAGTGGCTACTCTTCAAAAGGGGCCTTGGCGCCTCCAATTTCTTTGAAGTAGGAGCCTTCTTTGACAGTGGTTCAGGTGCCCCCTTCATCAACATGCAACATGAGTTCCTGGGTTTTCTCGCTGATTTTCAAGATGGAAAAGTCGTTTTGGGTGATGGCTTTCAGTACTTCGTGAGCCAAATGCGCCCCTATAGCCGAGGGTGCATTCGCCTCAAGTCCGCTGACCCGAAGTCGCATCCCGCCATTCATTTTAACTATCTTGACGATCAACGTGACGTAAGCGAGATGGTGGATGGCATCAAGCGCACACGCGAGATGGCGGCGCAAAAGCCATGGGACGAATTCCGGTCGGCGTCGCTTGACCCCGATCTCGATGGCGCGAGTGATGCCGGAATTGTCGCTTGGCTGCGTAACAACGCCAATACCGAGCATCACCCCTGTGGTACTTGCCGCATGGGCACGGATGCGATGGCGGTGACCGATGGCAATGGTCGCGTGCGCGGGATTGACGGTCTGCGTGTCATAGACGGCAGCATCATGCCGCGCATCCCCACCGCCAACATTCAGGCCCCGATCATGATGGTTGCGGAAAAGATTGCGGACGGGATGGTACCGAAGGGGCGATTAGTCTGCGCTTACCCTCGAGCGCAGACGGTCCAAGAAGCCGCGATCTACCTCGAAGTCGTGGGCGATTCCGTAGGGTAGGTCGGTTTTGCGAACGAAGTCGCGGAGCCCGATCAGAGTTGCGTCCACATCATTCCAATTGAGCCCCATGCTCTCAGGTCTAATGTCGACACCGATATCAGCGACGGCCGTTCGCAACTCATCTACGCGCTTTTCGTGCATCATGGCACCTGCGATGAGGCCAAGGCAGACAGCTTGGCCGTGAAGGAATTTGACACCGGTGCGGGCCTCGAGGGCATAGAAGATGAAATGTTCCACGCCCTCGATGTGGCGCGGGCACCAGCCTGCGCCGTGATAGGACGCGCCACCCCATTTGAATGCTTCTACGACAAGGTTTATGCCTTCGGGCGTCAGGTCATGGATTGCTTTCTTGCCGGCGAGTGCGGCTTCGGCGAGTTCAATGGAATGACTGGCGAGGCCTTCGTCATAGGGCCAGCGAGCCTCGCACATGCCTTTGCTTTCGGCATATCGCCAATCCCACACGCCGGTGAAAAAGCAGAAGACATCCCCAATACCTGCGCGGTTGATGTGCTTCGGTGCTGCTTCGAGAATGCCGTAGTCGAAATATACGCACTCCGGGACGGCCCATCCAACATACCGAACGACCTGATTGTCGCGGACACCGGCGCGCTGGCCATACATGGCGTCGACTGATAGCGAGGTGGGAAACTGGTGCAGTTTCTTGTCCAGTCGCCAGGCGAAATACTTGGCGGCGTCGATGGCTTGTCCGCCGCCAAGGCCGATGACAGACGCGTATGGTTTCATTTGGGGCAGGGCGGCTTCAAGATCAGCACGTTCCATGCTACGGACGAACCAGGTCTGGGTTCCCACTGGAAATTGCTCCTTCATGTGCGGCCAAAGATCCTCCATCGTGACCACGATATAGGGGCCTGCGACGAAGTTTGGAATTTCGGCGAGCAGGTTGCGGCCGAAGGCCGTGCGGAAGGCCTTGATGTCCGATGGATTGACAGTCATCTCAATTCAAATGCGCCTTTGTGTTGCTGGATCGAAGAGGTGGAGGTGGGAAGTGTCGGCGTGGAGAGTGATAGTTGTCCCCACTTGAGGCCGCGTCACCGGCGCGCAGCGCGCTGTTACACGGGTTCCTGAGATGTCGCCAATCAGGTAGGTGTCCGATCCCAGCGTCTCCGGCACGAGGTAATCGAATTGCAGGGGCTGCGGCTTGCTCATGGAGTTCACGCGTGACCCATCAGTCAGATCTTCTGGTCGCAACCCGACAAGCACCGGACGCCCGTCCTCGAGTTCAATTGGCTTTGACGGGGCGATGACTTGACCGTCTCCCAATCGAAGCGTGCCAGCAGTCACTGTGGTCGGTAACAGATTGATCTGGGGTGAGCCAATGAAGCTTGCGACAAAGACGTTGGCAGGGCGCAAGTAGAGCTCTTCGGGTGTCCCGACTTGGGCAATGCTGCCGCGATCGAGGCACACGATGCGATCAGCCAGGGTCATCGCCTCGGTCTGGTCGTGGGTGACAAATACTGAGGTCATCCCGAGATCGCGATGCAGAAGTTTGATTTGGGTCCGCACTTCCATGCGCAGCTTGGCGTCTAGGTTTGATAATGGCTCATCGAATAAGAACAGTTGCGCCTTGCGGGCGAGTGCCCGCCCCATGGCCACGCGCTGACGTTGACCGCCCGATAGAGCTCGCGGCTTTCGCTCAAGATAGGGCTCTATCTGCAGCAATTTGGCCACTTCCCGAACTCTTGCAGCTCGCTCCTGCGCAGGTATCCCATTCATTTTTAGTCCGAAGCCGATGTTGGCCTCAACAGTCATGTTAGGATAGAGCGCGTAGTCTTGGAAAACCATGGCAAGGTTGCGCTCGCGGGCTTCCATCTCATTGACGACTTTTCCGCCAATACTGATTTCACCAACCGTGATGTCCTCGAGACCTGCAATCATTCTGAGGATTGTGGACTTGCCGCATCCGGACGGTCCGACAAGAACGATGAACTCACCATCGGCAATGTCGAGATTGATGTTCCGAACGACTGACTGTGATCCGTAGGATTTTCCAACTTCCGCGAGTACAACCGATGCCATTTCAGGTCCCTATTTGGTCTTTCCGAATGGTCAACCAATAGGTTTAATACTCATCACCACAGACAATGCTTGTCAATTATCAATCGCTCTGGGGGACAAAAAGAGCAATTGATAGGTGTTTAGAACATCTAGAAGGGAAAAAACTGGATTGATAGCAATTGACATTGGTTGACCAATCGTTGTTCACTTGATGCCAAGCCGCCGTACTGGGGACAACTGAACGCCAGAACGTAAAGCGGCCGGAAGACGGTCAACGTCTGATCCGAATTAACAGGAATCACAGGAGGAACTTGCATGCCTATCGCCCAGAAGCTTGTGCCAGCCGCTGTACTGCTGGCATCAATGACGACATTTTCCTACGCAGATGATTTGAATCTGTTTCTGACTCAGTCGCCGTCGTCGACGGCAATTCAATCCTTTATTCCCGCGTTTGAAAAGGCCACTGGCCACACCGTGCACGTCACGGAAGTGCCTTACGGCGAAATGCACCAGAAGCTCATGCTCTCCGTGCAGTTGAAGCAGGGCCAGTATGATGTCGCCCAGTTCGACAACTCGTTCCTCACGCCATTTGGTGCTGCTGGCACGATGATGCCGCTTGATGACAAGGTTGCCGCTTCCAAGGAGTACGATATAGCCGACTTCGGTAAAGGCCAGCAGGACTACGGCAAGTACAAGGGTGAGACGCTTGGCCTCACGCTTTCCACCGAGCCCTTCATCCAATGGTACAGGACTGACATCTATGACGCACTTGGCTTGAAGCCTGCGACGACTTGGGAGGAGTTCAAGGCTAACGCAAAGGCCGTGAAGGAATCAGGCAAGGGCGAAGGCTTTATCTTCGGGTACGGACCAAATGTGTCCTGGTGGTGGATGGCCATGATTTGGAGCTTCGGCGGCCAGCTCTATGATGACAACTACAACCCCACCGTCAACTCACCCGAGGCAATCGCCGCGACGCAGTATCTGAAGGACCTCTTGCCCTATGCACCTGAGGGCGCTCTCTCTGCATCGAGTGATGACGCGACAATCAAGTTCTTGTCGACCGACATTGGCGCAATGGTGCAGTATTCAGGATACTGGGGAATGTTGCTCGATCCCGCCAACCAGAAGCACCTCGGCAAGATCGCTACAGCTCCCATGCCGAAGGGCGCCGCTGACGTGGTTCACCTCGCGGGTTGGAACATTGGCATACCCTCTGACGCAAAGAATCCAGAGGTCGCGTGGCAGTTCCTTGAGTTTGTGCTTGGCAAATCAAATGCCAAGAACTACCTCAATGCTGGCGCCGCTGCTATCGGCCGCAAGTCAATCATTACTGATCCAGAACTCGTCGCAAAGTATCCCTATCTGCCGGTTCTTGATATTCCAGAAGGCACTCGCATCGAGCGCTATCCGCAAATCCGAGTGTGGCCTGAGTTTGAAAAGGCTGCACTCGACGCGCTGGCTGGGATTATGAACGGTTCAGTTGAGGTCAAAGCTGGGCTTGACGCGCTTCAGGAAACCGAGAAGCCAATTCTCGCTCAAGAGAACGCCAAGTAAACTTCTGTTACGATAACAGAGGGTGTGGAACAACCACACCCTCCACTCCCTGAGAGCCAAGAAATGTCAGCTCTTCGTCGCCGATTGAATAACAAGAGCATCGAAGCCGCAAATGCCCGGCTCGCTGGGATCCTTGTACTTCCCACATGGCTGATAATCGTAGGAGTATTTGCCCTTCCTATTCTTGGCGCGTTCTATTTGTCGTTTCGTAACGAGACGCTTGGCGCATTTGTTTCTGCTCGTTTCATAGGTGTCGAAAACTATGTTCAGGCTTTTGTCGATCCACGTTTCTGGGAATCGATATGGGTGACGTTGATACTGGTGATCCTTGCCATCATCGTTCAAATTCCCCTGGGCATTGGCCTTGCCATTCTTCTCCATCGCAATCTTTCAGGCACGCAGTTCTTCAGAACTGCGCTGATCATTCCCATGCTGCTAACGCCCGTCGCTGTCGGGTTGATGTGGCGATTTCTCTTTGATGCAGATTTGGGGGTCATCAACTGGGCTCTCGATCAGGTCAATATTCATGGTCCGAATTGGCTGGGCTGGCGCTGGCCCGCCATCATGGCCGTCACGATTGTTGATAGCTGGCAGTCTATTCCCTTTGTGATGCTGATTACACTTGCCGGATTGGCCGGATTACCGAAAGGTCCACGTGAAGCGGCGGCAATTGACGGTGCTCGCGCGTCGCAGATATTCTTCCACATCACGCTTCCGTCGCTTTTGCCGGTTGTTCTGGTGATTGCCATGATCCGCATCATCGACTGCCTGAAGATGTTCGACCTTATCTTCATACTCACTGGGAAAGGTGGTCCCGGCACGGCAACCCAAACCCTGGGGATGCTCACCTACAATACCGGATTCATATTCTTTCAGATCTCCCGCGCAGCCGCCCTTGGTGTCCTGCTGGTAATCCTCGTGGCGCCAATCTATGTGATGTGGCGTCGGGCCACGGAGTACGCGCGATGAGGACCAGGGCCAGCAAGAAACTTGGAAATCTATTGAGCTATCTGGTTTTGCTTCTGGCGAGCTTCATAGCGCTATTCCCTGTGTTTTGGACAGTGACGACATCCATCAAGCAGCGAGACGATACCTTTGTGTTCCCGCCGAAATTCTTCAACTTCAGCCCTACGTTGAAGAACTACGAGGCGATTTTCAATACGAGGGGCTTCTGGCAGACTTGCCTAAACACAGTCGTAATTACCTTGGCGTCCACCTTGCTCTGTGTCTTCATTTCCACTCTCGCGGCGTATGCGTTGGCGCGGTCGCCTCGATTCCGTGGTCGTGGCTCTCTTGAGGTTGGCCTCATCCTGATCCGCGCCGTACCAGCCATCGTCATCATGGTGCCGCTTTTTCAGATCATTTCGAGACTAGGGCTCTATGATAATCACTTGATGCTGATTGTCATGTATGCGGCGGTGAATCTGCCATTCGCCGTCTGGCTGATGATTTCCTTCGTCGAGCAGATTCCGATCGCGCTTGAACAAAGTGCTGCTGTTGACGGGGCGAAGCGCTGGCAGGTCCTTGTTTATGTCGTCCTGCCCCTGATCCTGCCCGGCATGGCTGCGACAACGATATTCGTGGCGTTGCTTGCTTGGAATGAGTTTCTTATCCCTGTCATGCTGGCAGGAAACAGCGCGAAAACGCTGCCAGTCTTCATTGCGGGTTTCATCTCGACAAGAAATCTGGACTGGGGTCCGATGGCCGCGGCATCTGCCCTTGCCATAGTTCCAATCACAATCCTGACTGTCGTCGCGCAGCGCGCTCTTGTGTCTGGGCTTTCCTCAGGGGCGATTAAGGGATGAAATCTCTGCTCAAGGGTAAATCTGTTCTGGTCACGGGGGCGGCGCGCGGCATAGGCCTCGCTGTAGCAGAAGCCATTATTGCTGCAGGCGGCACAGTGGCCATGGCCGACATTGATGAGGCGGAGGTCAGGGCGCAGGCGCGCAGGCTCAATTCCATTGCCGTTGTAATGGATGTGTCAGATAACGGCGCAGTGAAGTCCGGTGTCGAGCAGGCTGCGAAGGCTCTTGGTACGATCGACGGACTCGTAAACAACGCCGCCATGCTTGACGAGAGCCACGTGGCTCTGGTTACAGAGCACCGATTTGAGAAAGTCATCTCGACTAATCTAACTTCCATCCTGCGTGTGGCCCAGCGTGTGCTCCCCTATCTTTCCCAGAGCGGCGGCTCCATCGTCAACACGTTGTCGACGCAGGCCATGTTTGGCCAGGCCAATTCTGTGGCCTATGCTACTGCCAAGGGCGGTGGCCTCAATCTCACCCGCGCTATGGCCATTGATCTCGCGCCCGTGCGTGTGAATGCCGTGGCGCCAGGTTTCATTGATACACGCATGGCGATTATGTCGGACGGTGCCCACGAACACGAAACTGACTGGTTCCGCGACGTCTACATTGCCCGCCGCAAACTACCTCTCGGACGGCCTGGAACTCCCCAGGATTGTGCAGGAGCCTTCCTTTTTCTTTTGTCTGATCTCTCCAACTACATTACTGGCCAATGCATCGCCGTGGATGGCGGTCTTACGGCGACCTATTGAAGGGGCTTCACCATGTGCAATACGTGTCTTGACTACGGGTTCCCTACGGTTATGGGGCGCGGCTTGTTTGGCGAATTCAAGAACTTCGTAAACCCGCCATTCCTCATCGTTACAATGCCAGACCTCTGGGGCATGTTTAAGCACGAGTTTGATGGGGCTGACTATCAAGTCTATCTGGCTGACTCGATCGAGCAGCTTGATCTGGATCGCGATGCGGCGGGTCTTAAGGACATTCGTGCCATCATCGGTCTCGGCGGCGGGCAGGCGCTCGATGTTGCGAAGTACTTTGCATGGCGGCGCAACCTTCCGCTTTTTCAGGCGCCCACTGCACTCTCTGTCAATGCGGTCTATTCGCACCGCTCGGGCGTGCGTGAAAATGGCAAGGTCATCTATCGCGGCTATGCTGTACCGCAGTGTGTGTTCATTGACTATGATGTTCTGCGGAAGGCACCGCGTCACCTCAATTGGTCGGGTATCGGTGACATTCTCTGCTTTCACACTGGCGTCCTCGACTGGCAATATGCGCGGGACAATGGAAAGAGTGAAGCCAAATGGCCTTATGACGAGGGTCTCGCGAAGCAATCACTGTCTAAGGTGAATGCCATCCTGAAGAACATTGACGGTATCAGAAACATGACCGACGCGGGTATTGACGCACTGGTCGATGGTCTGAAGTGGGGAACCTCATTCCATGGCTCTGGTTGGTGCCCGCGCCACATTGAAGGTACTGACCACTTCCTGTTCTACACACTGGAGAAGCAGACGGGTAAAAAATTCCTCCACGGTCAGCCCGTGGGCTTGGGTATTGTCGTTGGCTCCATGCTCCATGAGAAGGGTGCTGATGAAATGTTGGATGCGATTTCAGGCATCGGTCTGGATGTGCGGCCCCAGGCTATGGGGTTGAGTTGGGCGCAAGCGGAGGAGGGGTTGACGGGCATGCGCTCCTATATCAACTCGCTTCCGCTGTGGCACTCACTGGCTCACGATGCAACAATCACGCCAGGTTTTGTCGCTGATTTGAAGCTGCGGCTCGATCGTTCTTACGAGCGGCGGGCCTGACGGTTTTGGAGAATTGAATGACTGAGAGTCACAGTTCCGCTGCTGACCTGAGTGACCGAGCAGTTGTCACAGCATCGACCATAAATGCTGCCCTGTTGGAAGCCATTCGTGAGGGGCGCTATTTGCCAGGTGCCCAGTTGCCAAATGAGCGGAAGCTTGCGGAGACCTTTGGCGCCTCTCGACAGCAAGTGCGGGATGCTCTGTTGATCCTGAACAAGATGGGCCTCATTTCACGCAAAGTAGGATCTGGCACATGGCTTTCCGAGCGGGCACCACAGATCATTGAGCGCATCGATGCGGATGTTGATGTCCAGGCACCGCACGACCATTCCTTTCTGGAGACGATTGAAGCACGGTTGATCTTTGAGCCGGGTGTTGCAGCCTTGGCGGCGCGACACATGTCGGAGCCGCATCTCAGACTACTGAAATCGGCATTGGATACTATTCTGAGCCCTGGCAGTTGGATCGAATACAAATCGAGGATCTACCAGTTCTCCCGGGCCTACTATGTAGCTTCGGGCAACGGCTTTCTCTTGAGGACGTTTGATCAGATCATAAAGGCGCGGGCTGACCATAAGTTTGACGGTCGCCGTGAAAATGGCGAGGTGGCAGAAATTGTACGGAACCACACTCACGAGCAGCTGGCCAAGATTTTCCGGGCTATCGCCGATGGTGATGAGCTCCGTGCAGAAACGGTGACACGGAATTATCTCGTCGCGATCGCGGCGTCCTCCGGAACAGGTTGATGGTTCGCTTCACGATCCCGGAATTGCAGACGGAGCCTGTAGTCGTAACGCAAGAGAGTCTTGAGAAGGGTATGGGACGCACGCTCTTGCTTGTTGTGGCCCATGCCGACGATCCTGCCATTTTCGTAGGTGGCGTCGTCGCAATGTGGGCAAAGGCGGGTTGGCATGTCCACTGCTTGCGTGTGACGGATGACCGTTGGGATTCTGTTGGTCTGGATGAGGCCGAAACGATCAGGCGCAATGCCGTCGAGTTCAGGCAGGCGGCGAGGGTTCTCGGTATAGCGCAGGTGGAGGATCTAGGCTGGCAGACGGACGTCCTCGGTGATGTCTCGCGGGTCGCTCTGCGGGAACGTATCATACACACCATACGCAGCATCAAACCCTATGGCGTTGTAACCTTTGATCCAGATTCATTGTTCCATGAGGACAATCTCGATCACCGTGTCTTGGCACAAGCGGTCGATGAGGCCTGCTGGACGTCCCAGTTCGATAAGCACCATCCTGAGCACTTCGCGGATGGCTTAGCGCCTCACGGCGTCTATGAGCGCTGGTTTTTCGGACGAACCATAGCGTCCGTCACGCACGTATTTGATACATCAGAAGTGCTTGACGTTCAGAAGCAAGCCGTCATGTGTCACCAAACCATGCTGGCCAATATTGCGCAGCAAATGGCGTTGCAGGCGAGAACCGCAGGGGTGTCATCCGATGTGATATTGCGAGCCACCCAAGGAGATTACGGCACGTTGATTGAAAGTATTCTGTTTCCCGGTGCTTCGGCAAAGGGGCAGCCATTCAAGCTAACATCCGCAGAGTACATGCGGTCCAGCCGTCCCAACCTGCCCCGTTAGCCGGCACGATCAATTTGTTCTTGGACGGAGACGGTTCTAATTCGGCACTGTGTCCGTCGTCAGATGATTTGAGACGTTTGGGTGCGTGGTCGAAGAAAGGATCTGGCGCATCTGGTTTTGATGTCGTGCAGCCTATTTGGCCTGACCGACATTTTGTACCAGACGCAGCGAGGGACTATTGCATGTTTGTGGTCCCGTCGAGTGCCGGTGGCGGTGCGATGGTGTCGGGCGTTGGTGCGCGATATCCGAGGAGCGAAGCTTCAAGTCCACCCGTGCAATCTGAGTCCGCGTCTGGTTTGCAGGAACACTGGATACCTCTCTCTTTGTCGTGTCTGTTCTGCTGCCGTCGAACTTGCGATCATTGGTGGTCGGATCAATGAGCCACACTTTGAGGATCACCAAGACTTGTCAGAGCAACAGCGTCTACGTACCATGAGATTGCGGGCGAGATTGAGAACTCGGAGATTGGCGACGCTGATTGATGTCTGGTCGTCGCGACATCGGATATGATGGCAGAACTGGCAATATAAACTGCTGCTTGCTAGATTTACATGCCAGTCTGCAAAACGGCTGTACGGTCAGATAAAGAGCAATTGGCGGAGGTTGTCTGTGGAAGCATTGTTGGCCATCGCCACTGTAGCAGCCATCTCTTGCGTTGGTATTCTGAGCCCAGGACCCGATTTCATAGCCGTAAGCTATGCGTCGATAGCTGGATCTCGCCGAGATGCGGCAGCGGTTGCAGCGGGAGTCGTTATGGGGAACGGCATCTGGGCAGGCGCGGCACTGCTCGGCGTCGGGTCGCTATTTGCGCTGTTCCCTTCAGTCTTCATGACGATCAAGACGCTAGGAGCGCTTTATTTGTTGTGGCTGGGCGTGCAGCTCCTACGCAATGCGCGAAAACCATTTCTCGCAAGTGGGCAAGGTGCAATGGCAGAACCGCTGGCAGCAAAGTTCTCAAAGGGTCTGTCCACGACTATGTCCAATCCAAAAGCTGCTATCTATTACGCATCGGCGCTATCGTCTGCCGCTCCCGCAGCAGCGAATTTCACACTTTTGACCGGCATGCTGCTTACCGTCATTGTCGTCGCCTCAGTCTGGTTCGCAACGGTGGTCTATGTCCTGTCCACCCCGAAGGCGTCAGCGGCGTTTCGGCGTTTCAAGGTCTATTTCGAGTCTTTCTTCGGCGTCTTGCTGGTGTCCTTTGGTCTACGACAGATGGTTGCCCGCTTCCTGTGATGGTCTGTGGGCGACAACCGGCGGTGTAGATCAAGAGGTGGCGCACCAAGCGGAATAAAGATTCGAACCTCTATCTATTTGAAGTTAATATATAACAGGGTTCCTCGCGCAAAATGTGGCAACTAGTTGCCGGCGCCGCCGAAGGACAGGCTCATGAATTCGTGGAAGGTGCGGGCTGCGGGGCTTTGGGCGCGTGACGGGTTCCAGGCGAGTCCTACGTCCATGGTCGGAATGTCCGCCACGATGTTGCGCAGTTCGATGCGCTGGCCCTCGAGGGACCACGGGCGGTAGACCATGTCGGACAGGATCGTGACGTCCATTCCGTCGGCCACCATGGAGCGGACCGCTTCTACCGAAGAGGTGACAAAGATGGGGTCGGGGCGCAGGCCCGCTGACCCCCAAATGATGTCGCTCTCGAAGCGGCGCTTGGCGCCTCGCTCGCGAAGACATTTCGCCCCTAGTATCACCGGAATCGTTCCGAGCGCGGGTTCCAGTTCAGGCACCGGGCCAATGCCCCCCGGCGACTTCGAGCACAGGCAGGTGGCCGCTTGTCTCGACCAGGGCGGGGAACTGCGCATGAGCTTGAAGGAGACTGGAGCAATGATCTCTCAGTTTTGGGTAAATCTTTACGCTGTGGTGAATGAGGCTACGCCTCAGCGAACCAGCCCCCGTGCTCAGGGAAAGAGAATTACTCGACATCAATTCTAACTTGCGGCCGTGATTCTCGTCTCCGCACAGGGGGATTGCCACCCATGGGGATTTCCGCTCAAGAGACTTGATGGCGCTGACTGGATGCGCCATCCCGGAGACAGGTGGAAATACCTATCCTGAGCCAATAGGATCGCGTCTTGCAGGGCGGACGGTGAGGGCCTGGCGTCGACACGAGTTCAAATCTCGCAAAGGATACAGCCGGACCCACTGTATTTCGGCAGGGGCTTGCTCAGGAACATCATCTGTCACCGCGTGGCGTCTCTCAACAGGTGGCCGCCGTGGCTGGAAAGGCCGGGCGTGATCTCCAGGCAGCTTTTTGAGTTCCATTTCCAAGCGCCTTGCAGAACCTCTTTGCCCATGACGGCAGGCTATTGCTGTCGGCGTGCTTTTCATCCAATCTTGCGGTCAATCGTCCGCGAGTGACGCTTTTCTGTGATTTCGGGGGATGAGTGCACGCATGGATGTCGCCGTCAGCATTCGTAATGCCGTGAAGCGCTATGGCGCGACCACGGCGCTTGCTGGTGTTTCGCTCGACATCACCAACAACGCGTTCTTCACCCTGCTCGGGCCTTCCGGATGCGGCAAGACCACGCTGCTGCGCATGATCGCGGGCTTCGAGGCGGCGAGTGAGGGCGAGATCCTTCTCTTCGGCCAGAACATCGTCGACCTCGAGCCACATCTGCGGCCGGTCAACACGGTCTTCCAGAACTACGCCCTGTTCCCGCACATGTCGGTGATCGACAACGTCGCCTTCGGCCTCAGAATGAAGGGTGTCGAAATCGCCGCGCGCCGGGCCAGGGCCGGCCGCATGCTGGAGCTGGTGCATCTCTCGGCGCTGGCCGATCGCCTGCCTTCCCAGCTCTCAGGGGGCCAGCAGCAGCGCGTCGCACTCGCGCGCGCGCTGGCGCCGGAACCCAAGGTGCTACTGCTCGATGAACCCCTGTCGGCGCTCGACCTGAAATTGCGACAGGCGATGCGCGTCGAGTTGAAGCAACTGCAGGAAGAGACCGGCATCACCTTTCTCTTCGTCACCCATGACCAGGACGAGGCGCTCGCCATGTCCGATCGGATCGCGGTGATGTCGCAGGGACTGGTGCAGCAGGTCGGCACCGCCCGCGACATCTATGAAGTGCCGGTCAACCGCTTCGTGGCGGAATTCATCGGCGAGACCAACTTGATCGACGTTGAGGTGACCCGGGTCAGCGATGGCATGGCCGACCTCGTCCTGCCTTCGGGTCAGAGACTGAGGTGCTCCTCCGCCGCCACGGCGACGGGGCGCCATGCGCTGTCGATCAGACCGGAGCGGGTGACCGTCACCCCCGACGGGCAGCTGACCGCGACGGTCGAGCGCGTCGTCTACATGGGAAGCGACCTCAGGCTGCTCACCCGACTTGAGGGTGGCAGGGAGTTTACCGTCCGCATCCAGAACGCTGCGCGGACAGCGGTGCCCGAACCCGGCGTGCGCATCGGCCTCAAGCTCGAGGAAGGCGCCGCACGCCTGCTCGCCGACTGATGGCGGGCCTTCCGCGCGACGAGGCCGGGACCGCGGCCAGCTATGCCAGCCTGGCCCGGCCGCTGCTGCTACCGACCTGGCTGATCATCGGCGTGTTCCTGCTGCTGCCGGTGCTGCTCATGGTCGTCTACTCCTTCCTCACCAAGGAGTTTCGCGGTGGCGTCGAATGGACGTTCACGCTCGCTGCCTACGAACAGTTCTTCGTGACGCGGGGCCTCTTCGGCGACGAGCCGCCCAGCATCGAGTGGACCTACATCATCATCTTTTGGCGCTCGATCTGGCAAGCGGCGCTGGCAACGCTGCTCTGCCTCGTCATCGGCTTTCCCACCGCCTGGTTCATCGCCACGCGGCCACCGCAAAGCCGCGGCATCTGGCTGTTCCTCATTACCATTCCCTATTGGGTGAACCTGTTGATCCGCACGGTCAGCCTGCGCTTCATCCTGCGCGACAACGGCCCGCTGAACGATGCTCTCATCGCCACGGGACTGATCGACGCTCCGCTGCCCATCCTCAACAGCGAAGTGGCAGTCCAGATCGGCCTCTTCTACTCATACCTGCCCTTCATGGTGCTGCCGATCTATGCCGCCGTGGAGCGCTTCGAGTTCGCGCTGTCGGAGGCTGCCGCCGACCTTTATGCCAACCGCTGGCAGGTGATGCTGCATGTGGTTCTGCCGGCGGTGCGGCCGGGCATACTCGCGGGCACGATCCTGGTGTTCATTCCGGCACTCGGTGCCTTCCTTGCACCGGACCTGCTGGGAGGCGCCAAGGCGTTCATGATCGGCTCCCTCATCGACGAGCAATTCCGCGGCAGCCAGGGCAACTGGCCCTTCGGCGCGGCCATCTCGGTGATCCTGATGACGCTGGTGCTCATCGCGCTCTTCATCCAGGCGCGCGCCTCATCGCGGGGTGCGTCATGAAGGGCGTGCGCCACTATCCGGGCTTCCTCGCCATAACCCTCGTCTGCCTGGCAGTACTTTACGTGCCACTGCTCGTGGTGGCGGTCTACTCTTTCAATGCCTCAACCTCGATCACCAGATGGGGAGGCTTCTCGCTACGCTGGTATGTTGACGTGTTCACCGGGCCCGAGGCGGAACGCTTCGGCCTCGCCACCTGGAATTCGCTCACCATCGCCCTCATCGCGGCCAGCATTGCAACAGCGGTGGCGATGAGCGCTGCCCTCGCCATGATCCGCGGTGGCAGGTTCCGGGGCCGCGGCGCGAGCTATGCGCTGATCAATCTTCCACTCATGGTACCGGAAATGGTGGTGGCGGTTGCCACGCTGATCTTCTTCACCACCATCGGGCTCACCACCGGCTACCTGACGATCGTGCTGGCTCACATCACCTTCTGCATCCCCTTTGCATATCTCCCCATCGCGGCGCGCCTCAGCGGCATCGAAGACAGCTACGAGCAGGCGGCGCGCGATCTCTATGCCACCCGCTGGCAGGCCTTTCGGCTCGTACTGCTGCCGCTTCTGGGGCCGGGGCTCGTGTCCGGCTGGCTCTTGGCCTTCATCATCTCGCTCGACGACTTCATCATCACGAACTTCGTGAAGGGTGCGGGCATGGAGACCCTGCCGACGGCGATCTTCGGATCGGTCAAGCAGGGCATAAAGCCCAACATCATGGCGATTTCCTCGCTCATGCTGCTTGTTTCGATCCTTTTTGTCAGCCTAAGTTATATCATCAACCGCCGCGGCCGCCGTGCCGCGCCATAATGGGAGTGACTGCATGAAACGACTTCTTGCCCTGACCGCCCTGGCGATCTCCGCCTTCTCGCTCCAGGTCACGCCGGGCCTGGCGGAAGGCCAGCTCAAGGTCTACCACTGGTTCGAGTACATTCCGCAGGAGCTTGTCGACAAGTTCGAAAAGGAAACCGGGATCGACGTCACCATCGACACCTTCGACAGCAACGAGGCGATGCTCGCCAGCCTGAAGGCCGGCAAGCTCGGCCAGTACGACGTCACGGTGCCGGGCGACTACATGGTCGAGATCATGCGCAACGAGGGCCTGCTCGACAGCTACACGCGCGAGGAGATGCCGAACTTCGGCAACATCGCGCCGGAGTGGGTGGATGCGCCCTTCGATCCGGGCCGGAAGCACTCGATTCCCTATCAGTGGGGATCGACCGCCTTTTCGGTCAACCGCGACGTCTACAAGGGCGACATATCCTCGCTCGCCATCATCTTCAACCCGCCGGATGAGCTGAAGGGCAAGATCAACGTGCTGGACAGCCAAGGCGAGGTTCTGGCGCTCGGCTCCATCTATCTGGGCATTCCCCAGTGCACGCAGGACCGCGCGCAGCTTAAGGCACTGAACGACATGCTGCTGGCTGCCAAGGCGAACTGGGCATCCTTCGGCTCTGATACCGCGAAGGACGTCCTGGTCTCCGGCGATGCCGCGGCCGGCATGATCTACAACGGCTTCTCCGCCAAGGCTCGGGCGGAAGGCGCCAATGTGGAATATGCCTTCCCCAAGGAAGGCTTTGTGCTGTGGATGGACAACATGGTGCTGCTGAAGGACGCGCCCAACCGCGCCAATGCGCTGAAGTTCATGAACTTCCTCCTCGATCCGGAGAACGCGGCGGCGGTGACGAACTACGCTGCCTACAACGCGGGTGTGAAGGGCGTTGAGCCCTTCCTGTCGGATGCGGTCAAGAAGTCGCCCGAGAACAACCCGCCGGCAAACCAGAAGGGCGAATTCATCAAGGCCTGTGATCAGGAGACCCAGAAGCTCTATGATGCGATCTGGACGAACCTGAAAAAGTGAACACTGCGGGTTCACCCGGACAGGGTGAACCCACCTCCCGGCCGTATTCACGCAGTACCCTCGCTCCAATTCCGCACCGGACGAAGAGTGCCCTTTTTGACTCATGCACGGCTGAGGCAGATTTCCGCCGGATCCAATTCTCTAGATGTTTGATCCCAGGGTTTGATGGTGCAATCTTCTCGCCAGCATGGAAGGAGGCACTATGGGCCAGGTTCTTCATGGGAGCGCCACAACGACTGAGGCGGTCCGTCGAGCGATACAGCGTAGTCAAGAGAGCCTGAGGGCCCTGGCGAAGCGCTATGGTATCAATCAAAAGACGGTGGCCAAGTGGCGCAATCGCAACTCTGTCGCCGACGAGAGGACAGGACCGCGGGATCCGAAGTCGACAGTTCTGACGGTTGAGGAAGAAGCGATCATCGTGACCTTTCGCCGGCATACACTCCTGCCCCTTGATGATTGCCTCTATGCACTGCAGGCAACCATTCCGCACCTGACGCGGTCATCCTTGCATCGCTGTCTGCAGCGCCATGGCATCGGACGCCTACCCGATGTCGGGAGTGAGAAGGTCACCAAAAAGAAGTTCAAGGTCTATCCGATCGGCTTCTTCCATATCGATATCGCCGAAGTGCAGACTGTCGAGGGCAGGCTCTATCTCTTCGTTGCCATTGATCGGACGTCGAAGTTCACGTTCGTTGAACTTCACAGCAAGGCGATGCGCCGGGTCGCAGCAGACTTCCTGCGCAATGTCGCTGACGCTGTTCCATACAAGATCAACACCATTTTGACGGATAACGGCACGCACTTCACTGATCCGACTGGCGACGGGTGGTCCGTATCGGATATCAAGGCGATGCGCGCGGAAGGAGTTCTCTTCCGTTGCCATTCCTTCGATGCGGCATGTGCCGATCTCGACATAGAACACCGGCTAACGAAGCCGATGCATCCCTGGACAAATGGCCAAGTCGAGCGAATGAACCGGACGATCAAGGAAGCTACGGTCAAGCGTTATCATTACGACGATCACGCCCAGCTCAGACAGCACCTTGATCACTTCATTGCCGCCTACAACTTCGGCCGAAGATTGAAGACCCTCAAGGGGTTCACACCTTACGAGTTCATCTGAAAACAGTGGACAAAGGAACCTGAGCGCTTCAGGTTCAATCCGCTCCATCAAATTCCGGGACTAAACATCTAGAGCGCTCATCGCATTCAAAGAAACTATGGCCGCGAGAAAATTGATCGCATGAACAACGCCCCTATGGTTTTAAACCTGACTGCACTCACCAAGCCATCCCGGTTCGCAGCCCTGATGAGGCGGTGATTTTACCAATTAACTACAGCGACGACGGATCAAGTGCTAGAGTAGCAACCACCCGACAGCAAAGGGGCGACTGAGTGCCGGGCGTACTGTCCCGAAGTCCTCGTGGTGTGTTGCTGTTCTAAATGATCAGGAAGTCATTGTTGGTAAGGGCCAATCCGGTTTCAAGGGTGGCGATCTGAACTGAGCTACCGGCAGCGTTTCCATCGCTGTCGTAGAACAGAGCTCCGGTGTCGGAATTGTAGACGATCCGACTAGCAGCATCCAAAGCCGCTGTCCCGATAACGAAGGCTCCCGCGCTAAGAGTACCTGTAGCTGTACCCAGAGCGGCGAAAATCGCGTTCTCCAGCTCAATCGTATCATCAGCGACGTTGAAGTCCGTAATGGTGTCCAAGTTCTTTGTGGCGTTCGGCGTTGTGTTGAAGACGAAGCTGTCCATTCCAGAACCACCAGTGAGGATGTCATTGCCCAGACCGCCGTAGAGAGTATCGTTGCCTACGCCGCCGTCCAGATTGTCGTTCCCAGAGTTACCCTGGATAACATCGTTGAACACCGTGCCGGTAAGAGCATTGTTGCCGTTATTTCCAATCATCTCTAGGCCGTTGGCGACACCGCTGGCATTGATGTTGATAGCCCCTTTACCCGTCGCAATGGCATTTGCGCCGGTACCCGTACCGATGGCCACCCGTTCGAGCCCAACAGCTTTCAGGTTAAGGGTGGCAGCCGCTTTTCCAGTGAACCGGAACTCGTCAAAGCCGCTGCTACCCGTATCATTGATAGTGTCGCCGCTAAAATCTGCAGCCGAAGCGACAACATAGACGTCGCCCCCATCCCGCCCATCCATCGTGTCACCGAGCGCTCCTCCTGTGATCACATTCGCTGTCGCGTTTCCGATGATCGTATTGGAAAGTGCGTTACCAGTGAGGTTTAAGCGGCTCGAACCCGTGGCGCTCGCGTCGAGATCCTCGATGTTGGCGCCAAGTTTAAGCGTCGCCGCAGCCGCGTTGGTGGATATTGCAGACAATACAATTCTATCGACTTCGCTTACTAGCTTGGAGGTCTCGATGACTTTATCCTCAAGCTTACCCGCAACTGTCAGATTGACATTGTACGTATCGTTCCCCGTACCACCCGCCAGCTTGTCTACGCCCACACCACCTGTCAGAACGTTGGCGTTAGCGTCGCCCATGAGCGTGTCATTGAATGACGAGCCCGTAAGGTTTTCAATGGAAGTAAACGTGTCTCCCGCGGCAGCTCCGGTATTCTTCGAGGGTATAGCGAGACTTGCTGAGATCGCTTTAGAGGCGGCTCGGTAGTCAACAGTGTCTGACCCCAGAAGGCCACTGAATGCCTCGATGTCATTGGAAGCAACGAACGTGTCGTCGCCAGTTGTACCAATAACTGTTTCCACCGTCTGGTTCGTGACGGTAACGGCAAGGGTCTGGATATTTGTCAGTGTTCCATCAGAGACCTGCACGAGCACATCGTAGACGTTGTTCGCTCCTATATCTGTTGGAGCTTCGAAGTCCGGAGCATTGGCGAAGGTCAGAACGCCAGTGAATTCGTTGATCTGGAACTTTGCGAAATCCGCTCCCGTGATAATCGAATAGGTGAGCGTAGTATCCGCATTTGGGTCATCTCCCGTGACGGTCGTCACCGCTGTGGCGTTCTCGCTGACCGAAACTGAAGCCTTCGTGCCACCTCCGTTTGACGTGATGATCGGAGGATCGTTCTGGTTTGTCACCGTAACGGCAATGGCTTGAGTATCTGTTAGTGAGCCATCTGAGACTTGAACCGTCACGTCATATATATTGTTCCTGTCAGCGTCTTTAGGAATATTGAAGTCCGGAGGACTGACGAACGTCAAAAATCCAGTGAATTCGTTGATTTGAAACTTATTCGCGTCAGCTCCGCCTACAATCAAATAGGTGAGGAGTTTAGTTGCGTCAGGATCCGTCGCTGTGACGGTCGTTACCGCTGTTGGCTTCTGACCCAACGATACCGAAGCGGAGGTTCCACCTCCGTTTGACGTGATGATCGGAGGCTCGTTTTGGTTTGTCACCGTAACGGCAATGGCTTGAGTATCTGTCAGTAAGCCATCTGAGACTTGAACCGTCACGTCATATATGTTGTTCCCGCCAGCGTCAGCGGGCGCCTCAAAGTCTGGGGCATGGATGAAGGTGAGAACGCCAGTGAATCCGCCAATCTGGAACTTGTTGCCATCAACACCGCCTACTATCGAATAGGTGAGGGGTGTGCTTGTGTCAGGATCCGTTGCTGTGGTGGTCGTTACCACTGTGGAGTTTTCGCTTATCTCAACCGAAGCCGCCGCTCCACCTCCATTGGAAGTGATGATTGGGCTCCCTGCAGCTTGACCTGCGAACGTATCGTCAATAGTCCCATTTGTATTGAAACGAAGTGTTATGATGTCTTGATTAAGTCCGTTTGACGATGCCCCCGTGACGACAATCCTTCCGTCAGATTGTAGAGCTACGCTCCATCCAAAACCCACTCCCGATCCCGTAGGAGTTACGACTGATCCAGCGTTTCCAAAGGTGGTATCGATTGAACCATTTGAGTTGTGGCGGATCAATACCAGATCGTCATTTAAGCCGTTGAAACGACTTCCTACGACGATGATCTTGCCATCTGTTTGAAGTGCAGCTCCCCAAGCACCTTCCTCTAAGGAGCCCAGATCGGTGCTCGTTTCGCCAGATAGGCCAAAGGTACTGTCAACGGTGCCATCTGCGTTATAGCGCATTACCAAGAAATTGTGACCCGTAACGGCGTCAACCGTATAGCCAGCTACAATGATCTGTCCATTCGGTTGAACCAAGACAGATCGCGCTACGTCGTCAGCGATGCCGACGGCAGTGATGACAGAGCCAGCGTCCCCAAATGTCGTATCTAATAATCCGTCAACACCGTATCGAATGAGGGATATGTATTTGAAGCCGTCGGTGAAGGTTGCGTATCCCGCAACAAGGTATTTTCCGTCTGGTTGAACCGCTACTGAATTGCCAACATCATCCAGACCGAAATAATCGAAACTGGTGTTGTCGACTATATTGCCATTGGAGTTAAAGTGAACACTGAAGATGTCTGTGTCACCAAGGTAAAGCGAGCTTCCGACAACGATTATCTGCCCGTCGGACCTAATCGCGACCCCTAGTGCCTGCTCGGGAATACCTCCGTCGTAGATCGTGCTTCCACCGCTTCCGAATGAGGTATCAAGAGAACCGTTGGTGTTATAGCGGATAACCACCATGTCATCGGTTATGCCATTGAACCTTCGTCCGACGACAACAATCTTCCCGTCGTCTTGAAGCGCAGCTGACCATCCGCTCTCATCAACTGATCCAAGGTCAGTTGTTACTCTGCCGTTACTCCCAAATGTTGTATCCAGAGTTCCATCCAAGTTGTAGCGGACAACGGCAAAATCGAGACCGGTAGTCGAGCCTACGCTGTAACCAACAACAACGATCTTGCCATCGGCTTGAACGAGAACCTTTCTTCCGACATCATCGGATGTTCCAATGAGTGTAGTTACCACGTGACATACCTCGGTTTAGTGTGTGGTCGTGAACTTCTGTGCTCTGGAGAGCGGGCTCCGCCGGGTGCCGGACGGCACAACTGCGTGGGTATTTTTGGCGTGGGGGCTGAACCTTTGTTTCAGAGCAAGAGCGCTGCTCGCGGTGAACGACCCGCACTTGAATATGTCCCTCCTGGCAGTCTCACCCGTGGACAGGGTCTTCAAGACCTCCAGTCGGTTTTGACGTGCGCGATCTGCCTCGTGAAGGCGGGCGGCGTCAGCATCTCCACGAAGGTAAGCCATTTCAGAAAACCCCTCTCTGCACTGTGGCGAGTACTCGGTTTTTGCTCGCTGCACGAGGAATATTAGAATTTATAATATAATATACTCAACGATTATTTTTGAATGACAAACAACATTCTAAGTGTTTTCTATTATATCTGGTGGTTAAAACGTACGATTTTAGTAAAAATCTCTTCCTGACCTTTAGGGTTTTTGATCCGGCACAATGAACCGAGAACGGAAACTCGCGCGCCGAGCACCAACTGATAGAGCTTTTTGGAAGAACCACTAGCGCCGCCCAACGAGCCTCGTGACACCTGTTGTTGGTAGGCCCTCGCGGCGAAGTTATTCCACCAGTTGGCGGCTTCGGTACTCTCAAGCTTCGGTGGCTCTGGCCTGAAGGACATTTTGTAACAGACGCAGTGAGGGACAATTGCATGTTTGTGGTCCCGTCGAGTGCGGGTGGCAGTGCCATGTTGACGGGCGCTGGCGGACGGTATCAGAGAGCAGAGTGAGGACTCGGTTTACTGTGGTGAGTAGATGACGGCCTTGGTGACAGGGAGCCCCTGCAACTCCTTCACCAACTCCGACTTTGAACGGACTACTTGTGTTTCTATCAGCATCGATGGGCCTCTTCTGGATGTGCGATTAAGTATTTATCGCTAGTGATGCCATAAGACATACTTCAAGTCGGACCACTTCACTGGGGGCCAATCAGGTCCTCGACGTGCCAGTGGAACTTGGCCTGGAACTCGTGGTCGTTGTCCGCCCGCGCCTCGCGGATACGGAATGGGAAGCTCTTGATGACGTAGTCAAGGAAGTCGATGGCGTTGGCCTGGGTGTGCCTGCTATAGACTCTGATGGCCTGGGTTTATTGGCATTGTGACTTGGTGCGTGATGACGGTCGGCGGAGAGCCCCGAATTTCTGCTTACCCATTGCTTATCGCTCTGGGGCGTGAAATACGGAAGAGTGCGCCGCAGCCCCATAAGCATTTGATATTATTAATGGTAAAATGGCGGCCCCGACAGGATTCGAACCTGTGACCCTCAGTTTAGGAAACTGATGCTCTATCCAGCTGAGCTACGGGACCTTGCCGGTGACCTTTGTAACGCTCCCTGCCCGGTTTGGGAAGCCGTCTCGGGGCATGGCAAAGGCCCGGCGCGGGGCCGGGCCTTTCTCACGAGACTTGCAGAGCTTCAGGCGGCTTCGTCGGCCGCCACGTCTTCTTCGGCCTTCTCGCCCGTGGGGGCGCGCTTGGCGTTCTTGGAGAGGTACTCCTCCAGTTCCTTCACGGCCTGGTCGTCGTCGATCTTCTTCACGGCCGCAATTTCGCGGGCCATGCGGTCTAGCGCCTGCTCGAAGAGCTGGCGTTCGGAGTAGGACTGCTCCGGCTGACGCTCGGACCGATAGAGGTCGCGTACCACTTCGGCCACGGCCATGATGTCGCCCGAGTTGATCTTCGCATCATATTCCTGGGCGCGGCGCGACCACATGGTGCGCTTGATGCGGGCGCGGCCCTTGAGCACCTTGAGGGCGGATTCGATTTGCGTCTTGTCGGACAGGCGGCGCATGCCCTTCTGCTCGGCGCGGCTGGTCGGCACCTTGAGGCGGAGCTTTTCCTTTTCGAACTCAACGATGTAGAGCTCCAGCTTCACACCGGCGATTTCCTGCTCCTCGATCATGCTGACCTTGCCCACGCCATGGGCAGGGTAAACAACCAGTTCATTGACCTTGAACACCAGCTTGCGAACCACCGGCGCAGCGGCGACCGGGGGGGCCACGACCGGCTTCGCAGCCGGGGCAGGAGCTGCCTGCGGGGC
>JBEARP010000244.1:0-9456 GCA_041163105.1 Pseudomonadota bacterium
CTTGCGGCGCGGACGGCGCCCATGAAGGGCGGAACGGTCGACACGGGCATGGCGGGCGGGCAATCCTCAGGCGGCGCGTGCGGTGCGTTGCTGGTCCGGCCAGGCCACGCGCGCTGCCGGAAGCGTGAGGCGGGCGGTCGTGCCCTCGCCGGGGCTAGACGCCGCCGTCACCTCGCCAGCATGGAGGAGCGCCACGCGCCTGGCAATGGGAAGGGCGAAGCCGCGCAGGCCGGTGAGCGACAGCTGTGGCTCGAACAGCCGGTCGCGCGGCTGCACGGCACCCGTGGCTTCGGCACGGCTGACGATGTCGATGGCCAGCGCCCGGTCCGGCAACCGGACAAGCGTGACATCCACGATGCCGCCAGGCGCCGATGAGCGCACCGCCCACATCACCAGACTGACGATGGCCTGCCGGATGCGCTCGGCATCGCAGGAGAGTTCAACACCGGAGAGAAGGTCGGCGGCGATGGTGGTACCTGATTCCTCGGTCGGACCGTGGCAGGCGGCCAGTGCCGCTTCGACCAGTTCCGCGGCATCAACCTGCTGTTCGGTGAGACGAAGCCGGCCGCGCTCGAAGCGAACAAAGTCGTGAAGCTGGGTGGCGAAGGACAGCAGGCTGCGACTGCCATCGAGGATCTGGCGGCGAACCTCGTCATCGTCATTGGGGGCCAGAACCTCGGTGAAGCCCTTGAGCGTGCCGGCTGAGCCCTTGATCTCGACCGCAACCGCCTCCAGCAGGCGGTGCGTCGGTGAATCCTGCCCGGCGTTGCGGAGCGGGGAGCGCCGCTCTACCAGAGGGTGAGGCGCGGAACCAACCGCATCCGATCGCCAGTGGACCAGCCAGCCGGACGCGGCAAGCCCGAGGCTTACGACCAGAAACACCGCCAGAAGCAGGGCGCCGATCGCGTCCACCGCGGCATATACGGCCACCGCGCCCGCCAGCAGCAGGGTCAGGCCCCCGGCGGCGGCAAGGGCAGCCAGAACGGGCAGTTTTCCCGGATCGATTCCCGGCAAGAGGCGCATCGGACGTGATATCCCGGCCAAAATCCAAATTCCGGGTCAATATGATCTTTTGGCATTTTCAAGCCGTTAACGGCAGGGTAGTCACTGCCCCACGGCAGCCTTCGGCCAACAGAACGGTTTCGAGATTTCCATGAATGTACTTCCCCAGGGGCACCCCCCGTTCAAGGTGGGCAAGCTCGGCGTGTTGCTGATCAACCTCGGCACGCCCGAGGGCACGTCCTACTGGCCGATGCGGCGTTACCTGAAGGAATTCCTCTCCGACCGGCGGGTGATCGAGGTGAACCCGGTGCTGTGGTGGGTGCTGCTCAACGGCATCATCCTGACGACCCGCCCGTCGAAGTCCGGCCATGCCTATGAGCAGATCTGGAACCGGGAAAAGAACGAATCCCCCTTGAAGACCATCACCCGCTCGCAGGCCGAGAAGCTGGCGGCGCGCCTCTCCGACCTACCCAACGTGATCGTCGACTGGGGCATGCGCTATGGCCTGCCACCCACCGCCGAGCGCATCCAGGCGCTGAAGGACCAGGGCTGCGACCGCATCCTGCTGTTCCCGCTCTATCCGCAGTATTCGGCATCGACGACGGCCACCGCGCTGGACAAGGCCTATGACGCCCTGAAGAACATGCGCTGGCAGCCCGCCATCCGCACCGTGCCACCCTATTTCGACAATCCCGCCCACATCGACGCCCTGGCCCTGTCGCTCGAGGCGCATCTGAAGACACTGGACTGGGAGCCGGACCTTATCCTCGCCTCCTTCCACGGCCTGCCGAAGGACTACTTCATGGCGGGCGATCCCTATCACTGCCACTGCATGAAGACGGCCAGGCTCCTGGGCGAGCGCCTGAACCTGCCGCGCGGCAAGCTGCAGGTGGTGTTCCAGTCGCGCTTCGGCAAGGCGGAATGGTTGCAGCCCTATGCCCAGCAGACGGTGGAAGAGCTCCCCTCCAAGGGCGTCAAGAAACTCGTGATGATGACGCCCGGCTTTGCCTCTGACTGCGTGGAAACGCTGGAAGAAGTGGCCATCGGCCTGAAGGAGACCTTCGAGGAAGCAGGCGGTGAGGAGTTCTCGGTCGTGCCCTGCCTCAATGATTCCGAGCCTTCCATCGCCATGCTGGACAGCATCGTGCGCAACGAGCTGAAGGGCTGGCTCTAGCCACTTGAAGTCCCAGGCCAATGTCGCCATCTTCGGTTGATTGCGGAAACGCGGCAGCAAGGGGACGGCACGATGTATGAAGGCCTGAGCATTTTCGTCCTGGTGTTCCTGGCGGTGGTGGTCTTCTACCTCATCCGCGCCATCCGCATGGTACCGCAGGGCTACAACTACACGGTCGAGCGCTTCGGCAAATATGTGGCCACGCTGCAACCCGGCCTCGGCATCATCGTGCCCTTCATCGATCGCATTGGCGCCAAGCAGAACATGATGGAGCAGGTGCTGGACATTCCCTCGCAGGAGGTGATCACCAAGGACAACGCAATGGTGAAGGTTGATGGCATCACCTTCTTCCAGATCGTCGACGCCGCACGCGCCTCCTATGAAGTGCGCAATCTCGAGAATGCCATCATCAACCTCGTGATGACCAACATTCGTACCGTGATGGGGTCGATGGACCTCGACAACCTGCTGTCTCAACGCGACGAGATCAACCAGCGCCTGCTGAGCGTGGCCGACCAGGCGACACAGCCCTGGGGCGTCAAGATGAACCGCATCGAGATCAAGGACATCTCGCCGCCGCGCGACCTGATCGATTCGATGGCCCGCCAGATGAAGGCCGAGCGTGACAAGCGCGCGGCGATCCTCGAGGCCGAAGGCCTGCGCCAGGCGGCCATTCTGAAGGCCGAGGGCGAGAAGCAGTCGGTGGTGCTCGAGGCCGAAGGCCGCAAGGAAGCAGCCTTCCGCGACGCAGAAGCGCGCGAGCGTTCAGCGGAGGCCGAAGCCAAGGCCACCCAGATGGTGTCGCAGGCAATCGCCGAAGGCGACGTGCAGGCCATCAACTACTTCGTTGCCAACAATTACATCAAGGCGCTGGAGCAGATCGCCATTTCGCCCAACCAGAAGGTGCTCATGCTGCCGCTCGAGGCCGCTTCGGTCATCGGCTCGATCGCGGGCATATCCGAGATCGCCAGGGAGGCCTTCGGCGGTGGCCCGCCCGCGCAGCCGATGCGCAATCGCGGCAGCGTGCCGCCCACCGGCTCCGTGAAGTGAGATAGACAGCGATGGAGCAGCTCTTCCCCTTCCTCGGCAACTGGGTGTGGTTCGTGGCGGCGGGCATCTTCCTGATGCTCGAACTTCTGTCGCCCGGGGTCTTCTTCATCTGGCTCGGCATCGCCGCGGCACTCACGGGCATCATCGACAATCTGCATGACCTGCCATGGCAGGGTGAACTCGTGCTCTTCGCCTTCCTCGCCGTCGTCTCGGTCGTCATCGGCCGGCGCCTCTATGCCGGCCCGGCCATGGAGCCCGCCGACAACCCCTTTCTCAATCGCCGCCAGATGGGTTACGTCGGTCGCAGTTTCACGCTGAACCAACCCATCGTGAACGGCCGCGGCAAGCTGACGATCGAGGATACGATGTGGGAGATCGAAGGCCCGGACCTCGCAGCGGGAACCCGCATCAAGGTGACGGCGGTGAAGGACATGACGCTGGTGGTTGAAGCGAGTTAGGGACTGCAGTCACTCGCTCCGCCTTTCACCTTCGCCCGGCTTGACCGGGCGATCCTCTTTGGCAGCCAAGAAAAGGATGCCCCGGTCAAGCCGGGGCAAGGTGAGGGTGAGAAGGCGTCGCTTCAGACCAGCCCGATCCGCAGCAGATCGTGAATGTGCACCAGGCCCACCGGCTTCTTCTCGGCATCAATCACGAACAGGCTGGTGATCTTCAGCGAGTTCAGCTGTTCAAGGGCTTCCGATGCCAGCGCATCGGGCTCGATGGTCTTGGGCGCGCGGGTCATCACCGCGCCTGCGGTGCTCTTCAGGAGGTCGGGCGACATGTTGCGGCGGAGGTCGCCGTCCGTGACGATGCCCATGAGCTGCCCCTGCGCGTCGAGAACGCCGAAGCAGCCATAGCTGCGCCGCGTCATGACGATCAGCACATCGGCCATGGCCATGGATTCGGGGCCAAGCGGAAGCTCCTCGCGGGCATGCATGATGTCGCGCACGTGCTTGAGCTGCGCACCGAGCTTGCCGCCGGGGTGAAACTTGCGGAAGTCATGGGCGCTGAAGCCCTTGTCTTCGAGCAACGCGATGGCCAGTGCATCGCCCAGCGCCAGCTGCAGCAACGTCGACGTCGTCGGCGCCAGTCCGTTGGGGCAGGCTTCCTTCGCGCGCGGCAGCGGCAGCACGATGTCCGCCTCCTTGCCCAGCGTCGAGTCCGGTACCGAGGTGATGGCGACGAGCGGTACGGCGAAGCGCTTGGCATAGGTGAGGATGTCGCGCAGCTCGGGCGATTCGCCCGAGTTCGAGATCATCACCACCACGTCGTCCGGCGTGATCATGCCGAGGTCGCCGTGGCTTGCTTCGGCCGGATGCACGAAGCTGGATGGCGTGCCTGTGGACGCAAGCGTGGCGGCAATCTTGCGAGCGATGTGGCCGCTCTTGCCCATGCCCGTCATCACCACGCGGCCCTTGGCCTTGCGGATGACCTCGACGGACTGCGCCAGCGCATCGCCCAAGGGCCCTTCGAGGGCGGCGATCAGCTGCTGCATGCCTTCGGTTTCGGTGACCAGTGCCCGGCGGGCGGACTCGCGCCACTGGGGCCCGAGCGGAACAGGATTGAGATGTCGGTTCGGCATGGGCGGGGTTCTAGACCTTTTGATCGGGCGGTGCAAAAGCTCTTGGCGGCCGCGACTGCGGCACGAGGCCCTCATCCGCCCTTTGGGCACCTTCTCCCATCCTCGGGACGGGAGAAGTGACTGGAGCCGACAGAACCCTTCTCCCGTTGCGCAGCAATGGGAGAAGGTGGCCGACAGGCCGGATGAGGGCTCTGTCCCTAAAGCCCGCCCCTTTCCGCCAGGATCTTCTTCAACGCCTCCCGGAAGCCCGGACCCACGTCCGGCCGGTCCAGCGCGAAGGCCACGTTGGCGGCCAGGAAGCCCACCTTGTCGCCGCAGTCATAGGTCGTGCCGCGATATTTGAGGCCATAGAAGCGCTCGCGCTGCATCAGCCGGATCATCGCATCGGTAAGCTGGATCTCGCCGCCCGCACCGGGCGCCTGGGCTTCGATTTCGGCGAAGATCTCGGGCTGCAGGATGTAGCGGCCGGAAATGATGAGGTTGGAGGGTGCGTCCTCCCGACGCTTGGGCTTTTCCACCATGCCGGTGATGGTGAAGGCATTGTCGGTCCAGTCCTTCGCACCCACCACGCCATAGCGGCTGACCTGGTCCCACGGAACCTCTTCCACCGCCACCACGTTTCCGCCGCCGCGTGCTTGATAGACGTCGATCATCTGCTTCAGGCAGCCGGGGCTCGCATGCATCGCCATATCAGGCAGGAGGAGCGCAAAGGGCTCGTCCTTGACGATCTGGCGCGCACACCACACGGCGTGACCCAGCCCCAGGGGCTCCTGCTGGCGGGTGAAACTGGCCTGGCCAGCCTTGGGCAGGTCCCGCGCCAGCGCCTCGAGGTCTGCCGTCCTGCCGCGCGCGGCCAGCGTGGCGTCCAGTTCAAAGGCCTTGTCGAAATGGTCCTCGATCACCGCCTTGCCGCGCCCGGTGACGAACACGAAATGCTCGATCCCGGCCTCCCGCGCCTCGTCCACCGCCAGTTGCACCACCGGGCGGTCAACCACGGTGAGCATTTCCTTGGGCATCGCCTTAGTGGCGGGCAGGAACCGGGTGCCCAGTCCCGCGACCGGGAAAACGGCAGTCTTGATCGGACGGACCATGAAGAACCTCGCATTTGCAACGGCCGCCACCCTGCGCCGGAAACAATTTCAGGTATTGGCAGCACCCAAACTTCGCTACACTCACCCGACAGGAGATTTCAATGGCCATTCTTGTTACGGGCGGCGCGGGCTACATCGGCAGCCACATGGTTCTGGCGCTGGTGGAGCGCGGCGAAGAGGTCGTCGTGCTCGACAATCTGTCCACCGGCATGTGGTGGGCAGTTCCCCCGGAAGCCAAGCTCGTCGAAGGTGACATCGGCGACGAGGCACTGCTCGACAGCGTCATGTCGCAGTACAGCTTCGATGCTGTGGTGCATTTCGCGGGCTCGATCGTGGTGCCGGATTCGGTGCGTGACCCGCTGGGCTACTATCTCAACAACACGGTCAAATCGCGCATGCTGATGGCCTGCGCCGTGAAGGCAGGCATTCCGCGATTCATCTTTTCATCGACAGCCGCCGTCTATGGCAATGTCCCGGCAGAGCCAGTGTTCGAGGACCGCCCACCGGCCCCCGTCTCGCCCTATGGCGCATCCAAGCTGATGACCGAGCAGATGCTGAAGGATTCCGCCATCGCCTATGGCCTCCAATACATCGCCCTGCGCTACTTCAACGTGGCGGGCGCGGACCCGAAGGGCCGCATCGGCCAATCCACTCCGCACGCCACCCACCTGATCAAGGTTGCAGGCCAGGCAGCACTCGGCCAGCGTGAAAGGCTCGAGGTTTTCGGCACCGATTACGACACCCCCGATGGCACTTGCCTGCGCGACTACATCCACGTGAGCGACCTGATCGCGGCGCATGTCGATGCGTTGGCATACCTGCGCAAGGGCGGCGGCAGCGGCATTTTCAACTGCGGCTATGGCAAAGGCTATTCGGTGCTGGAGGTCATCAAGGCGGTGGAGCGCGTCAGCGGCGCGGCCCTTCCCGTCATCTACGGCCCCCGTCGGGCCGGTGACCCGGCGGCAATCGTGGCCGGTGCCACGCGTGTCCGCGAGGTGCTGGGGTGGCAGCCACAATATGAAAATCTCGACTTCATCGTCGAAACGGCCATGAACTGGGAGCGCAAGCTGGCGCAGCGCAACGCCACCGGCTGAGTTCCAATGCCTGATTGAGGCCGCATTTGGCGGTTGAAACGCTTGCCTGTAGGGTATTGACGCGTCCGGGCAGGCCGCGTCCGAATCATGGGGATCACATGAACCGACGGATGTTCGCATCGCTTCTCGTGCTGGCGCCCTTTCTGGGTTCGCCGGCGCTGGCCGACGACCCGAAATTCGTGGCCTTCATCCAGAAGACGCTGTGGCCGCGCATGGAAGCGGCTGGCGTTTCACGCAAGCTGTTCGACTCCGCCTTCGCCGGCATCACCGAGCCCGACCCCGTCGTGCTGAAGCTCGCTGACAACCAGCCGGAATTCACCTCCACCACCTCCGCCTATCTCGCGAAGGCGGTGACGCCCATCCGCATCGAGACCGGCAAGCAGAAGAACCAGGAAGAAGACAAGCTGCTCTCCGCCATCGAGGCGAAATACGGGGTCGACCGCTTCATCGTGCTCGGCATCTGGGGCATGGAGTCGAACTTCGGCAAGGACAAGGGCTCGATGAGCGTGTTCCGTTCGCTTGCCACGCTGGCCTATTCGGGCCGCCGCAAGAAATATGCGAACGAGCAGCTGGTCGCCGCCTTCAAGATTCTCAAGAGCGGCATCGTCAGCGTCGAGAATTTCGACGGGTCCTGGGCCGCCGCCATGGGCCACACCCAGTTCATTCCGTCGTCCTATATCTCCTTCGCCGTGGACTGGACGGGCGACGGCAAGAAGGACATCTGGAACACCAGGCAGGATGCGCTCGCCTCCACCGCCAACTATCTCGCCAAGGCAGGCTGGAAGAAGGACCGTCCATGGGGCTGGGAGGTTGTGCTGCCCAAGGGCTTCAACATGGGCCTCGTCGGCCGCTCGCACTGGAAGACGGTGGCAGAGTGGCAGAAGCTGGGCCTCAAGCGCGCCGACGGGGCCAAGTTCGGCTCGCTCAACGCCGATGCCTTCGTCATGGTGCCGCAGGGAGTCAGCGGCCCGCGCTTCCTGGTGACGCGGAACTTCCTCGCCATCATGGATTACAACATCTCGCATTCCTATGCGCTGGCGGTGGGCCACCTGGCTGACCGCATCCGCGGCAAGGGTGCCTTCGTGGGCCAGTGGCCCGACGTGAACTACGACCTCACCTACAAGCAGCGCGTGGAACTGCAGAACCGCCTGAACGCGCTGGGCTTCGAGACCGGCGGCAGTGACGGCCGCTTTGGCGCGCGCACCTATGAGGCAATCCTCGCCTACCAGAAGAAGAACGGCCTGCCGCTGGACGGCGTGCCATCCGTGAAGCTGTTGCAGTCGCTCCAGAAGAAAAGCTGATGATCCGCTTCGCCGCCATCGCCGCTGTCATCTCGTTGTGGGCCTTTCCTGCCCACGCGCAGACAACCGACATGCCGGTGATGGGTTCGTCCGCAGCCAGCAGCGTGGAGGACCAACAGGTGCCGGCGGACGAGAAGACCGTGACCACCATCCTGTCGATCGGCGATGCCATCGGCGGCGGTTTGGGCGCGGGCCTTGCCCGCGTCACCGAGCCGGGCGGCGACTATGACGTGTCGATCCGCTTCAACGAGGAATCGGGACTGGCGCGGCCCGAAGTCTATGACTGGCCAGCCACCGTGCCGAAGATTCTCGCGGGCAATGCCTATGACATGATCGTGGTGATGCTGGGCGCCAACGACCGGCAGATGATCCGCAGCGGCGACATGCGCTACGATTTCGGCACGCCGGAATGGACAGCAGCCTACACGAGCCAGGCCAACCTGCTGCTGGACCAGCTTGCCGCGTCCAAGGCCCGCGTCATCTGGGTGGCGCCGCCACCGATGAAGGACCCCGAGTATGACGCCGCCATGCGCAGCATCGCGGCGCTGCAAAGGCAACTGGTGGAACAGCGCGGCATGACCTACCTCGACCTCCGCCCGCAATTCACCAACCCCGACGGCAGCTACACCGACTCGTTCACCGACGCTGCGGGCACCGTTGTCAGGCTGCGCGGCCGCGACGGCATCTCCTTCTTCAAGGCCGGCAACAACCGTATGGGAGAGCTGGTGCTCGCCGCCATCGTCGCCGGCGATGCCCCGGCGGCTATTCCATCCGAAGTTCGGGCCGACGCTTCGGCGTCCGAGAAAACCTCGCGCCTGGACATCCCCGAGGTCAACAAGACCGACTCCGAGGCAAGGCCCGACGCCGTGCCAATGTTCGGGCAGGCGGTGATGGATGCCGAGCCCTATACCGTGCAGCCGGATGGCGTTACCGCCAATGCCATCCTGCTTGCCGCAGGCGACCTGGGGCCCGAGGCGGCGCTCAAGACGCTGCGCGACATTGCCCCCTCGGGAAGCGGCGCGGAAAGCCTCTTCAAGCTCGGGAGCCCCGAGCGGGCGCCCACCGGACGGGCGGATGACTTCGCCGCCCCCTCGCCCTAGCCCACAGCCCCTATTCAGCCGCCTTCCGTGACACGGCGTAGGTGGTGAGACTGGCCAACAAC
>JBEARP010000245.1:0-8420 GCA_041163105.1 Pseudomonadota bacterium
GGTCAGAACCGCCAGGGCGGTTGCGAAAAGCCGTTTCATGTCAGGGGGAAGCGCATAAAGATGCGGGGTGTTTCAAGCGCGGCGGCATTGCGGCGAATTGTGGGGCAGCCATTCCTTGACAAACCGCCCCCTCCATGCGCTCTAGCGCCCCGAAACCTGATTTCTCGTGAGGACTCAATGCACGCCTACCGCAGCCACACCTGTGGCCAGCTCCGCCCCGAAAACGCCGGGCAGGAAATCCGCATTTCCGGCTGGGTTCACCGCGTCCGCGACCATGGCGGCCTGCTGTTCATCGACCTGCGTGACCATTACGGCATGACCCAGGTGGTGGCGGACCCGGATTCGCCCGCCTTCAAGACGGCCGAGAAGGTGCGCTCCGAATGGGTGATCCGTGTGGACGGCAAGGTGCGCCCGCGCCCCGCCGGCACCGAGAACGCCGACCTCCCGACCGGCCTCGTCGAGGTCTTCGCCACCGATATCGAGATCCTCTCGCAGGCGGCCGAGCTGCCGCTGCCCGTGTTCGGCGACACGGAGTATCCGGAGGACATCCGTCTCCGCTACCGCTTCCTCGACCTTCGCCGCGAGCGCATCCACAAGAACATCATGAAGCGCGGCCAGATCATCAACTCGCTGCGCCGCCGCATGACGGACCAGGGCTTCTTCGAGTTCCAGACGCCGATCCTCACTGCGTCCTCGCCTGAGGGTGCCCGCGACTTCCTCGTCCCCTCGCGCATTCATCCCGGCAAGTTCTATGCCCTGCCGCAGGCACCCCAGCAGTTCAAGCAGCTGATCATGATGTCGGGCTTCGACCGCTACTTCCAGATCGCGGCCTGCTTCCGCGACGAGGACGCCCGCGCCGACCGCTCGCCGGGTGAGTTCTACCAGCTCGATATCGAAATGAGCTTCGTCACCCAGGAAGACGTGTTCAATGCGGTGGAGCCGGTGCTGCGCGGCGTGTTCGAGGAATTCGGCGGCGGGCTGCCCGTCACCCAGAAGTTCCCGCACATCGCGTACCGTGACTCGATCCGCTGGTATGGCTCCGACAAGCCGGACCTGCGCAACCCGATCAAGATGCAGGCCGTGACCGAGCACTTCAAGGACTCGGGCTTCAAGGTCTTCGCCGGCATGATCGCTGCAGACCCCAAGGTCGAGGTCTGGGCCATCCCGGCGCCGAAGGGCGGTTCACGCGCCTTCTGCGATCGCATGAACTCCTTTGCGCAAAGCCAGGGCCAGCCGGGCCTCGGCTATGTCTTCTGGCGTGAGGGTGAAGAGGTTGGTGCTGGCCCCATCGCCAAGAACATCGGGCCGGAGCGCACGGATGCCATCCGCAATCAGCTGGGCCTCGGCGTGGGCGATGCCTGTTTCTTCGTCGCAGGTCGCCCGGAGAAGTTCTACAAGTTCGCCGGCGAGGCCCGGAACAAGGTGGGCGAGGAACTGAACCTCACCGCCAAGGACCGCTTCGAGTTCTGCTGGATCGTCGATTTCCCGATGTATGAGTGGAACGAGGAAGACAAGAAGGTCGACTTCTCGCACAACCCCTTCTCCATGCCCCAGGGCGGCCTCGAGGCGCTGGAGACGAAGGACCCGCTGGACATCCTCGCCTACCAGTACGACATCGTCTGCAACGGCGTGGAGCTGTCCTCAGGCGCCATCCGCAACCATCGCCCCGAGGTGATGAAGAAGGCCTTCGAGATCGCCGGCTACCCCGAGAGCGTGCTGATCGAGAAGTTCGGTGGCATGTACCGCGCATTCCAGTATGGCGCCCCGCCCCACGGCGGCATCGCGCCGGGCGTGGATCGCATCGTCATGCTGCTGTGCAACGAACCCAACATCCGCGAGGTCGTGCTGTTCCCGATGAACCAGCAGGCGGAAGACCTGCTGATGGGCGCGCCTTCTGAGGTCGGCCCGAAGCAGCTCCGCGAGCTTCACATCCGGCTGAACCTGCCAGAGGCGTGATTTTGTCCCATTGAAATGAAAACGCCCGGGCATGACCCGGGCGTTTTTGTTCATTGCGTGAACAAGTTGAGCTGTCGGACGCCTTACTGGTTCGCCGTGACCGACACGCCCAGCTTGGTGATCGCTTCGCCGGGCTTGGCCGGATCGAGCGCATTGAACTCCGAGAGCTTCATCGGAGCCGCCGGCTTGATGCTCAGCATCAGGCTCTTGGGGTCGGCGAGGAAGGCCGTCACCGCATCCACCGCCTGCTTGGTCAGTGCCTCGTTCTGGAGCTGAACCAGAGTGAGCTGGATCGTCGGTGGGATCGACGCCAGCAGCACTGCTTCATCCATGCCCTGCATGGCGGCAGCGAGCGGCAGGATCTTCCTGGTGATCGAGGCATCGTCGAAGCGCAGCGAGCCGCCCTTGATGTCGACGTTCTGCAACTGAGGAGACAGGGCCGCGAAGTCGATGCCCTTTCCGGCTGTCTGGTCCTTCAGCATCTGCGCATAGGCAGATACAGGCAGGTTGTCGACCGCGGCCGAGAGGCTGAGTGCGCCAATGTTGCGGCCCGCCAGCGAGAGGTTGAAGGCATAGCCCAGAGTGTCGCCATTGGACGTCAGGTCGCCGTCGGTGGCGATGTCGAAGTTGAGGCCGTCGTAACCCAGCTGCTTCCAGACGCTGCCGGTGTCGAACAGTGCCACGGTGGTCTGCGGTACCGCCAGGTTGTTGACCTTGAGCGAGAACTTGCCAGCACCCGTGTTCGGGTCGCCGTTCCAGATCGTGTCGATGCTGTCGATGGTCAGCGTCTGGCCTGTGGCATTGATGGTGATCGGGCCGCTCGTCATCTTGTTGGCGAAGGTGAGGCTCGAGAGAAGTTCGTCCTTCGGCGTCGGTGTCGCCGGCACGGCACGGATGTACCAGCCTTCGGCACTGGCCGCAGGGATGGTGGCCGAGAGCGCTGCGTCCTTGCCGGTCATCTGGACGGAGGTGTTGGTGAATGTGGCCTTGCCGATCTGCCACAGCGAGTTGCCCTGGTCGGTGATACCGGTGAAATCCACCTGGGCGGTCTTGACGCTCAGCCCGGGGTCATTGTCCTTGGCTTCCTTGGTCAGCGTCAGGTTGGTGATGGTCACGTTGCCGCCATCAGCCTTCAGGCTGTCATAGGCGGGTTTGGCGGAGGTCTGCCGCTGGAGATTGTCGAGGAAGGCCTGGACCGCCGGAGGCGCGTCATCGGCCTTTGCGAGGCCCGGCAGGAGGGCCGCCGAGGACAGGCAGGCGACGGTAAGGATTTTGTGGATCAGTTTCATGTAGTCTCCTGGGTATTGGGCGGGGACGTCTTGTCCGAGAATATGTGAACACCTCATGAACGCAACGACATTATGGCAGGCTTGCGCCGCTGTTGTGGCCGTGGTTCAAGAGCGCGAATTGAATAGGGTCGTGGTGATGCGCAAGATACTGGTTGCTCTCATGCTGGCAGTCCTGCCGATGGCGGGGCTCATGTCCGTGGCATCTGCCGCGACCACGCCGGCCGAGCAACAGCAACAGCAACTGCTCAAGAAGAAGCAACAAGCTGCAGCGGAGGCCAAGAAGAAGGCCGAGGCAAAAAGGCAGGCGGAGGCAAAGAAGCAGGCCGAGGCAAAGAAGCAGGCCGAGGCAAAGAAGCTGGCCGCGGCGAAAAAGCAGGCCGAGGCTAAAAAGCAGGCCGAGGCGCGGAAGGCAGCTCAGGCCAGGAAGACGGCTGCCGCCCGCAAGGCCCAGCAACCGGGCTGGGCTTGCGAGGGTTTCCTCGAATGTCTGCTGCAGGACAAGCCCCGCGCTGGGGTGCAGCGGGCATCGACCCGTTCCAGCAAGTCGTCGAGCCAGCGGGCATCGATGGAAGAAATGACGGGCGCCGACATCGATTGGGCACCGGCCTCCAAATATGCCGTGGGCTCCATTGTGGTATCGACGCCGGAGCGCGCCCTCTATCTCGTCACCGGCCCGGGTGAGGCACGGCGCTACAGCGTGGGCGTCGGCCGCGAGGGGTTTCAGTGGTCGGGTACCTCGACCATCGTGAACAAGGCGGAATGGCCCACTTGGCGCCCGCCGGCCGAGATGATCCGGCGCGAGGCGGCCAAAGGCCACATCCTGCCCCCTGAAATGGCGGGCGGACCCGAGAACCCGCTGGGTGCACGCGCTCTCTACATCGGCGGCACCATCTTCCGAATTCACGGCACCAATGCGCCGGGGTCAATCGGCGGCGCCGTATCCTCGGGCTGCATCCGCATGATGAACGCCGACGTGATCGAACTCTATGAGAGGGTCAAGGTTGGCGCAAAGGTGCACGTCTTCCAGTAGGCGGGCGCACACCTCGGAAAACACGAAGGGCCGCAGATTTCTGCGGCCCTTTTCGTTTAGGTAGGTCAAGAAAAGAACTGACCCCGGAGGCTTTCGCCATCCGGGGTCCAGTCCTGAAGTATCAGAAGATTACTTCTTAGCGGCCTTCTTGGCCGGCTTCTTAGCGGCCTTCTTGGCGGCCGGCTTCTTGGCGGCCTTCTTAGCCGGCTTCTTGGCGGCCTTCTTGGCGGCCTTCTTGGCAGGCTTCTTTGCAGCTTTCTTCGCAGCCATTGCTGTCTCTCCTAGAGTTGTTAGTGCCCCACAACGCAGGTAAGCCTCACATAGACAGGTAAGCTGGCATGTTGGATACGAGCTTGACCGGTCATCGTTGTGTTTTCTGCACCCGCTTGTGTGATTCGGCAATATGCCGAACAACATCTTGTATGCTCTCGGATTCTTTCTAACAATCGGTAAACGCTCGGAAAAACGGCAATACCGTACGTGCACGGACAAAAAGCCGAAACAACGCCAAAAACGCAATAAAACATGGCGTTTTCACACTCGTCAGCCTACGGATGAACCGCCGTTTCGGCACCTCCCGCAGGCGCTCGTTCCTGTCAAGTTCGGCGGTGAAGGTGACGAGTAAACTGTGGATAATTTTTCTGGGGCAGCGGTTTGGACGGCTGTTTTGAGCCCCTTGCGAGGCCGCTGAGAGGCCTTCGATGATGCCGCGATGACATGACAGTGGCAGGGATCGGTGGGCCATTGGCGGTCATCTCTGCCCACAAAAGCAGAGAGGCCGGAACATGTCCGGCCTCTCAAACAGTTCCTGTTGTGCGCGCGCTGTTACGAGCAGCCGCTCGTCGAACCGCAGGTGTCGCACTTCAGGCAGGTGCCGTTGCGAACCATGGTGAAGTTGCCACACTCGGAGCAGCTCTCGCCCTCATAACCCTTCATGCGCGCTTCCGCACGACGGTCATTGGTGGAGATGACGGACGTCGTCGTCTCGACCGCCACGGCCATCTCCTGGCGCGTCGTCGTAACCTGGGCTGGCGCGTCCATCAGCGCCAGCGCGCCCTCGGCGCGGGTCATGGCAGCTGCGGCGGACGGCATCGGCTGTGAACTCGACATCACCACCACGTTGGATGATGCAAGGTTCGGCCGGCGCACGAAGCCGGAAGACAGCACGCGGGAGGCGGGAACCCGGGGGCCATTGTCGCTGCCTTCGCCCTTGCCCAGTGAATCGAAGCCCATTTCCGAGGGCTCGACATGGGCGAGGTCGGTGCGGCCGAGGTAGGACACGGCCAACTCGCGGAACACGTAGTCGAGGATCGACGTCGCGTTCTTGATCGAGTCATTGCCCTGAACCATGCCGGCAGGTTCGAACTTGGTGAAGGTGAAGGCGTCCACGAACTCCTCCAGCGGCACGCCGTACTGGAGGCCGACGGAGATGGCGATCGCGAAGTTGTTCATCATGGCGCGGAGGGCGGCACCCTCCTTGTGCATGTCGATGAAGATCTCGCCCAGCTTGCCATCGTCATATTCACCGGTGCGGAGATAGACCTTATGGCCACCCACCACCGACTTTTGCGTGTAGCCCTTGCGGCGATTGGGCAGCTTCAGGCGCGAACGCTCGCGCTCCACCACCCGCTCGACGATCTTCTCGACCACGGTTTCAACCCTGGCCGCGACCGTCTTGGTCATCAGCGCCTCGGCCATGTCGTCTGCGTCCTCGTCGTCATCCGAGAGGAGTTGCGAGGACAGTGGCTGAGACAGCTTGGAGCCGTCGCGGTAGAGGGCATTGGCCTTGATGGCCAGCTTCCACGACAGCATGTAGGCGCTGGCGCAGTCTTCCACGGTGGCATCGTTCGGCATGTTGATGGTCTTGGAGATGGCCCCCGAGATGAAGGGCTGGCTCGCCGCCATCATGCGGATGTGGCTGTCGACCGACAGGTAGCGCTTGCCGAGGCGGCCACAGGCGTTGGCGCAGTCGAACACGGGCAGGTGCTCGTCCTTGAGGGCAGGGGCACCTTCCAGCGTCATCGCGCCGCAGACATGGATGTTGGCCTTGTCGACATCGGCCCTGGAGAAGCCGAGGTGGGCCAGCATGTCGAAGCCGAAGTCATTCAGGTTCTCGTCCGACAGGCCGAGAACAGAGCGGCAGAACTCCTCGCCCAGCGTCCACTTGTTGAACACGAACTTGATGTCGAAGGCGGACGCGAGGCCCGCTTCGATCTTGGCGATCTGCTCCTCGCCGAAGCCCTTGGATTTCAGGGCCTGGTGGTTGATGCCGGGGGAGTCGGCAAGCGTGCCGTGGCCCACTGCATAGGCAATGATCTTCTCGATCTGCTCCTGGCCATAGCCCAGAGTGCGAAGCGCCTCCGGAACGGCCTGATTGATGATCTTGAAGTAGCCGCCTCCGGCAAGCTTCTTGAACTTGACCAGCGCGAAGTCTGGCTCGATGCCAGTGGTGTCGCAGTCCATGACAAGGCCGATCGTGCCCGTGGGCGCGATTACCGTCGCCTGCGCATTGCGGTAGCCATGTTCCTCGCCGAGCGAAACTGCGAGGTCCCAGGCGCGGCGGGCGGCAACGGCAAGGTCGTTGTCCTTCAACTCGGTGTCGTCGAGGGCAACCGGAATGGTGCGCAGGTCCTCATAACCCACGGCCGCGCCATAGGCCGCGCGGCGATGGTTGCGCATGACGCGCAGCATGTGCTCGCGGTTCTTGGCAAAGCCGTTGAAGGGCCCCAGCTCCTTCGCCATCTCGGCGGAAGTGGCATAGGAGACACCTGTCATGATTGCCGAGATGGCAGCGCAGATGGCGCGGCCCTCGTGGCTGTCATAGGGGATGCCGGCGGTCATCAGCAGGCCGCCGATGTTGGCGAAGCCCAGGCCCAGGGTGCGGAACTCGTAGGAGAGCTTGGCAATTTCCTTGGACGGGAACTGCGCCATCATCACCGAGATTTCGAGCACCATGGTCCACAGACGAACCGCATGCTCGAAGGAGGCGATGTCGAACTTGCCGGTCGCCGGATCACGGAACTGCAAGAGGTTCAGCGAAGCGAGGTTGCAGGCCGTGTCGTCGAGGAACATGTATTCCGAGCACGGGTTGGAGGCGCGGATCTCGCCCGAAGCCGGGCAGGTGTGCCAGTCGTTGATGGTCGAGTGATACTGAAGGCCCGGGTCCGCCGAGGCCCATGCGGCATAGGCGATCTTGTCCCACAGGGTCGAGGCCTTCAGCGTGTTCGTCACCTTGCCGGTGAGGCGGGAGGCGAGCTGCCAGTCCATGCCGCGCTCGACGGCGTGGAGGAATTCGTCGGTCACGCGCACCGAGTTGTTGGAGTTCTGGCCCGAGACCGTGCGGTAGGCTTCGCCGTCCCAGTCGGTGTCATAGGTGTCGAAGGCGAGGTCCGTGTAGCCCTGCTTGGCGAACTGGATCACGCGCTTGATGTAGTTGTCGGAGACGAGCGCCTTGCGGGCGTCCTTGACGGCGCGCTTCAGCGCCGGGTTCTTGTCGATCTCGTAGCAGTCATCGCCAGGGCCGTCGCAGTTCACGCAGGCCTTCATCACCGCCTGCATGTGCTTCTTCACGGTCTTGGAGCCGGTGACGAGGGCCGCCACCTTCTGCTCTTCCTTGACCTTCCAGTCGATGAATTCCTCGACGTCCGGGTGGTCGACGTCGACGATCACCATCTTGGCCGCACGCCTGGTGGTGCCGCCGGACTTGATGGCGCCCGCCGCACGGTCGCCGATCTTGAGGAAGCTCATGAGGCCGGAGGACTTGCCGCCGCCCGAGAGCTTCTCGTTCTCGCCGCGCAGGTGGCTGAAGTTCGAGCCTGTGCCGGAGCCATACTTGAACAGGCGCGCCTCGCGCACCCAGAGGTCCATGATGCCGCCCTCGTTCACGAGGTCGTCGGCGACCGACTGGATGAAGCAGGCATGGGGCTGCGGATGCTCATAGGCCGACTTCGACTTGGAGAGGCGGCCGGTCTCGGGGTCCACGTAAGAGTGGCCCTGTCCGGGGCCGTCGATGCCATAGGCCCAGTGCAGGCCGGTGTTGAACCACTGGGGTGAGTTGGGGGCGCATTTCTGGGTGGCGAGCATGTAGCAAAGCTCGTCGTAGAAGGCGCGCGCGTCCTGCTCGGTGTCGAAATACTTGCCCTTCC
>JBEARP010000246.1:0-4613 GCA_041163105.1 Pseudomonadota bacterium
GCGCAACACTCCCGGGGGCCGAGGAGGAGGCCCGGGAGTGTTGCGCACGTTACGCCACACCCGCAAGCCTGCCCTCCACCCCGCCCGAGCTCACCGTCATGAGCAGGACCCCAGTTGGGGGGAGTGGCCGGACATATAGCATATCATAGGAGTAAAGTCAAGAAGAAGTTTCTTCTTGGTGCACTCTCCCGCAGATCGGGAGAAGACGTGCAGCACCATTCATCATGCCCGGGCTTGTCCCGGGCATCCTTTGCGGGGCGACGAAAAGGATACGCGGGACAGGCATGTGCATGATGATGTCTGGGGGGATTGTCACGCGCCGTTACCCCGGCGACGATCTGACTCCACCGTCCTTCCGGTTCCTTGCCCTCACGCCTGTCTCCCGCCATAAGCCAGCGCTTGTTGAGGGAGAACCGTCGCTTGCAGCCCACACCATCGAACCGTCTGCTGCAGGGATACCTTCTCGGCCTGCTGGGTGTCGCCATTTTTGCGCTGACCCTGCCGTTCACCCGGATTGCCGTGCAGGAGATGAGCCCGCTTTTCCTGTCGATCGGGCGAACGGTGGCGGCGGCTGCCGTTGCCGGCCCCCTGCTGCTGCTCACGCGGCAGAGGTGGCCATCTCGCCGGGACTTCGGGACGCTGGCCATTGTGGCAGCCGGGGTGGTGCTTGGGTTCCCGATCCTGTCGGCCACCGCCATGACCATGGTGCCGGCGTCGCACGGCGGCGTGGTGCTGGGCGCGCTGCCGCTGGCGACGGCCATCATGAGTACCGTGTTTGCGGGTGAGCGGCCCTCCAAAGCCTTCTGGTTCTGGGCCGTGGCGGGGTCTGCGGCCGTCGTGGTTTTCGCTGTCTGGGAGGGTGGCCTCAGCTTCCATGCGGGAGACATGCTCCTGGTGCTGGCGGCGGCGAGTGCTGGCATGGGCTATGCGGCGGGCGGACACCTCTCCCGCCGCCTCGGCGGCTGGCAGGTGATCTGCTGGGCCTTGCTGGTTGCCCTGCCGGTGACCTTGCCGATCACCCTGTTTGCCGCCAGGGGGCTGAGCGGGCACGAATCCGGCACGGCCTGGGCCTGCTTTGCCTATCTCGCGCTGATGAGCCAGCTTGCAGGCTTCTTCGCATGGAACCGCGGCCTGGCGCTTGGCGGCGTGGCCAAGGTGGGCCAGGTGCAGCTGCTGCAGACCTTCCTGACGCTGGGCGCCAGTTGGGCCATTCTGGGGGAACGGCTCAATCCCGGAATGTTCATCTGCGCCTTTTTCGTGGGCCTGTGCATCTGGTTCAGCCGGAAGGCGCAGGTGACCAGCAAGCAGCAGCCGTTGCCAACCCTTCAGTCTCCCGCCATAAGACGCGGCAGTTGAGCAGTATTCACCGTTTGGCGGGTTTGATTGAGATGACACAGGCGTTGCGTTTGGGGATTGCGGGGCTGGGCACGGTTGGCGGCGGGGTTCTGGACATCCTGACCCGGCACAAGGACTTGGTTGCGGTGCGGGCCGGACGGCCCGTCGAGGTGGTGGCGGTATCGGCCCGGAGCAAGGGCAAGGACCGCGGGCACGACCTCTCCAAGATCACCTGGTACGACGATCCGGTGAAGCTGGCGGCAGACCCCAACGTCGACGTCTTCGTGGAACTGATGGGCGGCGATGGCGACCCGGCCAAGGCCGCCGTTGAAACCGCGCTCAAGTCGGGCAAGCATGTGATCACCGCCAACAAGGCGTTGCTGGCCCATCATGGTTCCGCACTCGCACGGCTGGCCGAGGAGAAGGGCGTGGCGCTCAACTTCGAAGCCTCGGTGGCGGGCGGCATTCCGATCGTCAAGGCGATCCGCGAGGGGCTTGCAGGCAACCGCGTGGGCAAGCTGTTCGGCATCATGAACGGCACCTGCAACTACATCCTCACCAAGATGGCCAACGAAGGCCGCAGCTTTGCCGACGTGCTGAAGGAAGCGCAGGCGCTGGGCTATGCGGAAGCCGACCCCACCTTCGACGTGGGCGGCTTCGACACGGCGCACAAGCTGGCCGTTCTCACCTCGCTGGCCTTCGGCGTGGAAGTGAACCTCAAGGCCATCGACATCGAAGGGATCGAGCAGATCACCCTCGATGACATCCGCCAGGCGGGTGAGATGGGCTACAAGATCAAGCTGCTGGGCGTTGCGGTGGCGAGTGAGCAGGGGATCGAGCAGCGCGTGCACCCGACACTCATCCCCAAGGGTTCGCCCGCCGCCGACACCGATGGCGTGTTCAACGCCGTCGTCGTGAAGGGCGATTTCGTGGGCGACCTGATGCTGGAGGGCCGTGGTGCCGGCGCGCATCCGACGGCGTCTGCCGTTCTCTCCGACGTCGTCGACATCGCGCGCGCCAACTTCCGCCCGGCCTTCGGCATTCCGGCGAAGGACCTGCGGCCCTACAAGGCGGCGCCGCAGAAGGCGCATGAGGGCGGCTTCTATGTGGCCCTCACGCTGCAGGACAAGCCGGGTGCGGTCGCTGCCATCGCCAAGATCCTCGCCGAGGAGAAGATCTCGATCGAGTCGATCTTCCAGCGCGGCAAGCTGGAGAAGGACGAGGCCCGCGCCACCGCACCCTTCATCCTCATCACCCATGACACGGTGGAGAGCGCCATGCGCGCGGCCCTCGAGCGCATCGAGAAGGACGGCCACGTGGCGGGCCACCCGCGCATGATCCGGATCGAGAGGCTTTGACGGGCGACGGCAAGCCGCGCGCCTTCCTGAACGTCGAGCGTTCGGCCTCCGCACGGCGCTGGAAAGCCAGGCTCGACGACCAGCGAACCGCTGAAGCGATTTCGCAGCGCCATGAACTCCCCGAGATCATCGGCCGCGTGCTGGCTGCGCGCGGGGTTGGCGTTGACGACGCCGAGGCTTTCCTCAACCCGACGATCCGCACGCTGATGCCGCAGCCTTCGGCACTTCAGGACATGGAGAAGGGTGCCACACGCCTCGCCGAGGCCATCACCACGGGTGAGAAGATCGGCGTCATCTCGGATTATGACGTGGACGGCGTATCCTCCGCTGCCATGCTGGCGCTGTTCCTGAAGGCAGTGGGCTCGTCGTGCTCCGTTCACATTCCCGACCGCCTCACCGAAGGCTATGGCCCGAGCCTCAAGGCCGTGGAGAGCCTCAAGGCGCAAGGGGCGCAGCTGCTGGTGACGCTCGATTGCGGCGTGATGGCGCATGACCCCTTGTTGCGCGCGGCGGAACTGGGTCTCGTCACCATCATTGTCGATCATCACCAGGCAGGCGAGATCCTTCCCGAGGCCTATGCCGTTATCAACCCGAACCGGCAGGACGATACCTCGGGGCTGGGCTATCTCTGCGCCGCCGGCGTCACGATGATCTTCATCGCTGCCGTCAACAAGCGGCTGCGGCTCAAAGGCTGGTATGGCGAGACACGCCCCGAGCCCAACATGCTGCAGTGGCTCGAGCTCGTGAGCCTCGCCACCATCTGTGACGTGGTGCCCTTGAAAGGCCTGAACCGTGCCTACGTCACGCAGGGCCTCAAGATCATGGCACGACGCGAGAACTTGGGCCTGGCCTGCCTCGCCGACGTGGCGCGGCTGAAGCGCAAGCCCGACACCTATGCACTGGGTTACCTGCTGGGGCCGCGCATCAATGCGGCGGGCCGCATCGGCAATGCGGCGATGGCGCTGACGCTGCTGACCACCGAGGACAAGGGCGAGGCCGCGCAAATCGCGCAGGATCTCGAGCGCCTGAACCGCGAGCGCCAGGAGATCGAGCTCGCCGTCGTCGACCAGGCGATGATCCAGGCCGACAACATGCTGGGCAAGGAACGCCACGGCAGCGTGCTGGTGGTCTCCGCCAGGGGCTGGCACCCGGGCGTCGTCGGACTTGCGGCAGCGCGCCTCAAGGAGCGCTTCAGCCTGCCGAGCTTCGTGTTGGCGGAAGACAGGGACGGCAAGCTCGCATCAGGCTCCGGCCGCTCCATTTCCGGCGTCGACATCGGCACGGCGGTGCGCGGTGCCTTCGAGGCTGGGCTGATCATCAAGGGTGGTGGCCATGCCATGGCGGCGGGACTCACCGTCGAGAAGGAGCGTTTGGGCGACCTGCGCGCCTTCCTGGAGGAGAAACTGGGGCCGCAGGTGGCTGCAGGGCAGGACCGGTCCCTTTCGATTGACGCCGCACTCACCGCGGGTGCCGCCACGCTGGAACTGATCGAGTTGCTCGAGCAGGCAGGCCCCTATGGCACGGCGCATCCGGCACCCGTCTTCGCCTTTCCGGCACACCGGGTGCTCTATGCTGCACCCGCCGGGGGCGACCATATCCGCTGCACCATTGCGTCTTCCGACGGCAAGCGGCTGAAGGCCATCGCATTCCGCGCCATGGGCACGGAGCTTGGCGAATTGCTGTTGAACGAGAAGCAGTTAGCCGTTCACGTGGCCGGCCGGCTGACAGTCGACGACTGGTCCGGCGCCCGCGTTCCCAGCCTCCACATCGAGGATGTCGCCCGCGTTTCGTAACGCTTGCCAAGGCGTGCGAACCCCCTTATAGAGCGGCCACTCGCAAGCGAGGGCGCCCTTCGTCTATCGGTTAGGACGACAGCCTTTCACGTTGTAAAGACGGGTTCGACTCCCGTAGGGCGCGCCA
>JBEARP010000247.1:0-13886 GCA_041163105.1 Pseudomonadota bacterium
CTCATCATGCCCGGGCTCGTCCCGGGCATCCTCTTCCGCTGCCCCCGAAAAGGATCGCCGGGACAAGCCCGGCGATGATGACGTGAGAGGTCAGACCTCAGAACTTCACGCGCGCCGCACCCTTGGTCTCCAGCATGGCGCGTGCCTCGTCAGCACTGGCGATGTCATAGGACAGCTCCTCGAGGATGTGCCGGATCTTCGACACCAGCGCCGCGTTGGACGGCGCCAGCTGGCCCTTGCCGAGATAGAGGTTGTCCTCAAGGCCCACGCGCACGTTGGCGCCCATCGTCGCCGCCATGGTGGTGAAGGGCAGCTGGAAGCGTCCCGCCGCCAGCACCGACCAGTAATACTGGTCGCCGAACAGCCGTTCCGCCGTCTCGCGCATCACCATAACGTTCTGCGGGTCGGGCCCGATGCCGCCCAGAATGCCGAAGATCGTCTGCACGAACAAAGGCGGCGTCACCAGCTTGCGGTCGAGGAAGTGGGCGAGCGTATAGAGATGGCCCACGTCATAGCATTCGAACTCGAACTTGACGCCATGGCCCTTGCCCAGCCTCTCGAGGATCTTCTCGATGTCGCCGAAGGTGTTGCGGAAGATGAAGTCCTTGGAGTTCTCGAGGTGGGCGCGCTCCCACTCGTGCTCGAAGGCGCTGTAGCGGTTCAGCATCGGGAACAGGCCGAAGTTCATCGAACCCATGTTGAGCGACGTCATCTCGGGCGAGAAGGCCTCCGCCGCCTTGATGCGCTCGTCGATGCTCATGCCCTGCCCGCCGCCCGTGGTGATGTTCACGATGGCATCGCAGCTCTGCTTGATGCGCGGCAGGAAGCGGTTGTAGGTGTCCGGGTCGCCCGAAGGCTTGCCGTTTTCGGGGTCGCGCGCGTGAAGATGCAGGATGGCGGCGCCAGCCTCGGCCGCCTCGATCGCCTGGTGGGCAATGTCGTCGGGCGTCACCGGCAGGTGCGGCGACATCGACGGCGTGTGGATCGAGCCGGTGATGGCGCAGGTGATGATGGTCTTGTTCTTCTTGCGCAAGATGGCCTCCCTTGGGCGCTGCATTTTGGCGCGAAGGCTACCGGGGCAACGACCTCCCGTCACGCGGTAGTTTGGGCAGGCGAGCCATGCAAGTTTGCCGCAAGCAGCGGCGGCTAGTCTCTCCGCAAACCAACATTGCGGGCTTGCACCCATCATGATCCCGATCCAGCGCATCGTGCTTGCCGTCGTGTCGGCCATTGCCGGGATCGCTGCGCTCTACCTGATCCGCAGCCCGGGCAGCTTCCCGAACGAACAGGTCCTGCAGCTCGGCGCGGTGACGCTGCTCATCGCCGCGACGCTGCTCGGCACATTGTGGGACACGCTGCGCCCGGCTCGCCCGGCGCCCGCGGCAGCAGACACCGGCGGCGATGTGCCGCTGCCGGATACCTCGGGAGACCCGGTGCAGAACGAGGTCAGCAAGCTCCTCAGCCTGCTGCGCCAGCACGCGGTGGCCAACGAGAACTTCTCCACCGTCCTGGAGCGCGCCAAGGAGGAGCTGCACGAAAGCCTCCGCACCGAGCAGGTGCGCATCATCATCTCGTACCTCATGATCGAGAACGACAACATGAAGGCCCGCACCTCCAACCTGCAGGCCAGCCTTGAAACCTCGCAGCGCCAGATCGAAAAACTGAAAACCAACCTCGCCACCGCCGAGGCGCAAGGCCTGAGCGACCCGCTGACCGGCCTGAAGAACCGCCGCGGCTTCGACGTGGTGCTGGCCTCGCAGCTTGCCGGCGCCCGCAACGGGGCGCAGCCCCTGTCGCTCATTCTGGCGGATATCGACCACTTCAAGTCGATCAATGACCGCTATGGGCACCCGGCCGGCGATGATGTTCTCAAATGGTTCGCGAAAGTCCTGTCCAGCAACGTCAAGGGGCGCGACACGGTGGCCCGCTACGGCGGCGAGGAATTCGCCATCGTCATGCCCGCCACGCCGCTGGACAGTGCCGCCAAGGTGGCGGCCCAGATCAAGGCCCAGCTCGAGGCGCAATTCTGGCAAAAACCCGGCGCGCCGAACACCATGCTGCGTGTAACCGCCTCCTTCGGCGTGGCGCAACTGGCGGGCAGCGAGGGCACCAGCGCGCTGGTGGCGCGCGCCGATGGCAAGCTCTACGAGGCCAAGCAGGCCGGCCGCAACCGGGTTGCGGCCTGAAAACACCTAAAACCTGACCCGCAAGCCTCCTCAGGTTAACTTCCCTCAAGCCCTGCACAATCCCGTTGCCTCCTGTTACGTGATCGTCATATTGTCCTGAAAAGACACCAGAAGCCGGGATGAACCGGACCGGTCACGCAACTCAGGCGCCAGCACTAAAGCCGGAGCCAAACACGGAGGACGTTCTCGTATGACGAAACTTACACCCGCGCAGGAAACCATGCGCGCTGCGGCGCTTTCGCGCCGTACCCTGATGAAGTCGGCCGTCGCCCTGGGCGCCATCGGCCTGGCTGGCCCGCTCTACACCAAGAATGCGCTCTCCTCCTCGGGCGAGCTGAACCTGCTGATGTGGTCGGACGAATTCCCCGCTCCGGTTCTCGAGAACTTCGAGAAGGCCTCCGGCATCAAGGTGAACCAGACCCCGTTCTCGCAGAACGAGGAGCAGATCAACAAGCTGCAGGCCACCGGCGGCGAAGGCTTCGATCTCTGCCAGCCCACGCGTGACCGCGCCCCCCAGTTCAAGGAACTGGGCGTGCTCGCTCCCTTCGACATGGCCAAGCTGAAGAACGTCGGCAACATCATCCCCGGCCTGCTGGCCAGCTCCAAGGAGCTCTGGGAATGGGATGGCGGTCTCCATCACCTGCCGCACCTCTGGGGTTCGGAAGCCATCTCGTGGCGTACCGATCTCTACAAGGGCAACCCGGCCGAGCTCAGCTATGGCTCGCTGTGGGGTGACGACGTCAAGGGCCACGTCCAGGGCCGCCCGCACTCGCTGTTGCTCGGCATCGGCCTGTGGATGGATGCCTCGGGCAAGCTGCCCTCCAACCGCATGCTTGACGCGTTCAAGGATCCGGACAGCTTCAAGAAGATCTATGACCAGCTGCTCCCCTTCGCCATCGAGCACAAGCCCTGGATCAAGCAGTTCTGGGATTCGGCCGACAACACCAAGTCGGGCCTGATGGAGAACGACGTGTGGATCGGCCAGACCTGGGATGGCCCCGTGCTGTCGCTCAAGAAGGAAGGCAAGCCCGTGTCCTACCAGGCGCCGAAGGAAGGCGCCATTGCGTGGCTCGACGGCCTGTCGCTCGTCAAGGCAGCCAAGAACACCGATCAGGTCTATGCCCTGCTCGAGTACCTGCAGACGCCGGAAGTCTCCGCCGCCGCCGCCGAAGGTTCGGGCTATAACCCGACCGTCATCGGCGCCGACGCGCTGCTCTCGCCGGCCGCCAAGGCGAACTTCCAGGAGTCCTTCCCCGGCGACGCGCTGGCCAACCTGTGGCACCGCCCGGCCGAGCCGTCCTGGTTTGGCGAGCTGCGCACGCAGTACGCGGACAAGTTCAAGTCCGCCTGATCGGCATCACGACACTTGGCAACCAGCCCCGCATCGCCGGGGCTGGTTCTTTTTCAGGCAATGGTTGGCCCTACTTGAATTGTGAGGGTCTTCGATAGAAATTCGGGATCAGGCCGCGTAAGACGGCCCCGGATCAGACAGCAGGGGTGATGAGCGCATGAGCGCCGGCGTAGAACTTGATCACGTGACCGTTCGGTTCGGCCAGTTCACGGCCGTCGATGACGCAACGCTCGACATCAGGGGCGGCGAGTTCTTCTCCTTCCTCGGCCCCTCGGGCTGCGGCAAGACGACGATCCTGCGCACCGTCTCGGGCTTCCTCGACCCGTCTGCCGGCAAGGTCCGCATCGGCGGCCAGGACATGGGCGGCATCGGCCCCAACAAGCGCCCCACGGCGCTGATCTTCCAGAATCTCGCCCTCTTCCCGCTGATGACGGTGGCCGACAACATTACCTATGGACTTCGCGTGCGTGGCATGTCGAAGGCCGCGCGCATGAAGAAGGCGGGAGAACTCCTTGACCTCATCGCGCTGTCCGGCCAGGGCGACAAGCTGGTGAGCGAGCTTTCAGGCGGCCAGAAGCAGCGCGTGGCCATCGCCCGCGCACTCGCGGTCCAGCCCAAGGTGCTGCTGCTCGACGAACCGCTCTCGGCACTCGACCTCAAGCTCCGCCAGCACATGCGCACGGAACTCCGCGCCATCCAGCAGCAGGTGGGCATCACCTTCATCTACATCACCCACGACCAGGGCGAGGCGCTCACCATGTCGGACCGCATCGCGGTCATGTCTGACGGCGTCATCCAGCAGGTGTCGGACGGCAAGAACGTCTACGACCATCCGGACACCGCCTTCGTCGCCTCCTTCGTGGGCGAGAACAATCCCTTTGTCGGCCGCGTCTCGGCCGCCGATGCCCATTTCGCCGTGGTGGACACGGCACACGGCGCCCTGCGCGGCGCCAATCCCAAGGGGCTGAAGGTTGGCGACAAGGCCATTCTCTTCGTGCGGCCCGAAAGCTTCCGGCTGGGCGACGGCGCGCCCGGCTGCACCATCGCGGCCGAGACCCTCTCCACCGCCTTCGAGGGCAACGCCACCCACGTCTTCCTCAAGGGCGCGACCAAGAAGGACATCACCGTCACCGTGGGCCGCCACGGCGGCGCGCCGATCCCGGCGCAGGGCGAGACCGCGCACGTCCATTACGACCCCGCCATGAGCGTCGTGCTGCCGGAAGGGAAGATGGCCCGTGAATAGCCGGCTTCTCGTCTTCCTCATTCCCGTCGTGGTGATCGCCGCCTTCTGGCTCATGGCCAAGGCGGAGAAGAAGACCGCCCATGATCCGACGCACAAGAGCTTCTTCGAGCGTAACGGCACGGCGCTCGGCATCGTGTTCATCGCACTGGTCGCCTTCTGGGCGCTGTTCCTCGTGGTGCTGCCCTATCTCTACATGGTGGTCGAAAGCTTCCACCCGAAGCTGCCGCCCATGAAGCGCGGCGGGCCGGAGGACGTCCTGACGCTCGAGCAGTACAAGTCCTTCTTCGTGACGCCCTCGGATGGCACGTGGAACACCAACCACATGGGCGCCTTCATCTTCACCATCGTCACCTCCGTGCTGGTGACGGCGCTGAACTTCGCCATCTGCTATCCGCTGGCCTATTACATGGCCCAGGCCGGAAGCGCCCAGAAGGTGCGCCTCATCATGCTGGCGCTCATCGTCCCCTACTGGGTCAACGAGATCCTGCGTGCCTTCTCGCTGCGCCTTCTGCTGGCCTCGAAGGGCCTTATCAACCAGGGGCTCATGGGCCTGGGCCTCACCGAGAAGCCGCTCGACTTCATGGCGATGGACGTCGGCCTCTATGTCGGCCTGTCCTACGCCTATCTCCTCGTCATGATCTTCCCGCTCTACAACGCCATCGAAAGCCTCGACAAGAACCAGGTCGAAGCCGCACGCGATCTTGGCGCGCCGTGGTGGAAGATCCACCGCGACGTGGTCATTCCCTATGCGAAGCCCGGCATCGCGTCGGGCTGCACCATGGTGTTCATGCTGGCCGCCGGCTCGCTCGCGGCCCCGCAGTTCCTCGGCGGGCCCTCGACCCTGTGGTTCACCTCGATCGTCTATGACTTCTTCTTCCAGGCCTTCAACTGGCCGCGTGGCGCCGCCTACGCCTTCATCCTGCTCACCGCCTGCATCGCCTTCGTGATGCTGATGCTCAGGCTGTTCAAGGTATCGCTGGGGGAGACGATCAAGTGAGCTCCAAAACCGTCATGAGCGCGATGATCGGCTTCTACATCGCGATCTTCTTCCTCTATCTCTTCGGGCCCCTCGCGGTGATGAGCGTCACCGCCTTCAACACGCCCAACTACCCGACGGCCTACCCCTTCGAGGGCTTCACGCTGAGCTGGTTCGTGAAGCTGTGGAACCACCGCGCCATGATGGAGGGCCTCAGGAACTCCATCATCATCGGGCTGGGCGTCGTCGCGGTCTCGGTGCCGGTGGGTCTCGCCGCCGCCATCATCATGAGCCAGATCTACCACCGCGCGCGGGGCACCTTCTATCTGGTCACCGTTTCGCCGGTGCTCACGCCCGGCGTCATCATCGGCATCTCCACCGTCATCTTCTGGAAGGACATGATGGGGATGACGGACGTCACCAAGGCCTGGTTCTACAAGGGCGTGATCCTGTCGATCCTCGGCCAGTCGAGCTTCATCGCGGCCTATGCGCTCCTGATCATCATGGCCCGCCTGCAGCGCTTCGATCGCGCCCAGGAGGAAGCAGCCCTCGACCTTGGCGCCTCGCACCCGCAGGTGTTCTGGCACATCCTGCTGCCCTTCCTGAAGCCGGCGCTGATCTCGGCCTCGGTCATCGCCTTCCTGTCGAGCTTCGAGAACTACAACACCACGACCTTCGCCATCCTGGCTGACAAGACGCTGGTCACCGTGCTGGCGGGCGAAGTCCGCCAGGGCACCACGCCCGTGCTCTCGGCCTTGGCCGTCATCATCATCGGCATGTCGCTCATCGGCGCCATCATCTACGAGGTGATGAAGCGCCGCGAGGAAGCGCAGGCCGAGAAGAGCAAGGAAAACGCCAAGATCGCGGAAAGAAGCGACCTCGGCGAGGCCGGCGCGGCGGGCTTGAAGTAGAGCGGTCATCACTGGCATCCCTCTGTTTGACGACGTCATCCCGGCCTTCGCCGGGGTGACGCAAACGAAAAAGACCCCGCGGCGATCCCTCGCCCGAGGCCGTTCAGTCACAATTTCCGAGTATGCGCCTTTATAGCACAGCGAGCGCGCGCTGTCAAGGACTTCTTTCCTGCAATGGAATTCAGTGCGGCTCGAGCTCCAGAACCGCCTTCACCGTCCCCGCCTCGGGCCTGATCCATTCCGCCATGCGCTCCCCCGCCTCCCACAGCGGCGCGCGATGTGTCTTGATCGCCCGCGTCGGCACCAACCCGTCCCGCATTGCCGCCATCACCGTCGCGAAGTCGGTGAGCGTCGCATTGCGGCTCGACAGCAGCGTGGTCTCGCGCTTGTGGAATTCCGGATCGCTGAAGGAAATATTCCCCTGCACGATGGAGACCAGCACATAGGTGCCGCCATGCGCCACGAAGCCGAAGCCGCGCTCCATCGCCTTCGGGCTTCCGGTGCAGTCGAACACGGCGTCGTAGAATTCGCCTGCGGTATTGTCCTTCATCCGCTCCACGTCATGCTCGCCCAGCCGGATCGTGTGCTGCACCGGGCGGAGACTGCTGGCGAAGGCCAGGCGGTCCTCGCGCCCGTCCAGCACCGTCACCTCCGCGCCATTGAGCCCGGCGAAGATCGCCACGCCAACGCCGATCGGCCCCGCCCCCACCACCAGCGCGCGCTGGCCGGGCCTCACGCGGGCACGGGCCACGGCATGGGCGCCAATCGCCAGGAACTCCACCATCGCTGCCTCGTCCAGCGTGATTCCCTCCGCCTTGAACAGGTGCGTCTCGGGCAGTGCCAGGTACTCGCACATGCCGCCGTCGACATGCACGCCCAGAACCTTCAGGCTGGTGCAGCAATTGGTTTTCCCCGCCCGGCAGGCAATGCAGTGCCCGCAGTGCAGGTAGGGCACGATGTAAACCGGGTCGCCCGGCTTCAGTTCCGAGCCCGCGCCAGCCTCGACGATCTCGCCCGAGAGCTCATGCCCCATCACGCGGGGGTAGGCGAAGTAGGGCTGGTTGCCCTGGTAGATGTGCATGTCGGTGCCGCACACGCCCACCCGGCGGATCTTCACCAGCGCCTCGCCGGGTTTCCGCTCCGGCACGGGATACTGGACGATCTCCAACTCGCCGGGGTTGCGGCAGAGAACGGCGCGCATCATCTCGGGCATGGGCAGGCGATCCTTCTTGAGCAGATCGCACTTGTATAATAGCACTGGAGGCCCATGACGAGGCTTTCACTCAGCACCGCTGCACTGTCCTATGATCCGCTGCTGGCGGATATCGGCATCGTGCATTTGGGGGTCGGCGCTTTCCACCGCGCCCACATGGCGGACTATACCGATGCCGTGCTGGCGAAGGGCGATCGCCGCTGGGCCATCCTCGGCGCCAGCCTGCGCTCGGGCGAAACACGCGATGCGCTGAAGGACCAGGATTTCCTCTACACGTTGGCCCAGTCCGATGAAGCGGGCGAACGCTGCCGGGTGATCGGATCGCTGCGCGGCGTGCTGGTGGCGCCGGAGAACCCGCAAGCCCTGATCGAGGCCATGTGCCTGCCGTCCGTCAAGATCGTCTCCCTCACCGTCACCGAGAAGGGCTATTGCCACGATCCGGCGACGGGCGAACTGAATGATCAGCACCCGGACATTCTCCACGACCTCAGCCATCCGGACACCCCGCGCTCCGCCCCCGGCTTCCTGGTGGAGGCGATCCGCGCCCGCAAGGCCCGCGGCCTCCCGCCCTTCACAGTCCTGTGCTGCGACAACCTCCCCGCCAATGGCCGCACCGTGGCAAAGGTCGTCAGGCGCCTCGCCGAATTGCGCAACCCCGCGCTTGGCGCCTACGTGGCCGAGCACGTCGCCTTCCCCGCCACCATGGTGGACCGCATCGTCCCCGCCAGCACCGATGGTGACCGGACCCGCATCGCCGCCGCTATCGGCCTCGAAGACCAGTGGCCCGTGGTGACGGAGGCCTTCACCGACTGGGTGATCGAGGACAATTTCCCGCAGGGCCGGCCTGACTGGGCCGCCCGCTTCGTGACCGACATCGCCCCCTTCGAGACGATGAAGCTGCGCCTGCTCAATGGCGCCCACTCGTCCATGTCCTATCTCGGCTATCTCGCGGGTCACGAGACGATTGCCGACTGCATGAAGGACGAGGCGCTTGCAGGTTTCGTTGGTCATCTGATGAACATGGAAGTGACCTCTACCCTCGCCGTTCCTCCGGGTACGGATGTTTCAGCCTACAAGCAGGCCCTCCTCACCCGCTTTCGCAATCCGGGCCTCCGCCACCGCACCTGGCAGATCGCCATGGACGGCTCGCAGAAACTGCCCCAGCGCCTGCTCGGCACCATCCGCGACCGGCTGAGGGCGAACACCCCCATCGATGGCCTGGCCCTGGGCGTCGCCGCCTGGATGCGCTACGTGACCGGCGTCGACGAAAAGGGCGGCGCGATCGACGTGCGCGATCCGCTGAAGGACGAACTCCGCACCCGAGCCGATGCCGCAGGCCCGAGTGCCGAACGCCTTGCCCCCGCCCTCCTTGGCCTTGAAAAGATCTTCGGCCGCGACCTGCCCGCCGATCCCCGCTTCACCACGGCCGTCACCGCAGCGCTCGACAGCCTGTTCCGCAACGGCAGCAGAAAGACCTACGAAAATTTCCGGAGCACTCACCCATGAAGCAGACCTGGCGCTGGTTCGGCCCTGACGATCCTGTGACGCTGGCCCATGTGCGGCAGGCGGGCGCGGTCGGCGTCGTCTCCGCCCTCCACCACATGAACCGCGGCCAGGCCTGGACCGATGACGAAGTGCTGAAGCGCAAGGCGCAGATCGAGTCCGCCGGCCTCAGCTGGGACGTGGTGGAAAGCATCGCCGTGCCGGAAGCCATCAAGACCCGCACGGGTGACTTCAAGGCCAAGATCGACAACCACAAGGCTTCGCTTCGCGCCGTGGCCAAGGCGGGCATCAAGGTCTGCTGTTACAATTTCATGGCCATCACCGACTGGACGAGAACGGACCTCGACTGGCCGCTCCCCAATGGCGGCACGGCGCTGCGCTTCGACATGGTGGACTTCTGCGCCTATGACGTCCTCATCCTGAAGCGCCGCAATGCCGAAGCAGACCACCCGACCGAGCGCATCGCGGCGGCGCGCGAGCGGCTTTCCTCCTGGCCTGAAAGCAAACTGGCTCAGCTCGAGCGCAACCTCATCGACTGGGTCCCGGCACGCGAGACGGTCTATGATCGCCAGAGCTTCCTGCGCCAGCTTGACGAGTATCGTGACATCACGGTCGACGGCCTGCGCGAGCACCTCTTCCTCTTCGTCCGCGACATTGCTCAGACGGCGGAGGAATGCGGACTGAAGCTCGCCATCCACCCGGATGATCCGCCCTTCCCGCTGTTCGGCCTGCCGCGCGTGAACTCCACGCAGGCCGATACCCAGAAACTCTTCGATGCGGTGCCCAGTCCCGCCAATGGCGTCACCCTCTGCACCGGCTCCTATGGCGCGAACCCGTCGAATGACCTGGTGAAAATGGCGCGGGACTTCGGCCCGCGCATCCACTTCGCGCACTTGCGCAACACCACGCGTGAGGCGGATGGCTCGTTCTACGAGGCCGAGCACCTGGACGGCGACACCGACATGATTGGCGTCGTCGCGGCGCTCCGCGATCTTGAGACGCGTGAGAAGCGACAGATCCCGATGCGACCCGACCACGGCCACCTGATCGTCGACGATATCGGAAAGAAGGTGAACCCGGGCTATTCCTGCATCGGCAGGCTCAAGGGTCTCGCGGAACTGCGTGGCGTCATGCGCACGGTGGACGCGTTCCGCGAGAAGCGTGTGTCCTGATCAGACGCGCGGGTGCGCGGGCATGCCCGCCTGGTCCTTCGGCACGATCATCTTGCCAACCGGCCACAGCGCAATGCCGGCCAGCTTCAGGTGCGCCCAGGCGAAGGGAATGCCGATGATGGTGATGGCCAGCGCCAGCGCCCAGACCAGGTGCATCAGCGCCAGCCACCAGCCGGCCAGAACCAGCCAGACGATGTTGCCGATGGTGCCGAGCGGCCCGGTGCCAATGTCTTCCTGGCCGGTGTGCCGGTCGCGCGGCACCGCGGTGTAGCCGAAGGGCATCAGCGTATAGAGCGCGATGTTGATGGCGGCACGCGCCCACGGAATGCCGATGATGGTGATCGCCATGATCGCCGCCGCGACCAGCCAGCCGAAGGCCATCCAGGCGCCACCCAGCAGGATCCAGATGATGTTCAACAGCAGTGACATGGTAACCTCCAAACTTCTCGGCCCGACATATGGGGACTTGTGCGCCGCTTCGCCAGTGGAATTTTGCGGCGGTTGACCCCCGGGCCCCGGGCTTCCATGCTCGGCTCATGCGATTCATCCACACCGCCGACTGGCAGATCGGCAAGCCGTTCCGGAACTTCGGTGACAAGGAAAACGTGCTGCGCCAGGCGCGCCTGGCCGTCATCGAGGAAATCGGCCGCCTGGCGGCAGCCGAAGGTGCGGCCCATGTGCTGGTGGCGGGCGATCTTTATGACAATGACGCACCGGCGCAGAAGACGCTGCTTGAGCCCCTGGAGCGCATGCGGAATTTTCCTGCCGTCGCCTGGCACGTCATTTCCGGCAATCATGACTGTCATCGCGGCAATGGCGTGTGGGACCGCGCCCGCGCGCTGGGGCTGCCGCCCAACGTCCACCTTCACCTCTCACCCGAGGTCACACCACTGGGGCCGGATGCGGTGCTGCTGCCCGCACCGCTCCGCCGCAAGAGCGAGGTGAACGATCTCACCGAGTGGATGGACACCGCAACAAGCGCCGTGGGCCTGATCCGCATCGGCCTTGCCCACGGCTCGGTGCAGGGCTTCGATTCCGCCGGGGAAGCGAACAACCCGATCGCCGCTGACCGCGCGAAGCGCGCCGGCCTCGACTACCTCGCCCTCGGCGACTGGCACCGCACCCTGCAGATCGGCCCCGCCACCTGGTACTCCGGCACGCCCGAGGCCGACCGCTTCAACAGCCAGGAGGTGGGCCAGGTGCTGCTGGTCGAAATCGCCGCTCCGGGCGCCCCGCCGAAGGTGACGCCGCAGCGCACCGGCGCCTATCGCTGGCTGTCGCAAACCGAGGACCTCTCAGGCGCCGCCGACCTTGACGGCCTCGAGCAGCGGCTGCGCGCGCTCCCCGATCTCACGCGCCTGCTCTTGCGCCTCGACCTGCGCGGCACGCTGGACCTCACCGCCCGCGCCGATCTCGAGCGCCGCCTCGCCACGCTGGAGGCCGCCATGTTCTGGCTGGAGCCGAACCTCACGGGCCTCCACCTGCGCCCCACCCTTGCCGACCTCGAGAAGATCGACTTCGACGGCGTGCTGCGCGAGGCCGCCGAGCAGCTGAAGCAACAGGCGGAGAATGCCGCGCTGACCCCGCTGGAGCGCCGCCGCGCCGAGGACGCACTCGTGCAGCTCTACCTCCTCACGCGCGACAATCGGGGAGAGGCGGCATGAAGCTCCTGTCCGTCTCCGTCGAAGGCTGCGGCCGCTTCGGCACGCCGGCCCGCATCGAGGGCTTCGGCCCCGGCGTCAACATCCTCTCGGCGCGCAACGAGGCCGGCAAGTCCACGCTGTTCCGCGCCATTCGCACCTGCCTCTTCGAGCGGCACTCGTCCACGGCCCGTGAGGTCGCGGGCCTCGCCACCGATGGTCTGTCGCTGCCCGTGTCGATCACGGTGGCCTTTGAGCACGACGGCAAGCGCTACGAGATCGCCAAGTCATTCCTGAAAGGCAAATCCGCGAGCCTGGTGCGAGACGGCGTGGAAATCGCGCGCAATGCCGAGGCTGACGAGCATGTCTGGAACCTGCTCGGCATCGCGCCGAGGTCAACCCGCGCGCTGGACGAGGCAAGCTACGGCCTGCTGTGGGTGCAGCAGGGCCACTCCTTCGACTTGCCCGAACCTTCGGAGGCTGCCGCAAGCCAGCTCAATGCCGTCATCCAGCAAGAGGTGGGCACACTCGTTGGAGGCGAGCGCGCTCGCCAGCTGCTGGGCGCGGTGAAGGACGATCTCGGCCGCTACCTGACGGATAGCGGTCGCCCGAAGACGGGCGGCCCGCTGCACACAGCCATCGAGCAGAGTGCCAGCCTCGCCACCGACCGCATGGACGCCGAGACGCGCCTCGCAGCACTCGACGCCAAGCTCGACGAACTCGCGAGGCTCCGCGCCGAGCAGCGCGCGGCAAACGATCCTGCCACGCTGCAGGCGATGAAGATCGACCTCGACGACAGCCGCCGCAAGCTTGCCGAGGCCGAAAAGACCGGCGAGGAACTGAAGCGCCTCGCCGCCGACGAGCGCCAGTCCCATGAGTTGGCCGAAGCACAGCAGGAAAAGCTGGACGAGCTGAAGCGCCGCGCCGCCGCCATCGATACGCAGCGCACGCGCCTCGCGGAGCTGGCGAAGGACCTGGGGCCACTCGATGCCGACATGGCCAAGGTGACAGCTGCGCTCCAGACGGTGTCGGAGCGCAAGCAGGCCGGCGATGCCGAGGCCGCCAGGCTCGACACGGAGGAACGCGATCTTGCCCGCCTCGCCAGCCTCGCCGTGAAGCTGGCGCAGCGCGAGTCCCTCGCCGGGCGGTTGGCGCAGCTCGAAGGCCTTCGCAGCCGTGCCGCCGCGAATGACGCGGCGCTCAAAGCCCATCGCGTGGATGACGCCGCACTGAAGAAGCTCGAAGAGCTCGAGACCGAGGAGGCGAAGCTGCGCGCCAGGCTGGACGCCGGAGCGCCACGCGTTGCCATAGAGGCCGGCCCCGGCGCCGATGTGCGGATGGACGGCATCGCAGTGTCCGGCACGGCCGCGCGATCGGTCACCCAGCCCGTGATCATCACGGTGGGCGCGGATGTCGCCGTCACCGTCTCGCCACCGCAGGCCACGCGCGATGCGGCAGAGAAGGCGCTGGCTGATCACCGCGAGAGGCTGAAGGCCCTTCTCGCTGCCTGCGGTGCTGCCGACGTGGCGGAGCTTCGCCGTCTGCGGGCCGAGCGGGTGACGCTGGAGGAAGCCGCGCGTGACCTCCGCGCCGAGCGAACCGCCCTTGCCCTCAAGGATGGCGTTGCCGCCGAGATCGAGCGGCTGCAGGTGGCCCTCGGCGAGATCGATGCCGATGCCGGGCGCGACCAG
>JBEARP010000248.1:0-13466 GCA_041163105.1 Pseudomonadota bacterium
GGGCCTGATCTTCCTCAGCGCCGTGCCGTCCAGCGGCAGCTGCTCCACGGTTCCGTCCGCCGGCAAGATCGTCGATGGCCCGGTCGCAGATCAGTCCACCCCGGGCTTGCTGGAATGCAACCTCGGCACCATCGGCAATGGTGTGCAGCGCACCGTGACAGTCACCGTCGCGGCCACCACGGCACTCGCCAACACCACGGTCACCAACAGCGTAACCGTCACGTCCCCCACCACGCCGGGCGATAATGGCAGCAACAACTCCGCCTCTGTCGACGCGAATATCCGTCCGCCGACGCTCGATCTGCAGATCAACAAGGTGGACACGCCCCAGCCGCAGTTCGGGCCAGACCCGGTCGGCATCGGCGCGAACATGGTCTACGGGCTGATCGTCACGAACAACGGCCCCTCGGCGGCGCAGAATGTCGTGGTCACCGATACCTTGCCGGCAAACTTCCTCGCCTATCAGTCGGTGAGCGCGCCGGCGGGCGTCACCTGCAGCGGACCCACCGCTGGCACGCTTGCCTGCACCATTCCGCTGATGCTCTCGGGTTCTACGCGCGTCATTGAGATCACCATGACCGGCACGGCTCGCGGCGTTGCGAATAATGTGGCGACCCTGTCATCGCCAGAGATCGCGGGTGGCTGGGACACCGATTCACGGAACAACACCAACGACGAGAACACCTCCGTGCGCACCCGTGCCGATGTGGAGGTTGTCAGCAAGACGCCGTCCCAATCGCCGGTGGCGCTGTTCCAGCCCTTCAGCTTCGAGATCAAGGTTCGCAACAATGTCGGGCCCGGCCTGTCGGAGGCAGACAGCGTCGTGCTGTCGGATGCGCTGCCGGCTGGCATGAAACTTGTGGGGAGCCCCACGGGAATCGTCACGACCGGCACTACCACTGCGAACAGCTGCACGGGTGCAGCTGGAGGCGCGTCATTCACCTGTTCCTTCGGTACCATGAGCTCCGGCGCCGAGATTACGGTCACCGCGCCGGTTCAGGTGGAGGAGGCCTCCAGCACGCAGCAGGTGTTCACCAACACCGCCAGCGTCGCCACCACCTCGCTGGAGGAGAACACCGCCAACAATTCGAACTCGGGCCAAGTGACGGCCGAGAGCACGGCGCTCGCGGGCCTGGTCTACCGCGACTTCAACAACAATGGCGTTCAGGACCCCGGCGACTCCGGCATCGGCGGCATCAGCATGACCTTGAGCCGCACCGGCGGTGGCACCGCAGTGACCTTCACCGTCGCCACCACGGCGGGCGGCAGCTACCTCTTTCCCGCCGTTCCGCCCGGCACCTACACGGTGACCCGCGGCACGGTTGACGATCCGTCGCTGGTCAACGGTCGCGCCATTCCCGGCAGTGCGGGTGGCGGTGCCGTCGGCGCCACGGCGATCAGTGGGGTCGTGCTCTCCACCGGCACCGCCACGGGATATGATTTCACGCTGGTGCCCACCTCCGGCATTGCCATTTCCAAGGCAGTGCTCTCCGGCCCCACGGCCAACAGTGACGGCAGTTTCGACGCAGGCTTCCGCCTGACGGTCAGCAATCCCAGCAGCGAAGCACTGCAGAACATCGTCGTTACCGATACGCTGGCCGGGCCGTCGCCGCAGTTCGGCAGTTTTGCTGCAACACCCACCGAGCGCGGTACCTACACAGTAATCGCCGCGCCGAGCGGCAGCTGCGGGGGGCTTAACGCGAGCTTCAACGGCAGCGGCGATACGGCTGCCGCGCAGGGGGGCAGCCTCGCGGTGGGCGCGAGCTGCACCATCGACTTCACCATCCGCGTGATGCCCACAGTGCCGCTGCCGCCGCTGGTCGACGGCGGGCGCTACGTCAATGAGGCTTCGGTGAGCGGGACCGGCGCCCAGTCCGGGTCGAACATCACGTCCACCTCCAATCGCGTGCCGCTCGCACCCGATCTGCCGCAGCTCACCATCACCAAGGTGATGACCGGATATGCCGACGTCGACAACAGCGGCAGCATCACCCTTGGCGATGTTCTGACCTTCGGGATCACCGCCAGCAACGCGGGCAGCGTGCCCCTCACCGACGTGGAGGTGAGCGACACCATGATCAGCCCGGACAGCACCACCTGTGCCGTGCTGCAGCCGGGCGAGACCTGCGCTCTGACCGGCACCTACACTGTTGCGATTGCCGATTTGCAGGCAGGCTCGGTGGTGAATACGGCCACCGCCGACAGCACCGAAACCAACCCGGTGACTGGCCCCGTCACCGCCTCCGTCACCACGCCGGTGGTGGCGGTCATCGACAAGAACACGCTGAGCAAGACGGCGCTCGTCAACACCGTGAAGCGTGGTGAGCAGGTTCCATACGTCATCGCGGCGCAGGATGTGCCATTCACGCCCGTCCGCATCGTGGACGTGATGCCGCCGGGCTTCGCCTTCGTTGCCGGCAGTGCGGTGGCGAATGGCCAGAAGGCGGTGCCGACGGTGGACGGGCGGCGCCTCACCTTCGACGGTCTGGTGCCTGATGCGCAGGGCGACATCAAGCTTGAGCTGACGCTGGTCGCGTCTGCTTCCGTAACCCCGGGCACGGCTGTGAACCAGGCGCAGCTTGTGGACCCCGATACGGGGCAGGTGGTGGCCACGGCGCGGGCCCGCGTCACCATCCTTGCCGAGGCCTTGTTCGACTGCGGCGACATCATCGGCAAGGTCTTCGACGACAAGAACCGCAACGGCTACCAGGACGAGGGTGAGCCGGGGCTGCCGGCGGTGCGGGTGGTCAGCGTGACGGGGCTGCTCATCACCACGGACGCCCACGGCCGGTTCAACATCCCGTGTGCCGACATTCCGGATGCCGCGATCGGCTCCAACTTCATCGTCAAGCTGGACACCCGCACGCTGCCGACGGGCTACCACCTGACCACCGAAAACCCGCGCCGTGTGCGCCTCACCGGCGGCAAGGTTGTGAAGCTCAACTTCGGGGCTTCAATCTCTCGCCTCGTCAAGCTGGAGCTCAACGGAAAGGTCTTCGAGCAGGGGTCGGAGGCGCTGAAGCCCAAGTGGGCGGCGGGTCTGGACCGGCTGATCGAAGCACTTGCGGCGCAGTCCTCGGTTCTCGAGATCACCTATCGCGGCGAAGGGGCACTGGCGAAGGCGCGGCTCCATGCCGTCAAGCGGGAGATCGCGCAGCGCTGGGCGGCGGTGCCGGATCATTATGACCTGCCGATCGAAACGCGACTGGTGTCGGGGGCAACGCCATGAGGGCGACCCGCATCTCCGCCGTTCTGGCGCTGGCATTGCTCTGCGGCACGGCGCTGGCGCAGGCACAGGACGCTGCCGACGAGCTGTTCTCGATCAGCGTCGACGGTGAGCACGTGGCGGGAACCCCCGGCACCACGGATGCCAACCGCAAGACCGACCGGGCGCTGGAGGCCGCCGACATTCAGGTGAAGTACGACGGCCTGAATGCAAAGCCCTTCCTCAACGCCGCCACCACGTCTTCGCGCCGCTCCTTCGCTGTGGGCGAGGAGGTGGAGATCCTGGCGTCGAGCAACTACCCCTCCTACATCGCGCGGCAGGAAATCCGCATCTTCGCCACGGGCAGGAACGCCCCTGCCTCTCCGGTCGCCGTGGTGAAGGTGGGTGCGGGCAACCTGGCCCGGTGGACGATGCCGGCGTCCTCCGCCACGCAAGGTTTCAACGACTTCGCCTACGTGCTGCGTGTCTATGATGCCAAGGGTCGCTTCGACGAGACCCGGCCGCTGACGCTGGTGCGCCGGTCCTCGCTCGAGACGGCGCCGGAGGATGAGGGGCCGACGGCCCCCGGCTTTAGCGACGACAACACCTCCTTCCGGAACATCCGGGTGGATGGCGGGGCCGTCACCGTGGCGGGGCGCAACGTTCCATCGGACACGATTGTCGAGGTGCTGGGCGAGGCGATCCCGGTTGACGCGGATGGTGGTTTCGTTGTCCAGCGCATCCTGCCCATCGGCGAACATGACGTGGACGTGGCGCTGAAGGGCGGCAAGGATGGCAGCCTCACCTTCGACCGCAGCGTCAACATTCCGTCGAGCGAATGGTTCTACGTGGGCCTTGCCGACCTGACGCTCGGTTCGCGCAGCGGCTCGAAGCACATCGAGGACGTGAAGCCCGGCGAGTATGACGGCGTCTATGACAAGGGCCGCCTGTCGTTCTACCTGAAAGGCAAGATCAAGGGATCGTGGTTGCTGACGGCGGCGGCGGACACCGGCGATGGCAGTGTCGAGAACATGCTGACGGGGCTTGACGACCGTGACCCGCGCAGCTTCCTCAAGCGCATCGACCCGGAGGACTATTACCCCGTCTATGGCGATGACTCGGTGGCGATCGAGGATGCGCCGACGAGCGGCAAGTTCTATGTCCGCCTCGAGCGTGGCGACAGCCGGGTGGTGTGGGGCAACTTCAAGACCGACATTCGTGGCACAGAGTTCCTGCGCAACGATCGTGCGCTGTATGGCGCCAACGTCGTGCTGAAGTCCGACAAGATGGTCGCCTCCGGTGAGCGTTCAGGAGAGCTTCACGGCTACGCCGCCCAGCCTGGCACCGTTCCGCAGCGCGACATCTTCCGCGGTACCGGCGGCTCGGCCTATTTCCTCACCCGGCAGGACGTCACCACCGGATCGGAGACGATCTATGTCGAGGTCCGGAACCCGGTAACGGGTCGGGTCGTGGACCGTCGCACGCTGGTGTTCGGACGGGACTATTCGATCGATTACCTGCAGGGCGTCGTGCTGCTCAACGAGCCGCTGTCATCCAGCGTCGATGCCGGCAACCTGGTGCGTGACGGGGCGCTGGGCGGCAATGACCAGTATCTCGTCGTGGCCTATGAATTCGTGCCCACGGCGGGCGACGTTGATGGCTATGTCTATGGCGGCCGTGCGCAGCAATGGCTGGGCGATCATGTGCGGGTGGGTGTCACCGGTGCGCTGGAAGGCACAGGCACGGCCGACCAGACGCTGGCCGGTGCCGACATCCAGCTCTACAAGTCCGAAAAGACCTTCCTCGAGGGCGAGGTGGCGATGTCCGAGGGGCCGGGCTTCGGCTTCTCGGAGTCGATCAACGGCGGCCTCACCATTACCGATCCCGGCATTGCGGGCAGTGACGGCAATCAGGCGATGGCGTACCGCGTGTTAGGCAGGCTTGACCCGGGTGATGTCATTCCCGGCGCCAAGGGTGACCTCGAGCTGAGCTATGCCTACAAGGAGCGGGGTTTTTCCACCCTTGACGAGCAGGTGACGGAGGACCGCCATGAGCTGGGCCTCAAGGGCGATCTGCAGCTCTCCGAGCGGGTGACCCTGAATGTCTATGGCGACCAGCTGATCGCCGGGGGTGACGTGAACCAGACGCAGGCCGGGGCGGACCTCACCTTCCTTCTCTCCGAGGGTTTGCTGCTGTCCACCGGCGTCCAGCAACTCGACGTCAGCAATCCGGACGGCAATGAAGACGGAACGCGTACCGACACCGCCGTCAAGCTCACGCGCATCCTCAGCGACACGGCGTCGGTCTATGCCTTCGGTCAGGCCACGCTGGCGCGAACCGGCAATGTCGATCTCAACAACCGCGGCGGCGTGGGCGGCACGCGGCAGTTTACCGACACCATCGATGGCTCTGCCGAGGTGTCCTACGGAGATGGCGGTATCGGCGGCCGGGCGCTGTTGAGCTATGAACCGGTGGCGGCCAGCCGCTACTACATCGGCTATGCCCTCGATCCCGGCAACTCCGTCGCCAACGACCTTCTGTCAGGCGACCAGGCAGACGAACTGGGTGGCATCGTGGCGGGTGTCAAGCATGGCTTCAGCGAGAGGCTCTCGGTCTATGCAGAGGACAAGTACAATTTCTGGTCGGACCAGCCGAGCCTCACCCAGGTCTATGGCGTCACCTATACCCCAACGCCCGAGTGGAAATTGGGCGGCGCCATCGAGTCCGGCATGATCTGGGGCGACACGGCGGACCTGGGCTTTGACGACAGCGAATTCCAGCGCAATGCCGTCTCAGCCACCGTGGTCTATAACCCCAGCGAGAAAATGACGGCCTCGGTCAAGGGCGAAGTGCGCGTCGATGATGGCAGCGAGAGCAATGGCGGCGACCAGACTGCCTATTACCTGGCGGCCCGGTTCAGCAATGCACTGAATGATGACTGGCGGGTGCTGGCGGCCCTTGATGCCGTCGTCTCGGACGCCACGGACTCCAGCATCGGTGGCAACTATGTCGAAGCTTCGCTGGGCTACGCCTATCGCCCCGTGCTGAACGACCGTCTGAACGCGCTGGCGAGATATGTCTATCTCTATGACGCGCCCGGGCCGGACCAGGTTAACATCGACGGTGAGATTGGCGGGCCTTCGCAGCAGAGCCACATCCTCAGCGTCGACGCGACCTATGAACTGACCGAGATGGTTTCGATTGGCGGCAAGTACGGCTTGCGCTTTGGCCAATGGCAGCCGGAGGAGGGCGGCAACTGGGAGAGCTCCAACGCCCAGTTGGCGGTGTTGCGTGCCGATCTGCATGTCGTCCGGAAATGGGACGTGCTGCTGGAAGGCCGCTGTTTGTGGGAGAGCGCCAGCCAGTCGGCCAATTGGGGCGCGGTGGCCGCCCTGTACCGCCAGATCAATGACAACTTCGACGTGGGTGTCGGGTACAATTTCGGCCACTACTCGGATGACCTGACGGACCTCACGGCCAACGACCAGGGCTTCTTCATCAACGCGGTGGGCAAACTCTAGAGATGCCTGCAGCATTGGCCTGCATCGAAAGCATGGACACCTCGCAGCTATCGCCCTGATCGGCGCTCTGTTACTGTCGGCAACCTGAACGCCACTCTTGTGGGGGGTTGTCCCTCCATGGGCACGGCATATTGGGGGCCTCGATGAGATCGAATGGCATGATGAGGGCACGTATCGGCGCAGTACTGCTTGTCGTTGCCCTCTGTTTCTTGCTCCCCGCCACGGCAATTGCTGGCACGTTGAAAATTCTTCCCGAAGCGGGTCGTGCCGATTTCCTGAAGGCATTCGCTGAAGCAAGGGTCAGGATCCGCATCGAGATCTGCGTGCTCGAAGATCCGCAAATTCTTGCGGGGCTGCAACAGGCGATTGAGCGGGGTGTTCGCGTACAGGTCATCGTCGCCAATGGAAAATACCAGGCGCTGCCGTCCGAGCAGACAAACCTCGCAAACTACATTGTGGCTTCCGGTGGCGAGCTTCATCTCAGCAACCCGATCTTTCCGCGCAGCTTCCCGAAAGTCATTCTCATCGATGACCGTCAGGCAATGGTTGGCTCTGCCTGTCTCGACACGACCACATTCCAGCAATACCGGGATTACTTCCTTGTCACTGCGGACAAGGGGCTCATTCGCGATCTCGCGACTCTGTTCGAGAATGACTGGCGCCATTCAGCCGTTGTCGGTGCAGAAAGCCCTCCCTTCAATCCCACACCACGAATCATCAGGCCGAACCTTGCGATAGGGCCGGTGAACGCCGCGAGTAAGCTGACCGCAATGATTCAGTCTGCCCGCAAGCGGATTGACGTGACGAGCGAACTCCTGGGCAACATGGCGCTCGAGAGTGAGTTGATCGCAGCGGTGGAACGCGGCGTGACCGTGCGCCTGATTTCCCCGTTGTGCGTGAACGGTGCCACCAATGAAGTCCAGACCCTGCAGAATGCGTCTCTCAGGAAGCTGCAGGACTGGGGCGTCGACGTTCATGTGACGGGCCCTGACCAGTCGTTCCAGAGGCCCTACATGCACGCCCGCACCATGCTGGTTGATGGCTCGCGCCTGTATGTCGGGTCGATCAGCTTCTCGCCGGATTCGTCCACCTTCAACCGCGAGCTTGGGTTGTTCCTGTCTGATCCGATGTCAGTCCGAACCTACAGGGCGCGGTTTGATCAGGACTTCGCATCGATCAGTACGTCCTATTCCCTCGATTGTCCGGCCAGTCCGTAGGGCGAATGTCTTCTACCGCTGCTCCTCACCGCCTGCCGCGACGATGACACCGATGATCATCACTCCCGTCAGGATCAGCCGGATGCCTGCGCTGGCGCCGAAGGTGTTGAGCATGGTGACAAGGAGATACATGAACAGGGCCGCGCCCCAGATACCGGGCACGTTGGCACGGCCGCCCGCAACCGAGGTTCCGCCGATCACCACCGTGGCAATGGAAGCGAGCAGGAATTCCTCGCCCATGTTGAGCGCTGCCCCGCGCGAGAAGCCGGAGAGCAGGATGCCACAGACGCCGGCGAGAAAGGCGCTCAGCACATAGGTGAGGAACCGCGTGCGGTCCACGTTGAGACCCGCAAGCCATGCCGCGCGGCTGTTCTGCCCAACCGCCAGAACGCTCCGGCCATATACGGTGCGGGTCAGCACCAGCGCCATGGCAATGGAGAGTGCCAGCACCGCGACTGTCATGACCGGTATCCCGGCCAGTCGCGCCGTTGCGAATTCCGCCAGCGGTTCCGGCGGCTTGATGCGGATGCCGCGACCATAGGAAATGGCGGTGGACAGGATCAGGAAGCTCGACGACAGCGTGGCGATGATGGGCGGAATGCGCAGCAGGCGGATAAGGCCATAGTTGAAGATGCCGACGAGTGTGGCTGCACCCAGTGCCGCAACGATGCCGATGGCCATGCGCCCCGTGTCCTCGTCCATCACCTTCATGGCGACCACGCCCGAGAGCGTGATGGTGGCAGGAATGGAAAGATCGACGTTGCCCGGGCCGGTGGTGATCACCATCATCTGACCAAGCCCCACGATGATGGTGAATGTGGCGAAGGAGAGCGCGGCAGTGAGGATCGCCCCGGCACCCTGGCCGCCGGTATAGGCGATGGTGACCAGCCAGACGGCAATGGCCGCAGCGACCGAGAACACCCATGGCTGGCGGAAAAGCCTGCTGATCATCGCTTCTGCTCCCCGTATGAAACCAGCGCCCGGAGTGCCAACACGATGATGAGGATCGCGCCTTGTGCCCCGATCTGCCAGTCCGGCGAGATCCTGAGGAAGATGAGGAATGAGCCGGCCAGCGCGAGCGTGAGGGCGCCAACCACCGCACCCAGCGGCGACACGCGCCCGCCGATGAACTCGCCGCCGCCCAAGATCACGCCGGCGATTGAGTAGAGCGTGTAGCGGTCCGCCACATGGGCGTCGCCGGATGTCGTGAGGCCCAGCAATGCGAGGCCCGACAGCACGCCGAAGAAGCCCGCCAGCATGTACATCACGACCTTGGTCCTGAGCATCGACCAGCCGGCGCGGGTGAGCGCCTTCGGATTGCCGCCCGCACCGCGGGCGATGACGCCATAGGAGGACAGCATGAGAGCCAGATGCACAGCAACGCCGATCACGATGGCGGCGATAATGGGGAAAGGCACCCACGGCGTCTGCACCGTCATCAGGGCTTTTAGCCAATCCGGTGCCTTGCCGCCGGGTGACGGCAGGATCATGACCGCGATGCCGAGCCAAACGAAGGAAAGGCCAAGCGTCACCACGATGGAGGGCAGGTTGCGCAGGTGGATCAGCGCGCCGATGGCACCATAGGCGGCGATCAGCACCAGCAGCACGAGCACACCAAGCACAGGGCTTTCAAACAGGAGCGTGGCGCCGACGCAGCTCACCAGCCCAACGAAGGGGCCAATGGACAGGTCGAGGTCGTTCACCGTGATGATGAACATCTGCGCGATGGTGGCGAGTGCGATGGGCACTGCATATTGCAGCATCAGATTGAGCCCGAAATAACTCATTGTGCGCGGCTGCACGTAGAAGGTCGCGGCCAGCACCACGGCGAGCGTGATGAAGGGCAGGGCCTGCCGCAGGAGGCGCCGGTTCATGACGCGTGCTCCGCGAAAGAGGCTTCCAGCACCCTCTCCTCCGTCAGTTCATCGGCGCCCAGCGAGGCGACGATGGCGCCGTCGCGGAATACATAGGCGCGGTCGCAATGAGTCAGTTCCTCGATCTCTGTCGTGTACCAGATGAAGGTGCGGCCCTTCTCTGCCTCCGCGCGGATCATCGCATAGACTTCCTGCTTGGTGCCGATGTCGACCCCGCGCATCGGGTCGTCCATCAGGATGATGGCCGCGTCGGAGGCCAGCGCGCGCGCGAACAGCGCCTTCTGCTGGTTGCCGCCGGACAGCGTGAGAATGTTGTTGTCGACGTCCGGCGTGCGGATCGCCATGCGCTGCTTCCATTCCTCGGCGAGCCTCTCCTCTGCGCCAAGGTCGATGAAGCCACCCTTGCGAAGGGTCGCCAGCGAGCGCGTGGTGATATTGCGGCCGATGGACCAGAGATTGAACACGCCATCCGACTGGCGGTCGCCGGCGATGAAGGCGAGCGCACCCTTCACCTCTGCCTGGCGGCGCTCATAGATCTGCAGAAGCATGCGCGTCTGGCCGTGCCCGGCAAGGCCTGTGAGGCCGATGATCTCGCCCTTGCGCGCTTGCAATGACGCCGCGCCGCCGCTGCGCGGCTGGGCGCTCACCATGACTTCGCCCGTGGCGTTCTTCGCCGCGCCGCGCTTGTGCTCGCGCGCTTCCGAACCCATGGCGGCGACCAGCGTGTTGCGGGTGAAGTCTTCGGCCTTGCGGTCGGCGACGGTCTTGCCGTCCTTCATCACCACGATGCGGTCGGCGGTGGACAGGATTTCGCCCAGCAGGTGCGAGATGAGGATGATGGCGGTGCCGCGCGACGTTTCCTTCTTCACATAGGCAAGCAGTTGCTGCGCCGTCACGGCATCGAGCGAGGAGGTGGGCTCATCGAGGATGACGAGCCGCAGTGCGCCCTCGGTTATCGTGAAGGCCCGGGCGATCTCCGCCATCTGGCGCTGGCCGATGGCGAGGTCGGCGATCTCGTCGTCGGGGCCGATGCCGTGGTCGGGGAATATCTCGTCAAGCTTGGCGCTGATCAGCGCACGGGCGCGGGGCTTCCAGCCGAAGCCCTTCAGCGAGCGGTGGATGATGCGGGTGTTCTCGGCCACCGTGAGGTTGGGGCAGAGTGAGAGTTCCTGGAACACGCAGCGTACGCCCTGCGCCTGCGCGGCGGCGGCCGTCCAGCTTGCCGCATGGGGCACGCCTGCGATGGCCAGCGATCCGGCCGAGGGTGTCAGATTGCCGCTCAGCACGTGCATGAGGGTGGACTTGCCGGCGCCATTGTGGCCGACCAGCCCAAGGCATTCGCCGGCGGCGACCACGAGGTCGACACCTGCCAAGGCGCGGACGGCGCCGAATGATTTTTCGACGCCGTCCAGCCTGATCGCTTGTGGAGGCAAGAGACTACTTGCCCGCGACGACCTTCGCGGCGTCTTCGGCCGAATACTCGACGTTGGCAACGCCGCCCTTTTCGGTGGAGGCGAGATTGGCCTCGAGCGTTGCCTGGTCGATCTGCAGGAACGGCACCGTCAGGTCCTTCGGCACGTCCTTGCCGTCAAGGATCATCTGCGCCACCCAGAAGGCCAGCGTCGAGACGCCAGGCGCGATCGAGACGGACATGGTCTCGTAGCCATTTGCGTCCTTCTGCTCCTTCCACCACTGCAGCTCGTCCTGGCGGTTGCCCATGATGATGGTGGGGGTGGGGCGGCCCGCAGCGGCGAAGGCCTGTGCGGCGCCGTAGCCGTCACCGCCCTGGGTCACCACGGCCTTGATCTCCGGCAGCGACGGCAGGATGCCGGCCACGGCTTTCTGCGCCACTTCCTGCGCCCAGTCGCCATGGACCGAGCCCACGATCTTGAACTGCGGGTTCTTGGCGGCTCCGGCGTGGATGCCCTTGGAGATTTCGTCATCGACGAAGACGCCCGCCAGGCCGCGGATTTCGAGCAGGTTGCCGCCGTCCGGCATTTTCTTGGCGAGGTAGTCGACCTGCACTTCGCCCATCTTGGCGAAGTCGACCGCGATGCGCCAGGCGCAGGGCTCGGTCACGATGCCGTCGAAGGAGACGACAACGATGCCGGCGTCGCAGGCCTGCTTGACCACGCCGTTCAGCGCGTCCGGCGAGGCGGCGTTGATGACGATGGCGTTGTAGCCCTGCAGGATCAGGTTCTGGATCTGGGCGGCCTGTTCGGTCACCTGGTTCTCGGAGGTGGTGAAGGGGTCGGCGGCGGCGACGATCCCGGCCTCTACGGCGGGTTTCGTGACCTTGTCCCAGCTCTTCAGCATGGCCTGACGCCAGGAGTTTCCGGCGTAGTTGTTGGAGAGCGCGATCTTCTTGTCCTTGGTGTCGGCCATGGCAACGCCGGTGGCGAGCAGGGCCGAGAGCGCGATGGTGCAGGCGAGTGTCTTCTTGAACATGGACAGGGTCCTCCCGAGTTCGGAACCCCTCTGAGCGGGAGTTCATGCTAGCATGTTAGCATCAAAACGATCGTTCACAACATGGTGTTCAGCGGGGCAGGGTTTCCGGGTCTGCATATGAAAACTTAAATTCAGGCCCAGCTGTAAACGCTTTCATCATGCAATCAATAGTAGATGAAACGTTCGAATAGTGAGGCGCTTCCCTTGAGGAATGTGGTCCACTCCTCGAGCGAACCGACAGGTGGTTCGGTCTGCCAGACGAACACGCATGGAAGCGGCATTCGGTTCGTCACATGAAGGTTTATCAATGCCGCAACGCTTGGACTCTGCGGATCATCACCGTGCATCATACTTGATGCTGAGCGGTAGCCGCGTGACCCGCCTTGTTAAACAGATGGTGGGTTATGCGCCCCGTGTGGACCTCGCCATCGGCGCGATGTTGGGCACGACAGCGGGGTTGCGCACGGTGGGCGTCTTCACGCCCGCATTGGCGGATTGCCTCGTCAATGCCAGTCCTGCGCCGGCCTTCAGGCACTGCAGATTGGGCCGCTGGAAACGGCGGCGGCGACAGCGATACGCTCCGCATTGCGGCGAGGGAATGCAACAGCTCGCAGGAGATTTTCGGCGGCAATGCCAAGACCGATCGCAGCGGCTTTGACTGTCTCTCCTTCGAGGGCGTGCTGTTGCCTGCGCGGAACAGTCAGGTGAGCGGCTGGCCGCTGCATCTGCATGGCGAAGTTTCCTAGCGCGGCGTGGTAACCGGCGATGGGGCGCCGGCCGTTGGACCCGCCGGGCAGGCACCGGTTGCGCCGCCGGGGAACCTGTTCTATAGCTTCGCTTATGTCCAATGCGCGCACCGTCCGGTCATTGCCAGCAGCTTCGTCGCTGCCGCTCGCGCTTGGCCGCCTCCTTCTTAGCTGCCCCTGAGGGCCGGCCGGGCACCTGCCCTGGCTCTCCGGGGGTCACCGATAGACAAACCAGCTAAGCCAGGCATTTCCGAAAGTTCCCCGACATGATGATTTCCCCCCGCGAGAAGTACCGTCCGTTTCCGCAGGTCAGGCTGACTGACAGGCAGTGGCCGAACAAGACCATAACCCAGCCGCCGGTGTGGTGTTCCGTCGACCTACGTGACGGCAACCAGTCGCTGATCGAGCCGATGGGCCTCGACCGCAAGATGCGGATGTTCGATGCCCTCCTGAAG
>JBEARP010000249.1:0-2568 GCA_041163105.1 Pseudomonadota bacterium
TTCATCGAGGTGAAGGTCCGGCCGTCGGCGGCATCGACCCATTTTCCGTCGATGAACATCTGGTAGCGCTGCAACTTGGTCATGGGTCGGCCTCCTTCGACGTCGTCCGAGAGTGACATTCCGCCCGGTGCGTGACGCAAGATTTTCACCGGACAAGGTCGAAAATCTATTACAATGCACGGAGGATGGTCGCATAGGCTTTTCAACAGGTTGGGGGAGTGGCATTGGCGAGGATCAGGCAGGTGATTGGCAGCTTCAAGCCGCGTGAAAACGTCAAGGCCAGGGCATGGCCCCGCTGACGCCACGCGGCACGGCCTATGAGAGCTTCGGCAACGGCACGCGTGTCGTGGCACTCGTCCACGGCCTCGGCCTCAACCGCCACTCCTGGCAGTGGCAGGTTCCGGCACTCTCACGGCATTTCCGAGTCATCACCTTCGACCTGCATGGCCACGGCGACAGCAGCGTGCCGCCGCACACGCCATCGCTCACCATGTTTTCGGATCAACTGGTCGAACTCCTCGATCATCTGGGCATCGCCAGGGCGTCCGTCTTCGGCTTCTCGCTCGGTGGCATGATCGCCCGGCGCTTCGCCATGGACCATGCGGACAGGCTGGAGGCACTCGGGATTCTCCACTCAGCCCATGCACGCGACAAGGCTGCGCATGATGCGATCCAGGCGCGCGTGATGCAGGCCGCACAGGACGGCCCTGCTGCCACCGTCGAGGCCGCGCTGGCGCGCTGGTTCACCGACGCGTTCCGTCTGAGCCACCCGGAGATGATGGACGACGTGCGGCGCTGGATCCTCGCCAACCGCAAGGATGTCTATGCGCCAATCTACCAGGTGCTGGTCGACGGAGTGACGGAGCTTGTTGCACCCAATTCACCGATTGCCGCGCCAACACTGGTGATGACGGGCGAGGAGGACTACGGCAATTCCCCCGCCATGAGCCGCGCCATCGCAGCGGAAATCCCCGGCTCCGAACTCGTCATCCTGCCGGGCTTGCGCCACATGGCGCTGGCCGAGGCGCCGGAGTTGTTCAACGCGAAGCTGCTCAACTTCCTGTCACGGGTGCAAGGTGGCTGAGGCGCCGCGCGGCATTCTCTCAGGCATTCGCGTGCTGGACTTCAGCCGCATGCTGTCCGGCCCCTATTGTACCATGATGCTCGCCGACCATGGCGCCGAGGTGATCAAGATCGAAAGCCCCGAGGGCGACACCAGCCGTAGCAACGGCCCGTGGCGTCCCGATGACGAAGCTCACGACTGGTCGGGTTACTTCGTGAGCCTGAACCGCAGCAAGAAGAGCATAGTGCTTGACCTCAAGACCAAAGAGTCGAAGTCCGCGATCCGCGATCTCGTACGCTCTTCACAAGTACTGGTCGAGAACTTCCGGCCGGGCGTCATGGAGCGACTGGGACTTGGCTATGAGGAACTGTCAAAGGAGAACCCCGGCCTCGTCTATGCCGCGATCACCGGCTTCGGCGATCCGCGCAGCGGTGAAAGCCCCTATGTGAACTGGCCGTCCTATGATGTCGTCGCCCAGGCCATGGGCGGCCTGATGAGCATGACCGGAACGGACCGCGACCACCCGATGAAGACCGGGCCCGGCATCGGCGATGTCTTTGCCGGCATGATGCTCGCCTTCGCCATCGTCGCCGCCGTGCGCCATGCGGAGAAGACGGGCCATGGCCAGTTCGTTGACATTGCCATGTATGACGCGATGCTCAGCCTCTGTGAACGCCTCGTCTATCTCTATGACATGGAAGGCAAGGTGGCCGAGCCTGCGGGCAACGGTCATCCGCTTCTCGCGCCCTTCGGACTGTTCCCCGCGGCCGACGGCTGGGTGTCGATAGGTGTGGTCGATGATGCCTTCTGGCGCGAACTCACGCGAATAATGGAGCGGCATGACCTGCTCGCCGACCAGCGGCTTTCCACGAAGTCCGGCCGCCGGGCCCATGCGCAGGAAGTGAACGACGCCGTTAGCACTTGGACCCGCCAGCACTGTAAGGCCGAGCTTGGCGCGATGCTCGGTGGCAAGCTTCCCTTCGGTCCGGTGAATGATGCACAAGACATAATTCACGATCCGCATGTGGCAGCGCGAGGCATGATCGCCGAAGTGCCGCATGCCGATGCGGGCAGAAAGGGCTGGCGGGTTGCCGCCAACCCCATCCACTTCAGCGCGACGCCAGCACTTTCCCCCTTCACCCCTCCGCGGCTTGGCGAGCATAATCACCTGCTCGCCCTTCTCGCACGCGCCAAACCTGCAACCTGAACACAGAGGCTTCCATGGAACTGAAGATCAGAAAGCTCGTTAATTTTGAGGAGGAGATCCATCTCGAGGGGGAGCGCGCCGCAACCCCGACGCTGCGGATGTTGGGCGTTGCCGCCGTGGTCAAGAACCCCTGGGCGGGCCGCGGCTACGTCGCAGACCTCAAGCCCGAGATCCACGCCTTCGCCCCGATCCTCGGAAAGCTCCTCACCAAGCGTATCGTGGCGATGGCAGGCGGGGCGGACAAGATCGAGGCCTATGGCAAGGCGGCGATGGCAGGCCTCGACTGCGAACAGGAACA
>JBEARP010000250.1:0-16403 GCA_041163105.1 Pseudomonadota bacterium
GCCAACAGCAGGCGGCAACGCTGAACAGCGCGCTGCGCGCCGAACTGGCCAGCGTTGCTGCGCAGATCGAGGCCCACAAGGAAGCCGTCGCGAAGCTGCGGGAACGCCGCGCCGCGATTCAGGGCCAGACGGAGCAGATCCACGCCGGACTGAGTTCCGAGCTGACGCTCCTGCCTGACGAGACCCGTGCGGCAACACTGGAGGCTTGCGAGGTCGAACGCGCCACGCGGCGCGATACCCACCGCGTCAAGGCCGCCCTCGTGGCCGAGAAGCAGGCGCAGACTCCGGAGGATGGCGAGATCGAGCGGCTCAGGACGCGCGTGGCGCGCCTGGACTCGGCGCTGAAGAGCCAGCAGGAGAAAGTTGAGAAGCTCGGCGTACGCATTGCCCATCTCGAGGGCGAGGTGCAGGTGGCGGGCGGCGACGGGCTGGGCGAGCGTGCTGCCACGTTGAAGTTGCAGGAGGAGATGGCGCTGGCCGAGGAAGCCCGCCTGGGCGAGCGCGTCGAGGTGCTGAAGCTGCTGCAGTCCACCGTCAAGGCTTGCCATGAGCGCCGCCGCGAGCAGTTGAACGCCCCGTTGCGCCGCCATCTCAAGCCCTTCCTGCATGACGTGTTCCCGAAGGCCGAGATCGCGATCGGCGAGAACTTCGCCATTGCCGGGCTCGCCCGCTCGGGGCCGGCCTCCGAACTCTTCGGCCGGCTTTCGCTCGGCACGCAGGAGCAGGTTGCCGTGCTGGTGCGCTTGGCCATGGGCGCGATGATCTGCGAACGCGGCGCAGACGTGCCGATCATCCTTGACGACGCGCTGGTGTTCTCCGACGACGAACGCATCGAGCAGATGTTCGATGCCATCAACCGCGCGGGGCGGAACCAGCAGGTCATCGTGCTCACCTGCCGCTCACGGTCCTTCGCCTCGCTCGGCGGAACGCAGCTGCAGATCGTCTAGAGATAGGCAGCACCCGAGGCCACACTCTCCGCGCCATCGAGCGTGAACACGGCACCCGAGGCATAGCCCGCCTCGTCCGAAGCGAGATAGACGTAGAGCGCGGCGATGTCCTCCGGCCGGGCATGGCGTTTCATGGGAATGATGCCATTCACTTTCGTCAGCATCTCGGGCGAGTATTCCGCCTCCTGCATCGGCGTCATGGTGTAGCCGGGGTTCACTGCATTGACGCGAACCTTCGGCGCCAGTTCGATGGCCATGGTGCGCATCATGGCGATCAGCGCGCCCTTGGAGGCATTGTAGTCGGCGTAGTAGCGATAGGCGGTGACGCCGGAGGTCGATGCAGTCATCAGGATCGCCCCGCCATTGTCCTGCGCCAGCATGTGGCGCGCCGCAAGCTGGCTCACATAGAACACGCCATGGACATTGACGCGCAGCACCCGGTCGAACTCCTCGCGCGGAATGTCCACGAAGCCATGGCGAATGGAGATGCCGGCATTGCAGATCAGCACGTCGAGGCCGCCAAGCCGTTCGAGCGACTGCGCAAAGGCACGGTCCACGCCCTCGGCATCCGCCACGTCGACGGCAGCCACCACGGTGAGATCGGGAAGCTCCGCGGCGATGGACTTGGCATTGGCGGGGTTGCGGCACCACACCGCCACCTTCGCTCCCTCGGCGAGGAAGCGGCGCGCCACCGCGGCGCCAATTCCGGTGGAGCCACCGGTGATGATCACGCGCTTGTTCTGAAGCCTCATGGGTTCCCTCCTCAGATCACGTAACCGCGCGGCAGCGGCGTGAAGGACTTCAGCACGGTCGTGCCCTTGCCGCTCTCCAGTTCCACCACCACCTGCGGCACGGCGCCGTCCACTACCCTGATGTCGAGGCCGAGGCCGTCGAACACCTGCCGCAGCGCGGCGGCGCGCGGCGTGTACAGCGTGAGGCCCGCCAGCCTGCCGCCACGCGGCGCGGCCTCAGCCGGGTGCTGGCTGCCGCGCCAGTCGATGAAGAAGGGAACGAGCGCGCCGAAATCATGCCCGTGCAGACCCCAGCACAGCCAGTCGAGACGGCTGCCGTCAGGCTTCAACCTGCCGCCGGGAACGAGAGCTCCGCCCGACAGTCCCGCCCGTGCGGCGCGGTCCGCGAGCGCCTCGAGATCGACGCCGCCGACCGCCCAGTGATAGACCCCCGCGCCCTGCAGTGCGCGCACTTCGGGATCAAGGCTGCCTTCCGCCTGGTTCACGTCGCGGCCGAGGATTTCGAGATAGGTTTCAGACCCGAGCCCCAGCACCGCGTTTGCCGTGCCCTCGCCCGGATGCTCGCCGCCATAAAGGGGCTCGCAATCCATGCAGCCGGCGAAGTGGCGCCGGCCCTGCGCGAGGTCGGCCGTGTACCAGACGAGATGATCGATCCGCATGGCTGGCACCTCAGCGCGGAACACCTCATCTGTCCAGCCCGTGCACCATCGGCTGCAGGTCAGGCGGGGGCTTTGGGCAAGACCTGATTGCCTCAAAAATTGTTAACCATCATCAACATTCCGCCACGTTCTGGCTGGAAAAGGAACATGGCAACCCGTTCGCGCGCATGGTTGAGTTTGACCAGAAGGCAAGCGTCACCGACTTCCATGCGCCTGGATTGCTAAGAGCCTGTTGGGGCATTCGGGGCACCTTCTGGAGTTTCAAGACATGAAGAGACTTGGTTTCGGCCTGCTGGCAGCCGTGCTGCTGGCAGCTGCAACATTGATGACGACCGCACCTGCCATGGCGGGGCGCGGAGGCAGCGGCATGATCTGGTTTCCGCCCATGGGTGGCGGTATGGTTGGCGGAATGGGCGGCGGCTGGAATGGCGGCGGCATGTACCGGCCCGGCAACACCTGGCGCGCACCCGGAGGCCGCAACTACTATGCCGGAAAGAACTACAACGGCAGGTGGAACGGCAACGTGCCCGGCCGGAACTGGAACGGCCAACACTGGAACGGCAAGAACTGGAACGGCAGGCACTGGAACAACTGGTACCGCAACGGTCGCTGGCATGGCCCGCGCTACCGTTACCGCTATCCCGGCTACAACTACTTCAACAACGGCTTCTGGTATCCCTGGCCGTGGTGGTCTTACAATCGTGGCTGGAACTTCGAGGTGGGCGATGCCTTCGCCGGCGGCAGCTACGCCTCGAACCATGTGCAGTGGTGCATGAACCGTTACCGCAGCTACAACCCGCGGACTGACACCTACACGGGCTATGACGGCAAGAAGCGGCGTTGCCGCGGCCCATACTGAGGCCAGAACCGGCGGGCGGCCCTCTGGGGACCGCCCGCCAATTCACTCCCACAACTGCCTGCCCGGCAACAATCTCGTGCCGCAAGCCCTGCTAGAGCAGAGCCCGCGGGCAGGGGCGTCCGAACCCCGGACGCCGCAAGGACCACCCATCCCGCAGGTCGCACGTTTTGCCTCCGCCCCTCACGGGGTGCGGCGAACGGCCGGTCAGCGGGTCAACCCTATCGGCGTATACACATGAGCATCCTCGATTTTCCCACCGCCTCGGGCAAGGAGCGCAAGGACATGCTCGCCAAGGCCCGCAAGGCCGCCGGCATGCTGAAGGCCCTCTCGCATGAAGGGCGCCTGCTCATCCTCTGCCTGCTCGCCGATGGTGAACGATCGGTGTCCGAGATCGAGACCATCATGGACATGCCGCAGGCCGCCGTATCCCAGCAACTGGCCCGGTTGCGCCTCGACGGGCTGGTCACGGCGCGCCGCGCCGGCCGCAGCATTTACTATTCGACCGCCAGCAAGGACGCAGCGAAGCTCATCACGGCCCTGCACCAGATGCTGAAGACCCAGCCTCGCCAGACCGCACGCCGCGGCAACTGACCACCGCCACCACGCATCCTGCGCCCGCAATGCCGGCCCACTCAGCCGGGCCACATGCTTAATGGCCGGCACGGCACGGCACACCTGCTGAACGGTTGATCAACTCCTCCAGACCACCATTGGTGTCCAACGCCTGAATCCATTCATGGTGAATCACAGCACAGGCTGAAGTCCGCGTTTACCATCCACGTGGCCCCTTCGATCGCGCTTGCGCAAACCCATCGCGCACGCCGGCGTTCCTGTCGCCTCGTGCGGAGACACTCTGCACGTCATCATTGCGATGAAGAGTGAACATGATGAACGCTTAACCGTGACCGGCACGACGCAAGGTGATCTGTGAGATTTACTATAGCAACTCACCACTCAACCCATCTCGAGACTCACCCGACGTTGCATTCACGTATCTTCGCGAGGTGGAATCCACGATCTGCGGAGCGTCGTCTGCACGAGTTAACTCAACTCGTATTTACCCTAACTAGCCCGCAATAACCCTAATACAGGCTTCCGCTGTGATGCGCCAATTTCCGAGCCATAAGTAAGCACATCGGAAGTTCATATATAAGTTCTCCCAGATTGCGACGGGATGAACAAGCTGACACCCTAACGTCTCATATGAACACCGGAATGTGACGATGTTCCTGCAGCTGCCCGATGGGCACAATGCTGCGCAGAGAAGAAGGCGTAGGTTAGATTATGTTCATGAGTATCAAGCGCATTGCACAGATTGTGTTGATGCCGCTCGCCATCTCTTCGCTTCTCTCCACTCAGGCCGATGCCCAGACGCTGAAGCACGTTCGCGAGCGCATGCGGCCAGCCTTCCCGCAGATCACTCATTTCGAACGTCAGTCGTCAGGCCAGGCCGCCGTCAACAAGCTCGGCGCACGGCTGCAGGATGTGGCCAGCTGGTATGGCAAATCGGCCGAGGGCCTGCGCAGGGAACTTCTCTCCGACCGCCGGCTGCGCATCGACGGCAACGGCCGCATGTTCGTCGTCGAGGAAATGGAGGCACCGGTTCGCGGCGCCACCGCCGAAGTGCAGCAGACCCTGATGGAAGGCCAGCTTGTCGCGCTCGACCAGACGTTCCTGCTCAACTCGCGGCCTGGCGCCAATCGGACCATCTATCTCGACTTCGATGGCGCCACGCTCACCGGCACGGCATGGAACACCAACGGCAACACGATCACCGCCAAGCCGTTCGACATCGACGGTGTAACCGAGACCTTCTCCACCACCGAGCTGCAGCGCATCCAATACATCTGGCAGCGCGTGGCCGAAGACTACGCCCCCTTCGACGTCAACGTGACCACACAGGCTCCGTCGGCCGACCAACTGGCGCGCACCGACCTCAATGACCAGACCTACGGCACCACGGTTCTGATCACCCACAACAGCGGCGTCTACAACTGCAGCTGCGGCGGCATCGCCTATATCGGCGTGTTCAACGACACCTCCACCAAGTACAAGCCGGCCCTCGTGTTCTACAACATGCTGGGCGGTGGCGACGAGAAGGCGGTCGCGGAAGCCATTTCGCACGAAACCGGCCACAACATTGGCCTCAGCCATGATGGTACGTCCTCGGCGGCCTACTACACCGGCCAGGGCAGCGACCCGGCTACCAGCTGGGCGCCGATCATGGGCGTGGGCTACTACAAGACGATCGTGCAGTTCAGCCGCGGCGAGTATGCCAACGCGAACAACAAGGAAGACGACTTCGCCGTGGCGCAGAGCAACGGCCTGCCGCTGCGTGCCGACGATTTCGGCAATTCCATCTCCGCCGCCAGCCCGATTTGGGGTTCAAGGGGTGGCACGGTGGACGGCGTGATCGAGCAGGCCGGCGATGCCGACGTGTTCTTCTTTACCGCGGCGGCCGGCGCCTTCACCGCTTCGCTGGCGCCCTCCAGTCGCTCGGCCAACGCCGATCTCGTGCTGACACTGTTTGATGCCTCAGGTGCGCAGCTGGCTACCCACAACCCCCTGGATGGGCTGGGCGCCTCGCTCAGCTACCAGCTGCCGGCCGCCGGCACCTATTACATAGAGGTTCGCACCGCCGGTCTCGGCGATCCTGCCAGCACCGGCTACACGAACTACGGCTCGGTCGGCAATTACCGCGTGTCCACAAGCTTCCAGTCGGGTGGCACGCCGCCCAGCCCGGTACTGACGGCCAGCGCCTCCACCGGCATCGCACCGGTTGCCATCACCCTCAATGCCAGCCAGTCGACAGCTGCCGAGGGCGGCGTGAAGTTCTTCTACTGGGACTTCGGCGACGGCACGACGGACACCACGGGCACACTCCAGACCGTCACCAAGACTTATGGCGCATCGGGAAACTACACGGTCCGGCTCACCGTGGTTGACGACAAGGGCCTCAGCGCCGTCACTTCGCAGGTCATCTCCGTGGCTGCGGCGACCCCTGCCAAGGCCGTGTCCATCCGTGACCTCGATCTCTCGCTCTCTGTGACACGGACGGGATCTGCCAAGGCCAGAGCCGCCATCGTCGTGGTGAACCAGCAGGGCCAGGTCATGCGCGGCGCCGTCGTGTCGGCAGTGTGGAGCGGCGTGGTGAGCAAGGCCGCGACGCTGAGGTCGAGCCGCTTTGGCAAGGCGAACTTCACCTCGCCCACCTCCAAGGCAACCGGCTGCTACACACTGACCGTCACCGGCATCAGCCTTGCGGGCTACACCGTGGACCAGAGCTCGCTGCGCTCTAGGGAGATTTGCAGGTGAGAAGGGCTGCAAGCCGCGACAGGCAGGTGCCGCACAGGCCCTCCGCCGTTGCGGCGTCCTGCGCCTCGGCATAGCAGCGCAGTTCCGGCGCGTTGCCGGACGGCCTGACGTGCAGGATGTCGCCGGAGGCCAGCGTGGCACGCAGACCGTCGATCCGGTTCACGGCCACCGGCCGTTCGCCGAACAGCCTTTCCATCCCCTCATCCGAGGCGTCTGCCGCGGCGAGGAGCGCCGCACAGGCGGCGGGATCGACATCCTGCAGCCGGCCGCTGAAGCTGTGGCGCTCCGGCAGGTCGGCCGCCAGCGCTGATACCGGGCACCGGCGGCGGCGCGCGGCAGCGAGCACCACTAACATCGGCAGCACCGCGTCCCGCGTTGCCAGCGCCTCGATCTGCGCACCACCAAGGCTGGCCGCGCTGCCCAGCAGGAAACCGCCATTGGCCTCGAAGCCAACGACCGGAAGATGGGCGGGCCGCGCCATGCCCGCGATGACATGCGGCGAGCCGATGCGAGTACGCCGCACGTCCGCGAACAGGCCGGAGGCCTCCAGCGCGGTGGTACTGTTGACCGGCGTGACCACCGTTGCCGCCGCGAGCTCGCGCGCACAGAGCAGGCCCAGAAGGTCGCCACGCAGCCAATGCCCGGTTTCGTCGGCGATCAGCGGCCGGTCGGCATCGCCATCCGTGGTCACGATTGCGTCCAATGCCTGTTCTGCGGCCCATTGCAGCGCCAGCGCCCGATCCTCGGACCGCACGGCCTCAGTGTCGATCGCCACGAACTTGTCACTGCGCGCCAGGCCGAACGTCTCGGCACCAAGCGCGCGCAGCAGCTCATGCAGCAGGTCGCGCGCCACCGAGGAATGCTCGTAGACACCGATCCGCATGCCCTGCAGCGCCCCTGCGCCGAAGGCCTGACGGTAGCGCGCCGCATAGAGTGCCAGCGGGCTTGCGTCGACGGGCGGCAGCGGCGCGAGCTGCGGCTCGGCAAGCGGCTGCGCCACCGGGAAGGCAAGGATGCGCTGCTCGTCCTGCTTCGATATCTCGCCCTCGGCGCGATAGAATTTCAGCCCGTTGCGGTCGAAGGGAATGTGGCTGCCGGTGACCATGATGGCCGGGCAGCCCAGCTTCTCTGCGGCATAGGCTAGTGCTGGCGTCGGCAGCACGCCGGCATTGACGGTGGCGATCCCCAGCCGGGCCGCCGCCGCGTGGCAGGCCTGGGCAATGGCCGGGCTGCTGGGGCGCAGGTCATGGCCGATCAGCAGCGCGCGGGGTTTCGCGTCGAGAATGGCGAGGAAGGCCTCGGCATAGGCCATGCACAGGCCAGGGGTGAGGCTGGTGACCAGGCCACGCACGCCGCTGGTGCCAAAACCGGCTCCCTGCTCTGCCGCAATGGTGCCCAGGGTCACGCCATCATGTCCGGGCATAGACGTCCTCATAGCGAATGATGTCATCCTCGCCAAAATAGCTTCCGGTCTGCACCTCGATCAGCACCATCGGTGCATCGCCAGGGTTTTCCAGACGGTGCCGTTCGCCAAGCGGAATGTAGATCGACTGGTTCTCCGTCACCATCGTCACAAGCTCGCCCACGGTGACGCGCGCCGTGCCGTCAACTACGACCCAGTGCTCGGCGCGGAACTTGTGCGACTGGAGCGACAACGCCGCCCCCGGCAGCACCACGATGCGCTTCACCTTGAAGCGCTCGCCCTCCGACAGGGTTTCGAACCAGCCCCATGGCCGGCGCTCACGCCGAAACGAGGTGGCCTGCGCCACCTTGCGCTGCTTCAGGATCTCAACCGCATCCTTGACGCGCTGTGCCTCTGAGGCCTTGGCGACCAGCACCGCATCGGGCATGGCCACCGCTATGATGCCATCAAGCCCGATGCCCACCAGTTGCAACCCGTCGTCCTCAGATCGCAGCAGGCTGTCGCGGCAATCGAGCGCCAGCACGTTGCCCTCCTGAACCACGCCGTCAGCCCCCGCCCCGCCCTCGGCCCAGATGGCCGCCCAGCCGCCAAGATCTGTCCAGCCGCCATCATAGGGAACGGCCCACAACTCACGCGCATGCTCCATGATCGCATAGTCGAGCGAAATGGCCGGTGCATCCTGCCATGGCGTCGGCGCCAGCCTCAGGAAGGTCAGGTCAGGGACTGCCTCGGCCAGGGCACGGCTCACCGGCGGCACGAGGTCCGGCGCCAGCTGCGCGAAGGCCTCGCACATCACGTCGCTGCGGAACAGGAAGATCCCGGCATTCCACAGATGGCGCCCGGAGGCCACCATCTCCTGTGCCAAAGCCAGTGCCGGTTTCTCGACGAAACGGCGCAGCGGCACCGGCTCGCCCGCCATGGCCGGCGCGGAAAGCTCAAGGTAGCCATAGCCGGTTTCAGGCGTGGTGGGCGTGATGCCGAAGGTCACGATGCCGCCCTGGGCGGCGCGCCTCGCTGCCGCAGAGGCAACCTGGCGGAAGGAGGCGGCATCGGGCATCAGGTGGTCGGAAGGTGCCACCAGTGCGAGGCTCCCTGGTGCGCGCTGCTCCAGCCACAAGCTGGCGGCCAGCACGGCGGGGGCCGTGTTGCGTGCCGCGGGCTCGATGATCACCGCCGCCGGCGTGATGCCGATGGCGCCCAACTGGTCGCGCACCACGAAGCGGAACTCGGCCGAGGTGACGATCACCGGCGGCGCGAATCCTTCGCCAGACAGCCGTCGCGCCGTTGACTGGAACAGGCTTTCTTCCCCGACCAGACGCGAGAACTGCTTGGGAAAACCCTGGCGCGACACCGGCCAAAGCCGCGTGCCCGACCCCCCGCAGAGAATCACAGGATGGACGAGACTACCCGCTTCAATCATGCCAACCACGAACAACTCCGCTTGTCACTGCCGCCACGGCAGCGAGTCTCATCGTGCATCTGATAGGCGAGCCTCGATCATCGGACAAGGCAACAACAAGAAAGAGTGCCGCAAAAGCAGGCCTTGGAAGCTGCCTTCCTCACCTTGGATTGACAGCTCTGCGTTTTTTGAGCACGGCTCCGCGCCTTTTTGAACCATTGCGCTCATGACATAAGACAATTTTCCAGCTAAAAAACCTTACGAATGTTGTGCACCGGATTGCATTGAGCTTATATTGAAAACGATTATTGATGTTTGAAATGATTTGCAACCTTCGGTCGGAACCAAGAGAGAGCGAACAGGGCACCGTGGACAAGAACCAGCTGATCTTCCGAATCAATCGTGTGGTGCGCGCCATCGAGGCAACGTCTGGCCTCGACGAGCTCGACATCTCTGCCCGCGCCATCCTGAGCTTCATTGGCGAGGCAGAAGCAGAGCAGCGCGCGCTGAATGTTTCCGATGTGGTCAAGGGTCCGGGCTTCGGCACCGCGCCAACCGTGTATTCGCGACTGGCCGAGCTTGAGAATGCCGGCTGGATCAAGTGCACGCCAGACCCGCGAGACGGCCGCGCCAAGCATGTCATGCTCACCGCGCTGGCCCGTCGCACCTATGCCAAAATGTCAAGCGAGGCCCAGAAGCTGGCCATCGGCCAGAAGGCCTGACGCACGGCGCAGGCGCCTTACGCCAGTGGCCTGCGGGAACTCCGCAGGATCAGGAAGGCAGCGAGCACTGCCAGAAGGATGCCGACGAAATCCCCGATGGCCATGGCCAGAACATGGTCCATGAACCCGGACCACTGCTCTAGCCCAAGCAGACTGAACAGCAGATTGTGCTGCAGCGATGAGCCGACGGCTACGCCCAGGCTGATCACTGGCAGCAGTGCCGGAGTGAGCTGCTTGAGACCGGCATCGACGCCGGTCGCCCGCAGCGAGACCCGCAGAGCCAGATAGGGGCAAAACCCACTGCAGGCCGCGATCGCCAGGATCGTTACAACCTGCATGGTCTGAAATTCGGGCCCGGTGAGAAACAGCGAGCCGAGGGAAACCCCCACCGCCGCCCAGATGCCGCCGATCATGATGACGAGAAGCCTCACCCCCGACGGGATGAACACCAGGTCGATGCCCGGTGAATGGCTGACGAAGGGCAGGAAGCTGCTGTGAATCATGAAGGCCCCCACCCACGCCACGGCCGAACACGCCACGATGAGCGTGGAGACTTTCCATTTTTCCATTAAAACGATGCGCCCCCGCCAGACCATGCAGTGTGTCAAAACATGGTCAGGCTATCAGAAAATGAATTAAAAATATTTACGACGCGCGAGCGCCGCAGATCACTCTTCTTGGGGTTTTGGGCTGCAGTTTCCGAACACCCGAATGCCCGGTTGCAAATCTTTCCGAATACACGCTTCGTGGGGCGGTCGGTTCCGTTCGAACCGCGGGTCAGGCCACGGCTTGCGCGCCGGTGATCTCCACCAGCGAGCCGCACATGAAGGGTGCTTCCTCGCTGGCGAGAAAGGCGACCAGCGCGGCCACTTCCTCCGCCCTGCCGATGCGGCCATAGGGCACCATCTTGTCGAGGTCGGCGATGGTTCGGCCGGAACGCTTGACGCCCGCCTCCAGCATCGGCGTGTGGATTTCGCCCGGGCAAACGGCATTCACGCGGATCTTGTGGGGCGCATAGTCGCGGCCCAAGTTCTGCGTGAAGCTCGCCACCGCCGCCTTGGAGACATTGTAGGCGATGTGGTTGGGCGCGGGATGAAGCCCCCACTGCGATGCCGTGTTGACGATCGCGCCGCCGCCGCGCTCAATCATCTGGGGGATCACCGCACGGCACAGATGGAACATCGCATCGATGTTGACCGCGAAGGTCGCCTGCCAGTCATCCTCGCTGATCGCCAAGATGTTGCCGCGACGGTTGATGCCGGCGTTGTTCACGAGAACATCGATATGCCCCTGCGCTGCCAGCACCTGCTTCACCAAGGCATGGCAGTCATCACCCTTGGCGATGTCCGCGGCGACGGCCGATGCCTTGTGGCCACCGGAGCGAATCTCGGCCGCAACGCCTTCCGCGCTCGCCGCGTTGACATCCGTCACCACTACATGGGCGCCTTCCGAGGCGAGCCTGCGGCTGATGGCGGAGCCAATGCCGCCGCCACCGCCCGTCACCAGCGCCACCTTGCCGTCGAACCTGCCCATCGTGATCTCCTAACCGAGTTCGCCCACCTGTGAGCCCCATGTGTCAGACAGTGCGAACCCCCTCGGGAACGGATCCGCCGGGTCGATGCGCAGTTCCTCACGGCCATAGACCCAGGCCTCGCCGGTGATGCGTGGCAGCACGGCCTTGAGATTGCCCACCGCCGCCTCACCGATGGCTTCCGCCTTGAACGTGCCGCCGATGATCGAGCGCGAGATGCGACTGTCACCGACCTTTACCAAGCCCCTGGCATGCAGCACCGCGAGATTGGCGGAAGACCCCGTGCCGCAGGGGCTGCGGTCGACGCGGCCTGGCTTGAGCGTGGTGCAGGTCCTCACCGCGCCATCGGGGTCGCGGTCGCGAAACATGACGTAGGCGATCTCGTCGAGGCCTTCGATCTCCGGGTGCGCCACCGCCACCTGTTCTTTCAGCAGTGCCTTGATTTCGATCCCGGCTTCGGCCAGCGCACGGGCATTGTCAGGAACGATCGAAAGCCCGATCTGCTGCACGTCAACAAGCGCATAGAACACGCCGCCGAAGGCGATGTCGGCGCGGATCTTTCCCCAGCTGGGGGTGGTCACCGCCTGATCAAGCTGCAGCACGAAGGCCGGAACATTGTCGAGGCTCACCGACAGGCAGCGGCCATTCCTGCAATGCGCCCGCGCCGTGATGAGGCCCGCCGCGGTGTCGAGCTTCACCACCGTTTCCGGCTCCACCATCTTCACGCGGCCGGACTCGAGCAGGGCCGTCACCACGCAGATGCAGTTGGAGCCCGACATGGGGTGCGCCTTGTCCGCCTGCAGCACGATGAAGCCTGCATCCGCATCGGGCCGCGTGGGTTCCAGCAGCAGGTTCACCGTCATCGCCACATGAGCCCGCGGCTCGAAGGTGACGAAGCGGCGGAGCGAGTCATCCACGGTGTTGATGTGGTTCATCTTGTCGATAACTGTGGCGCCCGGAATCTCCGGTGCCCCGCCAACGATCACCTTGCCGATCTCGCCCTGGGCATGCACCAGAAGGAGTTCGAGGCTGTTCTTCCACATGGGGCGCACCTCCTTCAGAAACGGTCGACGCGATAGGGCTTCATGTCGATGGGCGGCTTGGCCCCCGTGACCAGATCAGCCATCAGCCGCGCGTTGGTCGCGGCGTAGGTGAGGCCCAGGTGGCCGTGGCCCGTGGCATAGAACAGGCCTTTCGTCTTGGCCGAGGCAGACATCACCGGCACCGTGTCGGGAAATGCGGGGCGATGCCCCATCCACTCGGTGAAATCCTCGCATTGCAGGTTCGGCAGCGCTTCCTTTGCCCGCTTCACCGTCACCCTGGAGCGGCGATAGTCAGGGGCTGCGTCGATGCCCGCCATCTCCACCGTGCCGCCCACGCGAATGCCCCCCGCCGTCGGCGTCACCATGAAGGCGCGCGCCGGCCAGATGATCGAATGCTTCATCGAAATTCCGGGCTTCATGATCTGCGTATGGTAGCCGCGCTCGGTCTCGAGCGGGATCGGCTCGCCCAGCATCTTCGCGAGCTTCGCGGAGTATACACCCGCCGCGACGACCACTTCGTGCGCTGCAATGCGGCGGCCATCCTTCAGCAGCACCGCGCGCATGCCCTCGCCGCGCTCGAAGCCCACGACCTCGCCCTGCTCGATCTTGCCGCCCAGCGCGGTGAAGCGTTCGGCGAGCTTCACCACCAGCTGGTAGGGATTCTTCATCGACTGGTTCTGCGGGAACAGCACGGCAAGCCCGATCTTGTCCGAAAGCTCCGGCTCCAGCGCCTTGATGGCCTGCCGCCCGATCACCTCATGCGGGAAGCCGAAGCGTTCGAGGATCTCGATGTGCTCGCGGTCGGCCTTGAACTCTGCTTCGTCAGTGTAAAGCGAAAGGCAACCCTCTTGCGAGAGTTCACCTTCGAGGCCCGTCTCCTTCAGCAACGGCAGCAGGTCTTCATGGACACGCTGGCACAGGGCAGCGCCCTCGGCCTCCAGCTCGCGCAGCTTCGAAGGACGCGATGCCGCAATGAAGCGCATGAACCACGGCACGAGCTTCGGCATGTAGGCCGGGCGCACACGAACCGGTCCTTCCGGGTCCAGCATCCAGCCGGGGATCTGCTTCCACACGGATGGCCGCGAGGCCGGCATGAACTCGGTCACGGCGATCGAGGCCATGTTGCCGTAGGAGGCACCCTTGCCGGGCGCATCACGCTCGATCAGCACCACGTCGCGACCACGCTTCCTGAGCGCATAGGCGAGCGTCGTGCCGATGATGCCGGCGCCGATGACGGCGGTTGTCATGCGAAGGTCACTTCCAATTGATGATCGGTTCCATGGCGGCGCGGAAGGCGACCTTTTCCTCTGCCGTCAGCGGCCCCAGCGGCATGCGGCTTTCGCCCACCGGAATGCCCTGCAGCTCGCAGCCGTATTTCACCTTCTGCACGAACTTGCCGGATTCGAGGATGCTCATGGCGGTGAACAGCGTCGCCATCTGGGCGCGCGCCTTCTTCATGTCGCCGGAGCGGAAGGTGCGGTCGAGGTCGCAGCAGGCCTTGGCCATGCAGTTGGCCGGCCCGCAGATCCAGCTGTCCGCGCCCCAGAACATGAAATCGAGCGCCGCATCATCCGAACCCGAGACCAGCTGCAGGCGACCTTCGTAGCGATTGAAAATCTCGATCGCCCGCTGCAGCACGCCCGAGCTTTCCTTGATGCCGATGACGCGCGGGTGGTCCGCCAGCGCATCGAGCACCTCGAAGCCAATCTCCACGCCATCCTTGCCTGGATAGCTGTAGAGCACGATGTTGACATCCACCGCGTCAAGCACTGCCTTAAAGTGCGTGATGATCTCGGCCTGCGAGGGCTTGGTGTAGAACGGCACCGCGAGCAGCACGGTATCGTATCCGATGGCCTTGGCGCGCTTCGTATTGGCGATGACGCCCTTGGTGTGCGGCGCATTGGTGCCGGCGATCAGCGTCTCGCCCGGCTTGGCGAAGTTCTTCACGAACGTCAGCACCGCGTCGCGCTCATCATCCGACATGAAGCTGTATTCGCCAGTGGAACCACACGGCACCCAGCCGGTGACGCCCGCGCCGCGCAGCATGACGAGAAGCTGTTCGAAGGCCTTGAAGTCGACGTCCCCCTTCGCGTCGAAGGGCGTCACCAGGGCGGGCATCACGCCCGAAAGCTTCTTCTTCATCACCAAACTCCAAGGATCATCTTGCGTGTCGACTATTTGTCGACTATCTGTCGACAAAGTCAAGGGCGGAGTCTTGTTGCCATGGCAAGAGCGGCGAAGAAGGTGGCAAAGCCCCGTTCGGCGGGCTGGACCGGCGTCTATGAGGCGCTGCGGCACGACATCCTGTCGCTGGCATTGGCGCCGGGCGAGCTGCTCGACGAGATGGGCCTGTCGCGCCGCTTCGGTTTCTCGCGCTCGCCAATCCGCGAGGCACTGATCAGGCTTTCGGGCGACGGCCTCGTCGTCAATCTCCCCAACCGCACCACCATCGTGGCCCCGGTCGATATTGCCCGCTTCCCGCAATATGTCGACGCGCTCGACCTCGCGCAGCGCATCAACACCAGGCTCGCGGCGGAACTGCGTACCGACCAGGACATCAAGGAGATCGAGGCCGCCCAGCAGGGCTTCATTGCCGCTGTGAACTCCAGAGACCACCTCGCCATGTCGGAGGCCAACAAGCAATTCCACATGGCCATCGCGCGCGCCGGACGGAACCCCTACTTCGCATCCTTCTATGAGAAGTTGCTGGACGAGGGCCGCCGCATCCTGCACCTCCACTTCGACTACATCGAAAAGACCAACGACGGCCGCTTGCTGACGGATGAGCACGAGGAGATGATCCGCGCCATCCGCGCCCGCGACGTGGCCCGCGCCGATCGCCTGGCACACGACCATTCGAGGCAGTTCCGCGACCGCTTCCTTGATTTCCTGCGCGCGAACTATACCTCGTCGATTGATCTTTCAGCCCCGCCAGGTCCCTCCTCGCGCCGCTGAGACTTGACGCCTCGAAGAACCTCGTTATATCGGATTGGATATAACGACCAATCTGGAGGCGAAGATGGTCTCGCGCAGATCCTTCACGGCTGGCCTGATGGCCCTAGCAACTCTCGCTGCCTGCCTGCCGCTTCCGGCATCGGCGTCTGAAAAGGTGACCGTCTTCGCCGCCGCCAGCCTCAAGACCGCGCTGGACGAGGTAAGCGCAGCCTGGAAGGCCCGCACCGGCAGGGAGACCGCCAATGCCTATGCCGCGAGCTCGGCCCTCGCCAAGCAGATCGAGTCGGGCGCGCCCGCCGACATCTTCATCTCCGCCGACCTCGACTGGATGCAATACCTCGCCGATCGGAAGCTGATTACCGAGGGCACGGAGGTGCGGTTGCTTGGCAATGCGCTGGTGCTGGTGGCGCCCGCCGCCTCAACGGCCGCTGTCACCATCGCGCCGGGCTTCGATCTCGCGGGCCTGCTCAAGGGCGGCAGGCTCGCGGTGGCTGACGTCAAGGCGGTCCCCGCCGGAAGATACGCCAAGGCAGCTCTGCAGAAACTGGGCGCGTGGCAGAACGTCGAGAACCGTCTCGCACAGGCCGAAAACGTGCGCGCTGCGCTGAAGCTGGTGTCCACTGGCGAGGCACCCGCCGGCATCGTCTACCGGACGGACGCGCGCGAGGACGAGAACATCAAGGTGCTGGACACCTTTCCGACGGACAGCCATCCACCGATCATCTACCCAGCCGCACGGCTTGCGGCCTCGAGCAATGCCGATGCAGGCGCGTACCTGCAGTTCCTGAAGTCGCCGGC
>JBEARP010000251.1:0-6261 GCA_041163105.1 Pseudomonadota bacterium
GGCCAACGAGCGGTTCGTGCGCGAATTCTGCGACCGCGACGCCTTCGAATACTGGGCGGCCTTCGTGTCGGAGCCGCAGAACAGCCCCGAAGCGGTCGGGCTGATGGCCGGCGTCGATCCCGAGACGATTCGCGGTGCCGCGCGGCTCTATGCCACCGGCGGCAACGCCGCGATCTACTATGGCCTCGGCGTCACCGAGCACAGCCAGGGCACCACGACGGTCATGGCAATCGCCAATCTCGCCATGGTGACCGGCAATCTCGGACGGCCGGGCGTCGGCGTGAACCCGCTGCGCGGCCAGAACAACGTGCAGGGCTCCTGCGACATGGGCTCGTTCCCGCACGAACTGCCGGGCTACCAGCACATCTCCGGCCAGGCCGCTCGTGAGGTGTTCGAGTCCGACTGGGGCGTGAAGATTTATCCCGAGCCCGGCCTGCGCATCCCCAACATGTTCGACGCGGCGATCGAGGGCCGGTTCAAGGGCCTCTTCGTGCAGGGCGAGGACATCGCCCAGTCCGACCCCAACACGCGCCACGTCAACGAGTCGCTCGAGGCCATGGAATGCGTCATCGTGCAGGACCTGTTCCTGAACGAGACCGCCAAGTACGCGCATGTGTTCTTCCCGGGCACCTCGTTCCTGGAGAAGGACGGCACCTTCACCAACGCCGAGCGCCGCATCAATCGCGTGCGCATGGTCAAGGCACCGCTGCAGGGCAAGCAGGAGTGGCAGGTCGTGGCCGAACTCGCCACCGCCATGGGCTATCCGATGCATTACGACAATGCCTCCGAGATCATGGACGAGATCGCCAGGCTGACGCCGACCTTCGCCGGAGTCTCCTTCGCCAAGCTCGACACGCTGGGCTCCGTCCAGTGGCCGTGCAACGACAAGGCGCCGGAGGGAACACCCCTCATGCATGTGGGCGGCTTCGTGCGCGGCAAGGGACGCTTCGTGGTCACCGAGTTCGTGCCGACCACCGAGCGCACCAACCGGTCGTTCCCGCTGATCCTCACCACCGGGCGCATCCTGTCGCAGTACAATGTCGGTGCCCAGACGCGGCGCACCGAGAACGTGACCTGGCACACCGAGGACGTGCTCGACATCCACCCGCATGACGCCGAGGTGCGCGGCATCAAGGACGGCACCATGGTGTCGATCTCGAGCCGCATCGGCGCCACCACGCTGAAGGCCCGGATTTCCGAGCGCATGCCGCAGGGTGTCGTCTACACCACCTTCCACCACCCGGTGTCGGGCGCCAACGTGATCACCACCGAGAACTCGGACTGGGCCACCAACTGCCCCGAATACAAGGTGACGGCCGTTCAGGTGAACCTCTCCAACCAGCCGTCCGACTGGCAGAAGGAGTGGGAGGAGCGCGAGGAAGAGAACAAGCGCGTCGCCCCGATGGTTGCCGCCGAATGAGCGACCGCCGTGCCATGAAGCATCAGCGCCCCCCGGTTCATCCGGGGGACGTGGAGGCCTTGCGCACGTCGATTGCCGCCCACGGCATCCTCCACACGCTGGCGGGTGACGAGGAAATTGTCTGGCAGGTGCCGGAGGAAGTGCCGCTTGCCGTGCAGTTCAATTCGCAGAACTACGCCGTGATGATGGGCACGCCCTCTGACTTCGAGGACTTCGCCATCGGCTTCGCCATCGCCGAAGGCCTCATCGCCAGGGCCTCCGACGTGACGGCCGTTCTCGTGCTCCCCACCGAGCAGGGCTACGCCATCGACCTGTCGGTGCCGGAAGAGAAGATCAACCGCGACCGCATGGCCAAGCGCAGTCTCGAGGGCCGCACCGGCTGCGGTTTGTGCGGCATCGAGGACATGAAGGATGCGATCCGCATGCCTGCGTCGAAGCTGCCTGCGGTCGAACTCCGCCCGCAGGCCGTGGCCCGCGCCTATGAGCAGCTGCCGGCGCACCAGCCGATGAGCCGCGTGAACCGCACGGTGCACGCCGCCGCCTGGTGCTCCGTGGACGGAGATATCCTGCTGTCGCGCGAGGACGTTGGCCGCCACAACGCGCTGGACAAGCTGATCGGCACGCTGGCACGTGATGGCCGTGACCTCACCCAAGGCTTCGTGCTGATGTCCAGCCGCTGCAGCTTCGAGCTGGTGCAGAAGTGCGCCATCGCCGGCATCGGCGCGCTGGCTACCGTATCCGCACCCACCGCACTCGCCCTGTCGCTCGCGCGCCAGGCGCACCTCAAACTGGCCGCGCTCGCAAGCCGCGGCGTCATGCTCTTCGACAGGGACTGAACATGCAGCACCAGGACATGCTCCGGATGGCGAACCAGATCGCCTCCTTCTTCAACGGCTCCGGCCCCGAAGCCGCGGTGAAGGACGCCGCCGACCACATCAGCAAGTTCTGGGACCCGCGCATGCGCACCATGTTGCTCGCCCACCTCGAAACGGGCGGCGAAGGCCTGGACGCGACGATCGTGAAGGCAGCAGCGCTCATCAAGAGGCCGAAGCCGGCGGACGCGTGACTTTTTGTCTTCTCCCGCTCCTTCAGCGGGAGAAGAAGGGTCCCGTTGCGGAACGCAACGGGGAGATGAGGGGACGTCATGAGGCGTGTGTGTCTGACGTCCCCTCACCTACCCCAACTGCGTTGGGGCCCCCTCCTCTCCCGCTTCGCGGGAGAGGACGAGGATGCTACTTCACCACCCGCCTCTTCGCCGCCGGCAGCCGCCACAGGTGGTCCACCAACTCCTCCACCGTGATCCCCTCTTCGGAGTAGACCTCGCCGGCGACCGAGATGCCGGCTTCCGTCACCGTGTCTTGCGTGCCGGAGACCAGCGGGTGCCACCACGGCAGCTTGCCGCCCTCGTCCAGCAGCCGGTAGGCACAGGTGGCGGGCAGCCATCCCAATGACCCCACGTTCTCCGGCGTCAGCTGCACGCAGTCGGGTACCTTGGCCTGGCGGTTGGGGTAGTCGGTGCAGCGGCAGGTACCGAGATCGAGCAGCTTGCACGCGGCGCGCGTGTAGAGGAACCGGCCGGTATCCTCATCCTCCAGCTTGTTCAGGCAGCAGCGGCCGCAGCCGTCGCAAAGCGATTCCCACTCCTCCCGGCTCATTTCGGCGAGAGACTTGGTCTTCCAGAAGGGTGCGCTGTCGGCCATCCGGCCTTTGGAGTGGAACCCACACGGAATGTCAACCTTGTGCTGGCAAGATGGCGGCCCTGTTGGTAGCTTTCCTCCCGGTGTGGTTGGGGCGGCGCGTTTTCGTCACAATCGCCCCCTAATTGGCGGCAAGCCTCGAGGTCGGTCTGAAGCGTGTCGAAACTTCCATCGCATGAATCCCTGTCCGGCAGACTTTGGCGGGCTGACGGTGTCGTCAGCACCGTCGTGTTCGAGACGTGGGACTTCCTCAAGCGGGCGCATTCGGCCTACCGCAGCTTCCTGGAGCGCTTCCGCCTCAGGGGCTTGAAGCGCGTCTTCATCGACCTCCTCGACGACGGCCTCACCTTCGGGGTGATCTTCTGCTTCCTGCTTCTCGCCTATGCCCTGCCGCCCTTCTCCGGCACCGGCGACGTGTGGAACCGCGGCCGCGAATATGCCGTGACCTTCACCACGGCCGATGGCGAGATCATCGGCCGCCGCGGCATCCGCCAGGACGACGCCATTCCGCTCGCCGACATTCCCCCGCACCTGATCAAGGCGGTGCTGGCCACCGAGGATGCGCGCTTCTTCGATCATTTCGGCGTCGACGTGATCGGCACCTTCCGCGCCATCATCCAGAACGCGCGGGCCAATGACGTGGTGCAGGGCGGCTCCTCGCTCACCCAGCAGGTGGCGAAGAACCTGTTCCTCAGCCCCGAGCGCACCATCCGCCGCAAGGTGCACGAGGCCTTCCTGTCGATCTGGATCGAGGCCCGCCTCTCCAAGCAGGAAATCCTCAAGCTCTATCTCGACCGTTCCTACCTCGGCGGCGGCGCCTATGGCATCGAGGCGGCCTCGCAATTCTATTTCGGCAAGTCGGTGCGCGACATCACGCTGCAGGAGTCCGCCATGCTGGCGGGCCTGTTCAAGGCGCCCACCAAATACGCCCCGCACAACAACCTCGATCTTGCCCGGGCCCGTGCCAACACCGTGCTCTACCGCATGCTGGACGCGGGCTTCATCACCCAGGGTGAGCTGCTGCAGGCGCGGCGTGAGCCCGCCACCCCCATCGAGCAACGCATTTCCGACAGCCCCAACTGGTTCCTCGACTTCGCCTATCGCGACACCATGGCGCTGGTCGACCAGAAGAGCATCACCGGCGACTATGTGCTCGAGGTGAAGACCACGATAAACCTGCCGCTGCAGACAGCCGCACAGGCCATCGTCAACGAGGAGGTGGCCGTCGCCCGCGAGCCCTACCACCTGACCCAGGGCGCCGTCGTGGTCATGGCCACGGATGGTGCGGTGAGGGCCATCGTCGGCGGCACGGATTATGAGGTCAGCCAGTTCAACCGCGCAACCGACGCGATGCGCCAGTCCGGCTCGTCGTTCAAGCCCTTCGTCTACATGGCGGCCCTCCTCAAGGGCTACAAGCCGAGTGACACGGTGGTCGACGGGCCGGTCGCGGTGGGCAACTGGGCGCCGCGCAACTACACGGGCAAATATGCCGGCCGCACCACGCTCCTCAATGCGCTGGCGCATTCCTACAATTCGATTCCGGTGAAGCTGATGATCGACATCGGCCGCACCGCCATCATCGACACTGCCCACCTCGCAGGCATCAAGGGCCAGCTCGAGACCTGGGCACCCATGGTGCTGGGAACGAGCGCCCTGTCACTGATGGACCTCACCACGGGCTATATCAGTTTCGCTTCGGGCGGGCTTGCCGCCAAGCCCTACACCGTACTCGAAATCCGCCGCTCCAACGGCGACGTGCTGTATGAGCGCACGCGCGATGCAACCGACCTTCCCAAGCGCGTGTTCCCGGAGGAGACGGTGGCGGAGCTCAACACCATGCTCAACGCCGTGGTCCGCCAGGGCACCGGCCGGCGCGCCGACCTCGCCTTCGAGCCTGCCGCCGGCAAGACCGGCACCAACCAGGGCTATCGCGATGCCTGGTACATCGGCTTCACCGGCAACAACGTGGCAGGCGTCTGGGTGGGCAACGACGACTTTACCCCGATGAAGGACGTGACCGGCGGCCTGATCCCTGCGCCGATCTGGAAGCGCGTCATGATGGAAGCGGAGCGCGGCCTGCAGCCGGTGGGCTTCGCGGGCGTGCCCTATGATGAATCCTATGCGCTCGCCGCCGCCCAGGCATTGCCGCCCGTGGCGCCCGAGACGGTGAGCGACGAAACCGACCAGGCCCAGGGTGCCGGTACCGACATCCAGCAGGCCGATGCCGGAACGGGCGACGTGAACGGCGTGCTGAATGGCATGTTCGACCTGTTCGAGACCTCGCCCGCCGCCGCCGCCGCCGCCGCGGCCGCCGCTGCCGCAGCCGCCAAGCCCGCCGCGCCCAAGCGCGAAGCGCTGGTGCTGCCCAAGGCCAACGTCGACGAACCTACGTCGAAGAAGCGGAAGCGCAACTTCGTCGAGCAGATCTTCGGGGGTGACGAGGACCCGACCCAGTCCGACCAGCCCAAGAAGAAGAAAAAGAAGAAGAAGAAAAAGACTCTCTACGACAGTATCTTCTGATCCATGCGGCGATTCATCTGGGCAACGCTCTATGTCACGTCCGGCGTCGCCGTCGGATGCTTCAGCGCGTTCGCGCTCATCCAGTCGGCCGGCGTCGAGACGGTGACGGGCGATGCACCATGGCAGAGCCGTGCTGGCGCCATGGCAGGTTCCGATGCCTTTTACGTGCGCGCCCATTACCTGCTCGAGGGCCGCCTGCCGCCCGCACCCAGCCAGCTCGGCGAGGCGACGGCGGAGACCGACGACGAGGGCCGCCCCCTCACCAGCGCCTGCAGCTATGTCATCACCTCCACAGGCCCGCTGCCGCGCTGGTGGAGCGTCGGCATCGTGCAGGGGGCCGCTGCCAGCGCCGAGCTGCAGACCACCGCCGACAGCGACACCGCGGTGCGCGAGGCGGACGGCAGCGTGACCATCACGGCGGCCACTGCGCCGCAACAAGGCAACTGGCTGAAGGCGCCGGAGCGGCGACGTTTCACCCTGCTCTACTCCGCACTCGCCGAAACCGCACGGCCACTGGCGCCGCCCTTCAGCGTCGAGCGCGGTGTCTGTTCATGAAGAAGCACCTGTTCTGGCTGGTGGTGGCGGTGGTGGCGGGCGTGCTCGCGCACACGGCCTTCGCGCTGT
>JBEARP010000252.1:0-13006 GCA_041163105.1 Pseudomonadota bacterium
TGAAGCCGGGTGGTGTGGCCGAAGGTGGTGAACCGGGCCGCGAGGTCTGCCTCGTGTTCATCGGCGGCAAGGGGCACGTGTTCGTGGGCGCCAAGGACTTCGGCGTGCTGGGCGAGCGGAATTCGCCCTTCGAGGGCAAGCCGTGGTCGGTCTATATCCCGGCGGGAGAGCGCTGGAAGGTGACGGCGGAGAATGCCGTGACGCTCGCCGTGTGCACAGCGCCGGGGGAAGGGGGCAAGCACCCGGCTCGCGTCATCCCGCCCGACGGGCTGCACCAGGAAACGCGCGGCAAGGGGTCCAACACGCGGCACGTCACCAATATCATTCCCGAATGGGATGCAGCAGAGGGGCTGCTGGTGGTGGAAGTCATCACGCCGGGCGGCAGCACGTCGAGCTATCCGCCGCACAAGCATGACGAGGACAATCTGCCTCACGAGTCAGCGCTGGAGGAAACCTACTACCACCGCATCAACCCGCCGCAGGGCTTCGCCTTCCAGCGCGTCTACACCGATGACCGCTCGCTCGATGAGGCGATGGCAGTGGAGGACGGCGACGTGACGCTGGTGCCCAGGGGCTATCACCCCTGCGCCACGACGCATGGGTACGATTTGTATTATTTGAATGTGATGGCCGGGCCGCAGCGGACGTGGAAGTTCCACAATGCACCCGAGCATGAGTGGCTGCTGAAGGCTTGAGGGCATTCAAGTAATTCACCTTGCCCGGGCTTGACCCGGGCATCCTTTTCTGGGGCCGCGAAAGAGGACACCCGGGTCAAGCCCGGGTGAGGTGAGCAGGGGGAAGTGCGACCGCTCAATTCACCTTCAGCGTCTGGCGATATTTCTCCGCATCCCAATTCACCAGCCGGTCGACATCCTCATCCGTGAGTGCCACCAGCGGATCGTTCTCCTCCACGCGGCGCATGACGTCGGCGAGGCAGCGGCCCATGGGCTCGATCGCCGGCTTCGCATCCTCGCGGATCAGCACGCCCACGCCGGGAATGGCGACGAGCGGCGGGTTTCCGTCGAATGTGGTTGCCACACCGACGCCGAGGAAGACCACGTGGTCGGGGTAGAACACCTTGTGCTGGCCGCGCTTCAGGGCGAGCGGGTCGGTTGCGAGCGCGTGGGTCTCGTCCATCACGGCAGGCGAGTAGGGTGTTCCCGCACTTTGCCTTTCCAGCGCGGCGCGGTCGACCTTTGCTGCGGCGCGGACGGGCCGCGTGACGGCGGCGACGACCTTGTCGAGCAGCGCTTCAGCGTCTTCCACGCTATCGGCTGCAACCGCGAGGCCGTGGTTGCCGAGCACCAGCACGTTGACGCCCTTGCGCATGCGTCCGGCGATGGCACCCGCCAGCGGCAGGCCGGGGCGGGCATAGGGAATCCAGGCCCAGTCAAAACCCTTCAGCTTCTCGGCAAGACGAAGCTCGCCATCGGCACGGATGGCCCAGGCAATGGTGTTGACGCAGTGGACGTGCACCACCACGCGCTGCGGCATCAAGGCGTGCACGGTGGTCTCGATCGATGGGCGAAGGCCCGTGCTGTTCAAGTCGGTGCGCACGAAACTGGTGCAGGATTCGCAGGCCGGATCGTTCTTTGCCAGTGCTGCGAGAATGGCGGCGTGGTCGAGCGGCACGAAGATGTCACGCGCCATGGCATCCTTCAGCCATGTGCCGGAGGCCTTGATCCACATGACGCCATCGTCCTTGAGGGACGTGTTGCCGCCGGCGGCCTGCACCAGCAGCGGGTCGGAGCCGACACGGGCCGAGAGCGTGCGCAGGCGGTCAAGTTCTACCATTGGAAAGCGTCCATCACGTAATCGGGTTGGTGTGAGAGCGTGGCGGCGTCATGGCCTGACGAGACGCCCTGCAGCACGAGAAGGGTTTCGAGCCCAGCGTTGCGGCCGCCCGCCACGTCATGCTCGGCACTGTCGCCGATGCAAAGGATGCGGGCGGGATTGCCGATGAGGCGCGCCGCCTCCTTGTAAATCTGCGCATGGGGCTTGCCGATCCACGTGACCTTGCCGCCGAGCTCTTCGTAAAGTGCTGCGATGGCTCCGGGGGCGGGCATGAGGCCCTCAGGCGTGAGCATCAGCTTATCCGGGTTGCAGCAGACGGCGGGCAGCGTGAGGCCGGCGAGCAGGCGGCGGTAATCATCGAGCGAAGTCTTCGGCGCATTGGAGCCGAGGATGAGGATGATCTCGGCATCGCGCGGATCAGCCACCATTGTGATGCCGTCGAAACCATAGTCCTCGCCGTCCTTGCCGACGAGGAAGGCGCGCTTTGCGGTGAGCTGCGAGAAGGCCACCTCGCCGGAGCTGACCGCATCGACGAAGTGATCGCGCGGTACGCCCATCCTGACGAGGCGCTGGCGGTTGGACTCGGCGCGCTTGCCGGAATTGGTCATCACCGCGACGGGGATGCCGAGCCTGTTGAGTTCGGCGAGGACGCGCGCGGTTCCGGGATAGAGCTTCTGGCCGTCATGGATGACGCCGAACTGGTCGATCAGCATGCCGTCGAAGCGGGATGCGATCTCGTGCAGGCCGTTAATTCGCATGGCCAATCCCGCGCCACGCAAGGCGTGCCGTGCCGACGGCGGCGTGCTCGTTGAGGGAGGGCTTTTCGGGCACGCCCAACGCCTTGAGCCGGATCGCCGTCCACGCTGCGTTCGCGGCACCACCGCCCGCCGTGCGGATGCTCTTCAGGGGCGACGCGCCGAGCGCGCCGAGCTTGGCGTAGGCTTCCGCCTCAATGCGGGCGATGCCTTCAAGGATTCCTTGAAAGAACGCGCGGTTATCGGCCGGGCGCGGCGTCAGGCGCGGCTGGAAATTGGGGTCGTTGACGGGAAAGCGCTCGCCGGGCTTGGGCAGCGGATAATAGTCGAGGCCCGTCGGCGCGTTGGGGTCGAGCAGCGGGGTGAGGCGGGCGATGTCTTCCTTGGTGAAGTATTTGCCGATGGCTGCCCCGCCGGTGTTGGAGGCGCCGCCCGCCAGCCATTGCTCGCCGATGCGGTGGCTGTAGATGCCGAAGTCCGGCGCGAAGACGGGCGCCGCCGAGAGCAGCTTCAGCGTCAGCGTGGTGCCGAGCGAAGTGACGCCGTCGCCCGGCTCAGATGCGCCCGATGCGAGGAAGGCGGCGCAGCCGTCTGTCGTTCCGGCGACGATGGCGGTGTCTGCCGGAAGCCCGAGCTGGGCGGCCATTTCGGCGGTTATGCTGCCGATCTTGGTGCCGGCGGGGACGACGGTGGGGAACAGCGCCACGTCGAAGCCAGTCCTTGCAATCCACGCGGGCCAGGTGCGGGTGACCGGGTCGTAGCCGGATTTCAGCGCGTTGTTCTCGTCCGTCACGTCATAGCGACCGGAGAACTTGCCGAGCACCCAGTCGGCCTGGTGGAGAATGCGGGTGCCTTGGCCCACGAGTTCCATGGCGCGCGCCAACGGCGAGGTGCCGCCGAGTGCCGCCGTATCACGCGGCGCGACGGCGGCGATCTTCGCGAGATTGGCTGCATCGCAGACGTCATTGTACATCGAGCCGAGGCTGGCCGTTGCTCCATCGGCGTTGACGGCGAGGATGGTACCCGACGTGCCGTCGATCGAAATGGCGCGCACATGGAGCCCATCGAGCTGCAGCGCGGTGAAGGCAGCGAGCGTGGCGTTCCACCATATCTGCGGGTCCTGCCAGGCGCGGCCGAAGTCGGTGATCGGCGCCACGATGGGGGCTGTCGACATGGCCTTCAGCGTGTTGCTCTCGTCGGTGGCGGCGATGCGCACGCCTGACGTGCCGATGTCGATGCCGAGGACGACGTCCGTCATTTTGCTTCCATGGCAAGGATGGACTGGGCGGTCTGCTCGTCCGTGATGATGACGTCGCACATGCCGCCCTTGAGCACGCCCCGCAGGCCCGGCACCTTGGTCTTGCCGCCGGACGCGATCATGACGCAGGGAATGTCCCTCAGCTTCTCAGGGCTCAGCGCCACGACACGCTGGTTGAGCGGGTGGTCGACGATGCGACCCTCGCGGTCGATCCAGTGGGCGGAGATGTCGCCCACGGCACCGGCTTCGAGAAGCGAGTCGACATCGGCGCGCGACACAAGACCCACCCTTGTCATGGTGCAGGTGGGTGTGAGTTCACCGACCGAGAGGAAAGCGAGATCGACCTTCGCCCCGCGCTCGAAAATCTCATGCAGCATGGGCTGGGCCATCAGCAGGTCGCGTGTCGACTGCGTATCGGTGAGCGCGGGTGCAGCGACGTAGTAGCACTGCGCACCCACGAGATCGGCGAGGTGCGACGCCGTTTCATGCGGGTTCATGGCCGAGCCGCGCGTCAGGCCACCCAGCAGCGAAACGACCGAAAGGCGGTTGAGCTGGCGGCGCGGCACCGACTGGATCGACAGCCTGAGCGTGCGGCCCCAGCCGACGCCCACCGACATGCCGTCCTTCAGGCGCGCGGACAAGGCAGCCGCCGCCGCAGTGGCGATGACCTGCGGGATCAGCTCCTGATTGGGCGGCGTGGGCACTACCGTCGCATCGTCCAGCCCGAAGCGCTGCTTCAGCTTTTCCTCGAGCTCGACGCAGGAGGCGAGCCTTCCGGTGATGTTGATCTGCACGAGGCCCTGGTCGCGCGCCTGCGCCAGCAGGCGATTGACGCGGGTGCGGTTCAACCCCAGCTTCTTGCCGATCTGTGCCTGGGTGAGGCCTGCCACGAAATAGAGCCAGGCAGCACGGGTGGCGAGCTGCTCATCGGGATCGATGGCAAGACTGACGCCGAGGGGCACCGCGGTGTGCGGTGCCAATGCGCGTGTCTCGCCGTCATCCATCATCGCCTCACGAACTGCTGTGGAAGGCCGCCCATGGAATGCTGAGCGCGGAATCATTGGTGAGCGCCTCGAGGAGCGCGGTGGTGAGAGGGAGTGCCTTCGCGTCCAGCGTGCCGGCCTTCATCATGGCGCGCAGCGTTGCCGCCACGGTGACGCCGAGTTCCGCACCCTCGATGGTATCGCCCTTCATCGGGCCATCCTTTGTCTGCTGGTAGGTGAGGCCGCGACCAAGGTTGTTGCCAAGGCGTGAGTTGCGGCCCGCCTGGCAGGTGACATAGAGATCGCCCGCGCCCGGCATGCCCCAGACGCTTTGCTCCCTGCCGCCATGGGCGGTGGCGAGCACCATCAGCTCGCGGATCGCCTGATCGAAGATGATGGCGGCGGCATTGTGGTTGAAGGCGCGGTTCTCTGTCGCTGTCATCTTCTCGAGATGTCCCGCAGCCCAGCCGACGCCGATGGCGAAGAAGTTCTTGAAGGCCGCACAGATCTCGACGCCGATCACGTCGCCCGAGAGGCGCGGGTGATAGTAGTCGCATTCCAGCATGTCGCAGAGCTTCTGCGCGAAGGGAAGGTCATGCGAGGTGATGACGGTGCCGGTGTGACGCCTGACCGCGAGCTCGCCCGCGATGCAGGGGCCGCCGATGGCGGCGATCTTCAACGCGATGCCCGTACGGCGCTTCACCTCCGCCGCGACACGATCGGGGAGGGCGGTGAGGCGGTCAGCCTCCGGGTGCATGCCCTTGGTGATCATGACGACGGGCACGGGGCCCTTCAGAGTCTCGCACAGGCGGTCGATGGCCCAGTTGACGCCGGCCGAGCTGATGCCGAGCAGGATCAGGTCCGTGTCGCTGCCCAGCGCCTTGGCGAATTCATCGTGCTGGTAGGCGACAACGCCATCGGGAAGCTTGACGTTGAGCTTGGGGTGGCGGCCCGTGGCCCTGACGCTGTCGATGATCTCGATGTCGAGATGCGTGCCGACGAGGCGCACCGCATGGCCACGATCGCGCAGCGGCAGGCACATGGAGGACCCCATGACGCCGGCGCCGAGGATGGTGACGATGCTCAAGCCAGGGCCTTTCCGCTTGCCGCATCGAAGAGATGAACCTTGTCGAGGCGCGGCATGAGGTGGAATGTCTCGTCACGCGCCAGCGACACGCGATCCTGGGTGATGGCGCAGATTTCCTGGCCGCCCATGTCGGCGTAGATGTGCATCTCGGGGCCGGTGGGCTCCACCACAACGACCTTGGCGGGCGCGCCCGATCCGAAGGTGAAGTGCTCCGGCCTGATGCCATAGACGACCTTCTGGCCGATCGTGGCCTTGTGGACGGGCGGCAGCGGCAGGATCGTGCCCTCACCCAGCAGCACGCCATTGGACGTGACTTCGCCCTTGAGCAGGTTCATCGACGGCGAGCCGATGAATTCCGCAACGAAGAGGTTGGCGGGCTTGTCATAGACCTCGAGCGGCGTGCCTTGCTGCTCGATGTTGCCATCGCGCAGGATGACGATCTTGTCGGCCATGGTCATGGCCTCGATCTGGTCATGCGTCACGTAGACGGTGGTGGTCTTGAGCCGGTCGTGGAGTTCCTTGATCTCGGTGCGCATCTGCACGCGCAGTTTGGCATCGAGGTTGGACAGCGGCTCGTCGAAGAGGAAGACGGCGGGGTTGCGCACGATGGCGCGGCCCATGGCGACGCGCTGCCGCTGGCCGCCCGACAGCTCACGCGGGTAGCGGTCGAGATAGGGCTCGAGGTTGAGGATCTTGGCGGCCCATGCCACCTTCTCGTCGATCTCGGCCTTGGGGCGCTTGGCCAGGATGAGCGAGAAGCTCATGTTGTCGCGCACCTTCATGTGGGCATAGAGCGCGTAGTTCTGGAACACCATGGCGATGTTCCGGTCCTTGGGATGGACATTGTTGACGCGCTTGCCGGCGATCTCGATGTCGCCGCCGGTGACCGACTCGAGGCCGGCGATCATGCGCAGCAGGGTGGACTTGCCGCAGCCCGAGGGACCGAGCAATACCACGAAGGAACCATCCTCGATCGTGAGGTCGATGCCGTGGACGACTTCGAGGTTGCCGTAGTTCTTTCTGACGTTCTTGATCGTTACCGATGACATGTCTTCTACGGTCCTATTGTTCGTCGCGGGCAAGGAATTCGTCGAGGAGGCCGGCATCATCCGCGAGGTCGAGGAAGGACCAGCGGTTGCGGACGTCACGGGCATGTTTCATGGCATCGCGCCAGACCTTGCGGTCCAGCCCGAGCTCGGTCGCGGTAGTGGGGCCACCGGCAGCGGCGAGCGTCGCCTTCATCTTGGCGGGGTTCATCAGCATGGGGCGAAGCTCTTCGCGGAGTTGCGGCCAAATCTGGCTGAGCTTCTTGTTGAAGGCTTCGGCACCGGCACGGTCGAAGGATTTCTTCTTGGCCTCGGCGTAGCACATGCTGCCGATGGCCTCGCCGTAGCGGGCGATGAATTCCTTCTCCTCGATGTGCGTCGCCTTGATGAGGGGCGGCTGGTCCATGGCGAGAAGTTCGTGGTGGAGCCGCGCGATGGCGAGCGAGGCCACACCCACCTGCTGGCCGTGAGTAGAGCCGGGGTGCCTATCGCCTGCGAACATGTCGATCCAGTGGGACACCTGGTGCTCGCCCATGGACCCATGATGCGAGACGCCGGTGAAACAGACGCCGAGGCCGCAGAGCGTGAGCACGCGGTGCAGGTGGCCGTTGGCGGCGATGTCATGCGTCTTCAACCCTGCCGCGGAGTCGATCATGGCCTGTTCGTCGCCGCCGATCAGCGTGTAGGGCACGCCCGAATAGAAGGTGTCGAACAGGCGGTGCGAGGCCCACCACTCGACCTGTGCGGTGGGGCGGCAGAGCGAGTCGCCCAGGCCCGCCGCGGACAGCCAGTGTGGCGCGGCGGCGGAGACCTTGAGATCGAGGAAGATGCCGCGCGGTGCATGGGCGGGAAGCGAGGTCTTGTAGCCGTTGGCCAGCGTCACCGAGGCGGTGGAGGCGGCATAGCCGTTCATCGAGGCGGCGGTGCCGAAGGTGGCGTATTTGCGGCCGTCCTTGAAGGTGGCGAACTTGCAGGTGTCGGAGAGGGCACCCGAGCCGACGGCGACGATGGCATCGGCATGGCGGGTCTTTTCCTGCACCATGGCGATGGTGGGCTCGTCGCAGTGGGTGTTGCCGGGCAGCACCAGCTCCTCGATGGTGCCGAGGCCCTTCAGGTGCTTGGCGACGCGGCGGCCCATGGCCTCATGCGTGTTGACGTCGGAAACGACAGCGATGCGCTTGCCGAGCTTCAGGGGTGCCAGCATGTCAGCCTCGCCGCCGTCGAGGTCGTCCTCGATGCGGATCACCTCGAAGGGGACGGTCGCGGTCTTGGCCGTAGCCGGGTCCTTCCAGTGGCCCGCCACGACATCGCTGATCAGTTCATTCCAGTCGGTCATTTATGTGCACTTCGCGAGAAATCGACGAGTTTCTGGTTCCAGTCGGAGAGCTTCGGCCAGAGTTCGGAGTAGATGCCGAGGAGGTCCTGGTAGCGGCTTGAGTCTTTCCTCCGTGGACGGAAGGTCTTGGACGGCTTGCCGGACATGGCTGCGGAAGCCTGCGGCACCGACTTGTACCAGCCCGCTCCCTTGGCGGCGGCCATGGCGGCGCCCAGGGCCGAGGCTTCGGCGGTTTCGAGACGCTTCACGTCACGCGCCGAGGCATCGGCGAGGATCTGGCACCACAGGTCCGAGCGCGAGCCGCCGCCTACGGCGGCGAAATGGGTGATGGGCGTGGTGGCATCGGCCACCTGATTGGTCATCATCGCCTGTTCGAGTGCCACACCTTCGAGCAGGGCACGGTAGACGTCGCCACGGCTGTGGTTGCCGGAAAGCCCGGCGATGACGCCGCGCGCCGCCGAATCCCAGTAGGGCGTCATCACGCCGGACCAGTAGGGCACCAGCACGAGGCCATGCGCGCCGATGGGAGAGGCAGCAGCTTCCGTTTCCAGCGCCTTGAAGATGCCGGGGTCCTTGGCAGGCGAGACGTTGAACAGCCGCTCCACCATCCAGTTGACGAGGAAGGTGCCGGTGCGGATGGCGGTTTCGAAGGAGAAGCCCTCCTCGCCCACCGCCATCATGGTGCGGAAGGCGCGGTTGGCGGCGTAGTGCTTGCCATAACTTCCTGACACCGCAGCGGTGCCGAGGTTCACATAGGCGCGGCCTTCGAGGAAGGTGTTGGCGCCGGTGCCGGCGCACTGGCCGTCGCCGCCACCGGCGATGATGGGTGTTCCTGCCTTGAGGCCGGTGAGCCTCGCGGCTTCCGCCGTAACCTCGCCCATGATCTCGCCGGGGCGATGGAGGCGCGGCAGCTGCTCGCGCGTGAGGCGGGCGGCCTTCAGCAAAACATCCGACCAGTCATAGGCGCCGACGTCGAGCAGGCCCATGGGATCGGCGGAAGCCGTGGAGGTGGCCCACTGGCCGGTGAGGAAATGGGTGAGCACGCCGTGCACTTCCGCCGTCTTCGCTGTCTTCGCCCACACCTTCGGCATGTGGGTGGAGAGCCAGCGGCAGCGATAGAGGCAGGGTGTGACGTCGGCGGGCTTGCCGGAGATGTTGTGGACAGCCTCGGCGCCCAGTTCGGCGACGATGTCCTTCACTTCCTTCTGGGCGCGCTCGTCGAGCCACAGCGTGCCGGGGCGCAGCGCTTTGCCCTTGGAATCGAACTGCGCGAAGCTTTCGCGCTGGTTGGAGATGGCAAGGCCCGCGACGCGCTTTGCGTCGATCTTCTTTGTCAGCTGCTTCAGCGCGCGTGTGAGGGCGCCGGTCCAGTCCGACACCTCCTGCTCGAACCAGCCGGGATGCGGGTTGGAGAGGGGAATGGGTGCACGGCCTTCCGCGACAATGCGGCCGCGGGCATCGAAGGCGATGGCCTTCGTGGCCGTGGTCGAACTGTCGATGCCGATGACGAGATCGCCGCGCATGGGAGGGATTGGGTCTCTCTGAGATGAAAACGGAGGCGGCGAAGCGCCGCCTCCGCGTGTGGTTGCTTAGAGGCCGGCTTCGGTGACGGCGGCATCGATCGCCGCGGCGATCGTGTCCATGCACTTCTTCGGGTCGCCGCCGAAGTCCTGGCCGGTGAGCAGCTTGCCGAGGTTGACCGGGATCTCGTTGTTCGAGAAGCCAGCCCACAGCGGCATGTCAGGCTCAGACGCCATGTCGTTGTCGATGATCCACTTGACCAGTTCGAGGTGGCGCGTGGTGCCGGGGCCCACGACCGCCTTCTCGTTGACGCGCGGATCGGTGAAGGACGACAGACGCATCGGGGCGAAGCCGCCGATGAGCGTGCAGCGGGTCATCACGTCCTTCGAGCAGGCCCACTGCATGAACAGCCAGGCTGCATCGACGTTCTTGGAGTACTTCGAGAGGCCGAGCACCGAACCGCCCTGGTGGGCGCGGTTCGGAACTTCGCCGAAGCCCACTTCCGACGTGGCGCGGAGCGCCTTGCCGGTGAGCGGCTTGGCCGGCATCCAAAGACCCTGCACCTTCGAGTCCGCGGCGTCGAGGCCGGGGAAGAACTCGTCCCAGGACTGGACGAGGGCGCACTGGCCCGCCGCCATCATCTGGAACTGGCCGTCCCAGGTGGAGTTGAGCGACTCGGGCGGAGCGTTCTTTACCCACTCCTGGTACAGCGCGAGACCGGCAACACCGGCTTCGTCGTTGCCCTTGAACTTCTTGTCGGCGCCGAAGATGGAGCCGCCGGCGTTCCACACCATCTGGGTCCAGTCGCAGTTCAGCGAATAGTGACCCGACTTGGCCTGGAGGCCGGTGCCGTACATGCCGTTGGCCTTTTCGGCCTCGGTGATCTTCTTGATCGCCGCGGTGAACTCTTCCTCGGTGGTCGGCACCGCGATGCCGTGCTTCTCGAGGATGTCCTTGCGGTACATCAGCATGAAGATCGGGATGTCGAAGGGAATGCCGACCATCTTGCCGTCATACATCGCGAGGCCCTCGACGAGCGGCTTCGAGAAGTCGTCCCAGTCGAAGCCCGGCATGGCCAGGTCCGGCTTGTCCTTGTAGTACTGGGTGGGGTCGATGGTGTCCTGGGCGAAGGTGGCAACCCATGACTGGTCGAGGTAGTAGAGGTCGTAGGTACCGAGCTGGCCCTGCACGTCCTGCGTGGCCTTGGCGAGAACCTGCTCAAGCGGAACGATCTCGACTTCGACTTCGATGCCGGTCGGGTCGGTGAATTCCTTCTTGATCTTGTCGAGCACCACCGTCGGAGGCGTGGCTTCCGAGGTGTAGCGGATCTTGGTGCCCTTGAAGGGCGAGCCCACATCCTTCAGCCACTGCGTGACGGAGGCGTCCTGCGCCATCGCCTCGGTGCCAATCAGGCTGAGGTCGCCGCGGAAGCCGCGGGTGTTGCCGAGGAGACCTGCCGAGAAGGCCGAGAAGCCGACGCCCGCAAGCGCCATCTTCTTCATGAAATCGCGCTTGGAGATGCGGCGCGCGGCAAAGTCGCGGGCCACATCGGCGATGAAGTTTTTCTTGTCGTGGTCTTTGAAGCTCATAGAGATCCTCCCATGGGTTTGAGCTTTAGTTTCTCGCGCACGATTCACTCTTTCAGGGAGCCAAGAGTGAGGCCGCGCACCAGATTCTTTTGAACGAGCAGGATGAAGATGAAGCTCGGGATGATCGCCGCCGTGCCCAGCGCTGCGATGAAGCCCCATTCATTGCCCGTCGAAGTCACGAAGGTCTGGATCTTCACCGGAACGGTTCTGATCTCCGTCGTGAGGAAAAGCGACAGCAGGAACTCGGTCCAGCTGAAGATGAAGACGAGGACCGCCGAGGCGGCGATGCCGCCCTTGACCATCGGCAGCACGATCTTGGCGAAGGTCTGGAACCTTGTGGCGCCGTCGATCATCGCCGCTTCGTCCACGTCCTTCGGCACGTCGTCGAGGAAGGACTTCATCAGCAGCACGGCGATCGGCAGGTTCATCAGCGCGTAGATCATCATCAGGCCGAGATAGCCCATGTAGAGGTTGTCGGTGTCGCGCAGGCCCGCCGTCTTGTAGATGGTGACGAGCGGCACGAGGATGGCGATGGGCGGCATGAAGCGCTGGCCCAGCACCCAGTTGAGGTAGCTGTTGCGGCCACGGAACATCATGCGCGATATGGCATAGGCCGCGAACACCGCGATCGTCATGGTGATCACCGTGGTGCCGAGCGAGATGATGATCGATTCCATGATCGACTGGCGCGAATCATAGGCCTCGGCTCCGCCCACGCCCATGCCGATGCCCTGGTCGATGGCGAGTTGCGAGCGCGACTGGCCGAACAGCGTGACACCGTAGTTGATGAAGGTCGGCACGAAATCGAAGAAGTTGACGCGGTCCTTGTCGAACACCGCCGAGATCGGCTTGATCGAGGTCAGCGCCCACCAGAAGATGGGGAACATGAAGATGCCCACCACCGTCACGGCGGCGACGTCGCGCAGGATCTGCAGGGGACGCGAGGTTTCCATCACAGCTTGACCTTGAAGATCTTCATGAAGGTGGTGGAGACGAGGATGACGATGATCAGCGTGAGAAGTGCGATCGTCGAGGCATAGGGGAAGTCGGCGCTGCCGAAGTAGATGCGCCCGGCATAGGAGGTGAGCGTCTCGGTGGCGGTGCCGGGGCCGGAGTCGGTCATCACCTTCACGTAATCGAAGGCGCGGAACAGGTCGATGCCGCGGATCAGCACGGCGATGGCGATGACCTTGCTCATCATCGGCAAGGTCAGCTTGAAGAAAGCCTGGGTGGCGGTGGCGCCGTCGATGGCGGCGGCCTCGAAGGGTTCCTTGGGGAGCGAGCGCAGGCCCGCCAGCATGATCAGCACCATGAAGGGCGTCCACTGCCAAATCTCGGCCAGCAGCACGCCCGCCATGGCGGTATCCGCACTGCCGAGGATCGAGTAGCCCGGCGGCAGCAGGCCCGTGGCAATAATGCCGCGACTCAGCACGCCGAAGGAGCCGTTCAGCATCAGGAGGAACATCATGGCGGTGACGGCGGGGGGGATGACGAGCGGCAGCGTCATCATCGCGCGCAGGATGCTGTAGCCCTTGCGATCGGAATCGAGCAGCAGCGCGATCAGCATGCCGAGTACCAGCTGGAAGACGAGCGCCACGCCCGTATAGACGAAGGTGTTGAGAAGGGCGTTCCACACC
>JBEARP010000253.1:0-13502 GCA_041163105.1 Pseudomonadota bacterium
TCGATATTCCATCTTCAGACTTGGTCTGACTTTAGGTTGCGCGCGTTAGGCTCACGAAACCTGAGGTTTCGTGGCAATTCGGTTTCACATCTGCTCAGAAAGTGAGCGTATTCAAGATTAACCCGTTGGTTTGAGAAGGCTTCCGCCAGCGGCGCGAGTCCCGGAGGGCTCTTGCCATATCCCCGCCTGTGCTGATTTCAACTGGGCTCTTGCGCCATCCCGGCGCTGCCCCCACGTCGTTCCCGGCACCAATACAAAGGGCAGAAAGCGTTTCCGACTCCTGCTTAGCCCACGGGCCCCCTATTTCCAAACGCTATTTTTGGGCGCGGTTAAAGCCCAGGCAACGGGTGTGGCCGCCGAGGTCGCGGTGCCGCCCGCCGGCACTGAAGCCCCGGGCGACGAAAATCGCCTCGACATCATCCGCCTGGCCCGCCCCGATCTCGACCAGCACATGGCCCCCCTCGCCCAGATGGGCGGCGGCGCCGGATGCGATGATGCGGTAGGGGTCAAGGCCGTCCGATCCTCCGGAAAGTGCCAGTGCCGGGTCGAAGTTCCGGACGTCCGGGCTCAGACCTGCAATCTCGCCCGCCGGAATATAGGGCGGGTTCGACAGGATGATGTCGAAGGTGCCGGTGACCGGCGCGAACCAGCTGCCCTCACCCCATGTGAGCCTGTCCGCCACGCCAAGGCGAGTGGCATTCTCCCCCGCGACGGCGAGAGCCTCGGGCGACAGGTCGGTGGCCATGCCGGTGGCATCGGGCCGCTCCGCCAGAAGCGTGATGGCGATGGCGCCGGTGCCGGTGCCGAGGTCGAGGAGGCGCGCGCCCTTCGGCATCATCGCCAGCGCCGCCTCGATGATGGTCTCGGTGTCAGGCCGCGGATCGAGCGTGGCAGGCGTCACCGTGAAGACGCGGCCATAGAATTCGCGTTCGCCCAGGATGCGGGAGACGGGCTCATGCCGCTCGCGGCGCGCCGTAAAGCTTTCGAAGGCTGCGAGCTGTTCCGGCGCGAGGGGGCGGTCCGGTCCGAGGATGAGATCTTCCCGCGTGAGCCCTGCCGCAGCCTGCAGCAGCAACCGCACGTCAAGCGTCGGGGTGTCGGAGCCCGCCGCCTTCAGCCGCGCCGTGGCGCTGGCAAGCAGGCTTGCGAGCGTGTCAGCCGGCATTGTCCGCTTCAGCCAGAAGCTCGGCCTGGTGGTTGGTCATCAGCGCCTGCACCATTTCCTCCAGCGCCGGGCCCTCGATGATCTGGTCGAGCTTGTAGAGGGTGAGGTTGATACGGTGGTCGGTGCAGCGACCCTGCGGGAAATTGTAGGTGCGGATGCGCTCGGACCGGTCGCCCGAACCCACCTGGTCCTTGCGGGTGGCAGAGCGCTCGCTGTCGATCCGGTTGCGCTCGATCTCATAGAGGCGCGCCCGCAGCAGCTTCATCGCGGCGTTCTTGTTCTTGAGCTGCGACTTCTCGGTCTGCTGGGCCACCGCAAGCCCGGTGGGGATGTGGGTAATGCGCACGGCGGAATCGGTGGTGTTGACCGACTGGCCGCCGGGGCCGGAGGAACGGTAGACGTCGATGCGGAGATCCTTGTCCTCGATCTTGATGTCGACGTCCTCGGCCTCGGGCAGCACGGCGACGGTGGCCGCCGAGGTGTGGATGCGGCCTTGCGTTTCAGTGGCGGGCACGCGCTGCACACGGTGCACGCCCGACTCGAACTTCAGATGCGCGAAGGCGCCGGCGCCATAGATGTTGGCGATCACTTCCTTGTAGCCGCCGTGTTCGCCCTCGCTGGTCGAGATCACCTCGACGCGCCAGCCCTTGGAGGCCGCATAGCGCTGGTACATGCGGAACAGGTCGCCCGCAAAGATCGCCGCCTCGTCGCCGCCGGTTCCGGCACGCAGTTCGAGGATGACGTTCTTGTCGTCGGCGGCATCCTTGGGGAGAAGCAGGATGCGGACCTCCTGCTCCATCTTCTCGATCTTCTCTTCCAGCAGAGGGCGTTCGGCCTCGGCCATCTCCGCCAGCTCGCCGCCGGCCTTCATCATCTCGTCGAGATCCCGGCGCTCGTCATAGGCCTTGCGCAGTTCGCGCGCCTTCTTGGCCGTGGGCTCGAGATCGGCATATTCCTTGGAGAGCTTGACGAAGCCATCGCCCGATACCGCCCCCGACGACATGTCGTGTTCGACGGTGGCGAAGCGCTGGATGAGGCGGTCGAGCTTTTCTTGGGAAATGGTTGACATGGAGCGGGCTTCTAGCGGAACCGCCCGCCGGTTGGAAGCTCAGTCCTTGGCGGCGGTGTCGAACAGGATGGTCACCGGACCGTCGTTGACGAGATCGACCTGCATGTCGGCGGCGAAGATGCCGGTTTCGACCGCCAGGCCCTCGGCGCGGAGAACGGCGCAGAAATGATCATAGAGCCGCTGGCCGAGATCCGGCGGGGCGGCGCGGGAAAAGCCCGGACGATTGCCGCTTTCCATGCCCTGTGCGGCCAGCGTGAACTGGCTGACCGCGAGCACGGAGCCCTGAACGGCGGAAAGCGGCAGGTTCATCTTGCCCGCCTCATCCCTGAAGATGCGCAAAGCGGAGATCTTGCGGGCGAGCTTGTCGGCTTCCTTCTCCGTGTCGCCAGCCATGGCGCAGACCAGAACGAGAAAGCCACGGCCGATGGCGCCGGTAACCCGGCCATCGACCGTGACGGAGGCTTCGGAAACCCGCTGGACGACGGCGCGCAACCCGCGCCGTCAGCCTTCGAAGGACTTGATGTCGAGCGAGCGCCCGACGAGGATTTCGCCCGGCGTGCCGAGAATGCCCTTTTCCTTGCCGTCGATGACATAGACGAGCAGGCCGCCATCCCGTGCGATGACCACGAGGCCATCACGGTTGGGAACGCGGTAGGTGTCGCCCTTCATCAGCATCTGGGTCATCACCACATTGCCGTTCGAATCCTCGATGCGAACCCACACCGGGGCCTTGGCCTTCAGCGTCAGGCGGCTTTCGGCGTTGGCGTCACCGAACTGGCGGCCATCCTTGGTCTGGGTCACATCGCCCGCCGCGGCCGGGACCGGGGCGGTGGAAGCGGTGGCCTGCGGCACGCTCTGCTCGATCAGCGCGGTGATGCCGTCGAGGCCGGTGCCTTCGAGATCGTTCTCGCCCTGCGGGACGACGGCGGCCTGGGTCTCGTCCTTCGGCATGGGCTCGTCACCCACCGTGACCTCGGCGGTGTCCGAGCCGGTGGAGGCGGTGGGCATCGGGTCGGCGCCGGCGGGCGGCGTTGCTGCAGGATATTCGGTGGCAGTCAGGTCCATGGACTTGTCGGAGCCCGGCATCAGCATGTAGCTGGCGGCGGCAAACAGCAGCACCGCGCCGGCAATGCCGGCGACAAGACCGCCGGCGCCGCCGGGAATGCGGCCCATCTTCATCTTGGGCAGCTTGGCGAAACGCGCGAAGGCCAGGATCTTGGCGCTCGACAGGGGGGCCGGATTGGCCGGGTGGCGGACTTCGGCGGTCAACTCGGGCACCGGCATGAACTGCGCGAAGTGCTGCACCAGCGGCTCGGGGTCGAAGCCGAGGAACTGGGTGTAGGCTCCGATCATGCCGAGCGCTTCCGCGCGCTCCGGCAGGCAGGTCATGTCGCCGTATTCGATGGCTTCGAGGTGATAGGGGTGAATGCCGCAGCCCTCAGCTGCCTGCTCGAGGTCCATGCCGCGCATCAGGCGCTCATGCTCCAGATACCAGCCGGCCTCGCCGAGGGGATCCAGGTCGCCGTCCGGCTTGTCGCGGATTTCGAGGTGGTAGGCGGCCTCCTCATGGGGGACCATGTCCTCGTGCACTTCCACGGCGGCCTGGGCCTCACCGGTCATCTCGACGCTGTCATCACGCATGTTACCACTCTCGGGCACTGTTTCGGTTGAAGCCGCCTTGTCGGAGCTTTCTCCAAAGAATGACCGAGAATGGTGAATGGGAAGCTAACAGGGGGTTTGGGATGTCGTCCTCTCCCGCTGAAGGAGCGGGAGAAGACGATTACAGAAAATAATCCTGTATCAGGCACATAATTCTTGACTTTACTCCTAAGATAGGATATACAGGAAGACATGATGATCCTCCTGCTGATTGACATGATCTATCTGCTGTTCGGGCGATGGATGCCCTCATCCGCCCTGTCGGGCACCTTCGCCCATTGCGTGCCGCAACGGGAGAAGGACGCGTGGCTACAGCGCCACGCCGTTTCGCTGGGCGAATTCGAGGAGCTCGGGGCGGAGCGTGTGGAGCGGGCTTCTGAGCAGCGGCTCCATGAACGTCCACAGTTTCTGGCGATCGAGAGTGCGCAGCATGGCCTTCACCGGGCCGATGGCCGAGGGCACCATGGACACGGACGTGAGGCCGACGCCGATGAGGCCCATGGCCTCCAGCGGGCGGCCGCCCAACTCGCCGCACAGCGTCACGGGCTTGTTGTGCTGTGCCGCCTTCTCGACGATCAGCCGCATGGCACCCAGCGCGGCCGGGCTCAACGGATCGTAACGCCCGGCGAGCTTGGGGTTGCCGCGGTCGGAGGCGAAGAGGAACTGCACTAGGTCGTTGGACCCAATCGAGGCGAAGTCGACGAGCGGCAGCAGATGGTCGAGCTGCCAGAGCAGCGACGGGATCTCGATCATGGCGCCGAGCTTCAGCGGTTCCGGCAGGCGGTGGCCACGCTTGAGGAGATGCTGCTTCTCGAGTTCCACCACCTCGACGGCGCGCCGGTATTCCTCGACGTCGGCGATCATCGGGAACATGATCTTCATCGGCTGGCCTTCCGACGCCATCATCAGCGCGCGGATCTGCAGGCGGAGAAGGGCCGGGCGATCGAGCGCCATACGGATCGAACGCCAGCCCAGCGCCGGGTTCTCCTCCTTGGGCTGGCGGAGATAGGGCAGCACCTTGTCGGCCCCGATGTCGAGCGTGCGGAAGGTGACGGGCTTGCCCTGCGCCTGTTCGATGATGGCGCCATAGTGGCGCATCTGCTGGGACAGCCGGGGAAAGCGGCTGGCCAGCATGAACTGCAGCTCGGTGCGATAGAGGCCAACGCCGTCGGCGCCAGAATCATGGAGATGCGGCAGGTCGACGATGAGGCCCGCATTGATGTTGAGCTCGATCCGCTCGCCCGAGCGGCAGATGGCGGGCTCGTCACGCAGTGCCGCGTACTGCGCCTGCTTCCTCGCATAGAAGCGCACCTTCTCGGCATAGGCGCGCTGAAGATCAGAGGACGGACGAACGAAGACCTCGCCCGTGCCGCCGTCGACGATGACGGGGCTTCCCGTATCGACGAGGTCGATCAGCCCTTCGGCCTGGCCGATGGCCGGAATGCCAAGCGCGCGCGCGACGATGGCCACGTGGCTCGTCCGACCGCCCTCCTCCAGCACCACGCCGCGCAGCTTGGTGCGGTCATAGTCGAGGAGTTCGGCGGGGCCCATGTTGCGGGCCACCACGATGGCGTTCTGCGGCAGGTCGGTGCGTGACGCGGTGGCGATGGCGCCAGTGAGGATGCGCAGCAGGCGGTTCGACAGGTCGTCGAGGTCGTGCATGCGCTCGCGCAGGTAGGGGTCGGGCGTGCGCATCATGCGCGCACGGTTGTCGTTCTGCACGCGCTCCACCGCGGCCTCGGCCGTGAGGCCGGTGTCGATCGCCTCGCGCAGCCGGTTCATCCAGCCCTTGTCATGGGCGAACATGCGTATGGTCTCGAGCACGTCGGAATATTCAGTGGTGCCGCGCTGCGCGTCCGAGCCGTCAAGCAGCTCGTCGACGTGGGCACGCAACTGCGCCACCGCATCCTCGAGGCGGCGCTTTTCGGCGGGCACATTTTCGGCGATCAGGTTCTCGATGACGACGCGCGGCTCGTGCAGCACGGCATGACCGAGTGCGACGCCTTCAGCGAGCGAATCGCCGCGCAGGTGGTGGCTTCTGACATGCGCGACGTCGGCGGCGACTTCGCTCGCCACCTCGCGCAGTTCACCTGCTGCGATGACCTCGGCCAGCACCATGGCCGTGGTCTGCAGCGCCTCCTCTTCCTCCTCGGTGTAGTGGCGGCGGGTGCGGTTCTGCACCACGAGCACGCCGATGACGGCACCGCCACGCATGATCGGCACGCCGAGGAAGGAGTGGTAGATCTCTTCGCCCGTCTCAGGCAGGTATTTGAACGAGGGGTGCTGCTGGGCGTCCGACAGGTTCAGCCCGATCGCCTGCTTGGCGATGGTGCCGACGAGGCCTTCGCCCCCCTTCAGCTTGGACTTGTGGACGGCTTCGCGCTTCAGACCCTCGGTGGCGTAGAGCTCGACGATGTCACCCGGCCGCATGACGTAGATCGAGCAGACCTCGGCCACCATGTTGGCGGCGATGATCTGGACGATCTTGTCCAGGCGCTTCTGCGCTGTGACCGGCTCCGCCATGACCTCGCGGAGCCTTCTGAGCAGGACGCGCGGGCCGAGGGCGGAGGTTCCCATCAGCCGCCGTCCCCGCGTACGGAGACGCGGACCGCTTTCGAGCGGCCGGCCTTCGTCATGGTGTGGCTGATGATGAGGCGCATGTGTCTGTCAGGCGACCTTCGCGTCGAGGCCATAGGCGGTGTGCAGCGCGCGCACCGCGAGTTCGGTGTAGGCCTCGTCGATCAGCACCGAGGTCTTGATCTCGGAGGTGGTGATGGCCTGGATGTTGATGCCCTTGTCGGCCAGTGCCCTGAACATCTTGGCGGCAACACCGGCGTGGCTGCGCATGCCGATGCCGACGATCGAGACCTTGGCGACGTCGGCCGAATGGGCGAGCTCGTCGAAGCCGACCTTGGAGCGCACCGCGTTGAGAACTTCCAGCGCCTTCCTCAGGTCCTTGCGCGCCACCGTGAAGGTGATGTCGGTGAAGGAGCCATCGGCCGAGATGTTCTGGACGATCATATCGACCGAGATGTCAGCCTCGGCGAGCGGGCCGAAGATGGCGGCGGAGACGCCGGGCTGATCCTTGACACGGCGGACGGAGACTTTCGCCTCGTCACGAGAATAGGCGACACCACTGACGACATGCTGTTCCACGATACGTTCCTCATCGCATACGAGTGTTCCGGGACCGGTCCCGTCGGGCTTGTTCTGGTTCGGCGCGTCGGGTGCCTCGAAGCTTGAGCGCACCTGCAGGGGCACCTTATACACCATGGCGAGTTCGACCGAACGGGTCTGCAGCACCTTGGCGCCGAGCGACGCCTGTTCCAGCATTTCCTCATAGGAAATGCGGTCGAGCTTCTGGGCGCCAGTCACGATGCGGGGGTCCGCCGTGTAGACGCCGTCGACGTCGGTATAGATATCACAGGAGGCGTCAAGTGCTGCGGCGATGGCCACGGCAGACGTGTCAGACCCGCCTCGGCCGAGCGTGGTGATGCGGCGGTCGGGCCCGATGCCCTGGAAGCCGGCGATGACCGCCACCTGGCCCTGGTCCATGCGCTTGCGGATCTCGTCGCCATCGATGCCGGCGATGCGGGCCGCGCCATGCACACCGTCGGTCTTGAGCGGGATCTGCCAGCCGGCCCAGGAACGGGCGGGTATGCCTAGGTCCTGCAGCACGATGGCCAGCAGGCCGGCGGTGACCTGCTCGCCGGAGGCGACCACGGCGTCATATTCCCGGGCGTCATGCACGGCGGCGGCTTCGCGGCACCAGCCGACGAGCCGGTCCGTGGTGCCTGCCATGGCAGACACCACCACGGCCACGTGGTGGCCGGCCTTGACCTCGCGTTCAACGTGACGGGCGACGTTGCGGATGCGGGCGATATCCGCAACCGAAGTCCCCCCGAACTTCATAACCAGACGGCCCATCGGCCCTAAACCTTTCATGTCCCCTGCCGCCCGGAAATCCCTGTTCGGGAGGTCCGGCTGGTGGTCAACTCTGAAGGAATCTGAACCCCCGGGTGCGGCGCGGCGTACTCATAGATGACAGGCTTACCTTATGCAATAATGCCCAAAGCATAAAATTGGAATTCAGGATGACCGCTGCTGCCCCCTCCCTCGATCCCTCGGAAGTCGCCAAGTTCTCGGCCATGGCCGCCGAATGGTGGAACCCCAAGGGTAAATTCGGGGTGCTGCACGTGTTCAACCCGGTTCGGCTGCAGTTCATCAAGGAGCAGGTGACCGCGAGGCTCGCCCGCGACCCCCTCGAGCGGGAGCCCTTCGAGGGGTTGCGCTTCCTCGACATCGGCTGCGGCGGGGGGCTTCTGACCGAGCCCATGTCCCGGCTGGGGGCATCGATCACCGGGGTTGACCCCTCGGAGCGCAACATCAAGACGGCCAGCGTGCACGCCCAGGAAATGGGCCTCGACATCGACTATCGGGTGGGCACGGCGGAGGACCTGGCTGCCGCGGGTGAGCAGTTCGACGTGATCCTCAACATGGAGGTGATCGAGCACGTGGCGGACCCGGTGGCCTTCACCCGCACCTGTGCATCCATGCTGAAGCCCGGCGGGCTGATGTTCGTGGCTACCCTCAACCGCACGCTGAAGTCCTTCGGGCTTGCAATCGTGGGTGCAGAATATGTGCTGGGCTGGCTGCCCAAGGGCACCCACCAGTGGGAGAAGTTCATCACGCCTGCCGAGCTCAAGGGCTGGCTTGCCGACAATGGCCTCACCGTGAAAGAGGAACTGGGCGTCACCTACAGCCCCTTCACCCGCCAGTGGAGAGTGAGCCGCGACATGGACGTGAACTACATGCTGGTGGCCCAGAAGGCCTGATGTATCTCGGCATCGACATCGGCACCTCATCCGTCAAGGTGGTGGTGGTGGATGGCGAGCAGCGGATGCTTGCCGCCGCGACGGCGCCGCTTGCTGTCTCGCGGCCACGGGAGCTCTGGTCGGAGCAGAACCCGGAGGACTGGTGGAGCGCCGTCGAGCAGGCCGTTTCCGAGCTGCGCCACAAGGCGGGCGAGGCGTGGCATGCGGTGAAGGCCATCGGGCTATCCGGCCAGATGCATGGCGCAGTGCTGCTGGACGAAGCGGGCCTGCCCGTCCGCCCCGCCATCCTGCACAATGACGGGCGCTCGCATGCCGAGGCGCTGGAGCTGAACGAGAGACTCCCGGAGATCGGCACAATTGCAGGCGTGCCCGCCATGCCAGGCTTCGCGGCGCCGAAGCTCCTGTGGATGGCGCGCCATGAACCGGACTTGCTGGCCCGCGCCCGGCACCTGCTGCTGCCCAAGGACTATGTGCGCTTCCGGATGACCGGCGGCTTCGCGACCGACATGTGCGATGCCTCGGGTGCATTGTTGCTGGACGGGGCGACGCGAGAGTGGTCGCCGGAGATTGCGGCAGCGGTGGGCATTCCGCTTTCCGTGCTGCCGACACCGCTGGAAGGAAACGCCGTTTCCGGCCTGTTGCAGGGTGCGGTGGCGAAGGCCTGGGGCTTGTCGCCCGGCACCATCGTGGCCGCCGGTGCCGGGGATGCAGCGGCTGGCGCCGTGGCGTCCGGTGCCGTGAACGAGGGCGATGCCTTCATCTCGCTCGGCACGGCGACGCAATATTTCGTGGCGCGCGAGAGCTATCACCCTGCCCCCGAGCACCTGATCCACAGCTTCTGCCATGCGCTGCCGGGCCGCTGGTTCCAGATGGCGGCGCTGCTCAATGGCGCGGGCGCACTCGCCTGGGCGGCGGGCCTGCTGGGCCGCGCGGACATCGGCACGCTGCTGGAGGACACCGAGCGCGCCTTCACCGGCCCATCGCCCGTGCTGTTCCTGCCCTATCTCTCAGGCGAGCGCACGCCGCACAACAATGCCCATGCCAAGGGCGTGCTGTTCGGGCTGACGCCTGCCACCACGCCCGAGCAGGTGACGCAGGCCGTGCTGGAGGGGGTCGCCCTGTCGCTCGCCGATGCGCAGGGCTACCTCGAGACCACGGGCAGGCTGCCGGACCGCATTGCGGTGAACGGCGGGGGATCAAAAAGCCGCTTCTGGATGAAGATCCTGGCCAGCGCCCTGAACAAGACCGTGTTGCTGCAGGACGGTTCCGAGGCAGGCCCGGCCTTTGGTGCGGCACGTCTCGCCCGGCTGGCGGCAAGGGGGGAAGACCCTGAAGCGGTTTGCACGAAGCCGGAAATCGCCGCCGAGGTGGCGCCCGATCCGGAGCTGGCTGCCGCCTATGCCGAAAAGCTGATCAAATTCCGCAGCCTTTACAAGGCGGTAGAGCCAATTTTCTAGGTTCGGGGCGGAACCGGCCGAAATTTAACCCTGCTCGACGCCTGCCCCTTGACGGAGCGCGCGCTCAGACCTATCTCCTCTCCCAGCTGCTAGCACTCGATCTACCGGAGTGCTAGCAGGGCTGGCCTCCCGAGGGAGACGGTCAGTTTAAAAACCTCAAATAATGTAAATATGACGAGGAGTTACCACATGAAATTCCGTCCTCTGCACGACCGCGTTGTTGTCAAGCGCGTCGAGGAAGACACGAAGACCAAGGGCGGCATCATCATTCCGGAGACCGCCCAGGAGAAGCCGATGCAGGGCGAGATCATCGCCGTGGGTCCGGGCGCTCGTGACGAGTCCGGCAAGGTTGTTGCCCTCGACGTCAAGAAGGGCGACCGGATCCTGTTCGGCAAGTGGTCGGGCACGGAAGTCAAGATCGACGGTACCGAGTACCTGATCATGAAGGAATCCGACATCATGGGCATCGTCGGCTAAGCCACAAGCCCTTTTCTGCCCCATAAATCAATCAGTTAAGTTCGAGGTATTTACATGGCTGCCAAAGAAGTCCGTTTTGCCGCCGACGCCCGTGAGCGCATGCTGCGCGGCGTCGACATTCTCGCCAACGCGGTGAAGGTCACGCTCGGTCCCAAGGGCCGCAACGTCGTCATCGACAAGTCGTTCGGCGCTCCGCGCACCACCAAGGACGGCGTCACCGTCGCCAAGGAGATCGAACTCGAGGACAAGTTCGAGAACATGGGCGCCCAGATGGTCCGTGAGGTCGCTTCCAAGACCAACGACCTCGCCGGCGACGGCACCACCACCGCCACCGTGCTGACCCAGGCCACCGTGCGCGAAGGCGCCAAGAACGTGGCCGCCGGCATGAACCCGATGGACCTGAAGCGCGGCATCGACATGGCCGTCGCCGTTGCCATCGAGGACATCAAGAAGCGCGCCAAGAAGATCAAGGGCTCCGCTGAAGTCGCCCAGGTCGGCACCATCTCGGCCAACGGCGAGAAGGCCATCGGCGACATGATCGCCGAAGCCATGCAGAAGGTCGGCAACGAGGGTGTGATCACCGTCGAGGAAGCCAAGACCGCCGAGACCGAACTCGATGTCGTCGAAGGCATGCAGTTCGACCGCGGCTACCTGTCGCCCTACTTCATCACCAACGCCGACAAGATGATCGCCGAGCTCGACGACGTCTACGTCCTGCTGCACGAGAAGAAGCTCTCCTCGCTGCAGGCGCTGCTGCCGGTGCTCGAGTCGGTCGTCCAGACCTCCAAGCCGCTGCTGATCATCGCCGAGGACATCGAGGGCGAAGCCCTTGCCACCCTCGTCGTGAACAAGCTGCGTGGCGGCCTCAAGGTCGCGGCCGTCAAGGCTCCGGGCTTCGGTGACCGCCGCAAGGCCATGCTCGAGGACATCGCCGTCCTCACCGGTGGCCAGGTGATCTCGGAAGACCTCGGCATCAAGCTCGAGAACGTGACGCTCGACATGCTCGGCCGCGCCAAGCGCGTGCGCATCGAGAAGGAGAACACCACGATCGTCGACGGTGCCGGCAAGAAGGCCGACATCCAGGGCCGTTGCGCGCAGATCAAGGCGCAGATCGAGGAAACCACCTCGGACTACGACAAGGAGAAGCTGCAGGAGCGTCTCGCCAAGCTTGCGGGCGGCGTTGCCGTGATCAAGGTCGGCGGTTCGACCGAAGTGGAAGTCAAGGAGCGCAAGGACCGCGTTGACGACGCGCTGAACGCCACCCGCGCTGCGGTGGAAGAAGGCATCGTCCCCGGCGGCGGTGTGGCCCTGCTGCGCGCCAAGAAGGCTGTCAACGCACTGAAGTCGTCCAACCCGGACATCCAGGCCGGCATCAACATCGTGTCGAAGGCGCTTGAGGCTCCTCTCCGCCAGATCGTCGAGAACGCGGGCGTCGAAGGCTCGATCGTTGTCGGCAAGCTGCTCGAGAAGGACGGCAACTACGGCTTCGATGCGCAGAACGAAGAGTACTGCGACATGGTGGCCAAGGGCATCATCGACCCGGCCAAGGTCGTGCGCATCGCCCTTCAGGACGCTGCCTCGGTGTCCTCGCTCCTCATCACGACGGAAGCGATGATCGCCGAGAAGCCCAAGGACAAGCCCGCAGGCGGCATGCCCCCGGGCGGCATGGGCGGCGGCATGGGTGGCATGGACTTCTAAGTCCGACACTCAGCCACAGGCTGAAACGAATGAACCCCGGTGGAAACACCGGGGTTTTTCTTTTGAGGACGGCCTCCCCTTCCACCTCATCAAGCCCGGGCTTGACCCGGGCATCCGTTGTGTCGCGGCGTAGAGGATCGCCAGGTCAGGCCAGGCGATGATGAGTTGAGAGAGATGGGGGACCAGACAGGCAGAGGGATGTGTTCGCCCGGCATCTCCGCACAAGGAGACGGCCTACGGGACCGAAATGCCGTAGTAGCCGCCCTGGTCACGCTCGAGCGCCTGGCGCGCGCTGGTGGAGAGGAGAGAGGGAACGAGGACCACTTCCGCGATGGGGTTTCGGCTCCACCGCTGTTCCCCGTTGAAGAAGAGATGGCCGAACAGGTAGCCCGTTGTGCCGTTGGGGTTCAGAGGCGCGCTTGCGCCATTCACCGGCGAAACCGCGGCGCCGCTCTGGAACATGGCGGTGCTGTTGGTGGTCGCATCCTGGGTAAAGGTAATGATGGCCGAAGATGCGAGCACGGTCGAGCTGGGCATCCAGACAACGGTTTCCTTCAAGCCGATGATGTTCTGCCCGGAGCTGTAGAAGTTGGCAGCACCTCCAACGCCGATCGCAATGCCGCCACTGATGGCCGTGAGGCCGCCCAGCTTCACCCAGCTGCCCCGATCGCTCGCCGAAGGCTTGGCGAGCACGAGGTTGATGCTGACCGGATAGGCCACCAGCGGACCGAGGGGAAAGAGCATCTGGTCATCGACGCCGTCGCCCTTGATGGCGGGCCGGGTGTTGACCGCCTCGAGCACGCCGGAGGCCGCAATGCGCGGCTGGCTGGCGGCCGTCGCCTGCGTGGCGTTCCTTCCGCCTCCGGACTGATCGTACCAGGTGGAAACAAAGCAGGTGGCGGCGCCGCAGAAGGTGGCGAGCGCCGCGGTGTTGAGGTTGCCCGCGACGGTGGCGCCGATGTCCTGTTCGGCATTGTCCGCGGAGCGTCGCACGCGCAAGAGTGGGCCGGCGAAGGCCTGACGCAGGCGGCGCACGGAGAAGGCCGAAGCCGTGGCGGGCAGGCTGTCAAGAATGCCGGTGAAGCTGGGCGTGGACGTGGCCGCCTTCGCAGCACCCGTGCCGCCAGCCGCGGTGGAGACCG
>JBEARP010000254.1:0-14729 GCA_041163105.1 Pseudomonadota bacterium
TGGAGTGAGCGGCAAAAGGCCCATCAGCACCGCCACCAGCGAAAGCCCCAGCGCGATCAGCTGGCGGCCACGCCCGATGGTCTTGAGGTCAATGCCTGCCGCCGGTGCCGCCATCATGCGGCCCAGCACGCCGAACACATAGGCGCCCGCCAGCACGCCGCCAGTGATCATGACAATAGCCCACACCCAGTGCCCTTCGGACAGTGCGGCCACAAGCAGCATGAACTTGGCACTGAAGCCACCGCTGGGCGGCAGGCCCATCAGCGACAGCCCGCTCAAGCCGAAGGCCAGCACCACGAGCGGCGCGCGGGCGCTCAGGCCGCCCAGGTCCTTGATGCGGTCATGGCCCAGCACCTCGGCGGCGAGCCCGGCCGCGAGGAACATCCCCGCCTTGGCGAAGGCATGCGCCACCACCTGCAGCCATGCGCCGGTCCACGCCGTGGCGGCGATGGCATCACTGGCATCCTTCGGCACTAGCGTGAAGACGAAAACCATGTAGCCGATCTGCGCTACCGTCGAATAGGCAACGAGCAGCTTGAGCCGCTGCTGGCGCAGCGCCGTGACGCTGCCGATGATCACGGCGAACGCCCCGAGCAGCGCGAGGAGTTGCATGTCGGCGGGCTCGCGCAGGCTCGGGAAGGTGTCGAACCACAGCCGCACGAGCAGAAACAGGCTGCCCTTGACGACAAGTGCGGAGAGCACTGCACTGCCCGCCGGCGGGGCTCCCGCATGCGCGGGCGGCAGCCAGAGGTGGAAGGGAAAAAGCGCCGTCTTGGCCAGCAGGCCCACGGTCACGAATCCCGCCGCCGCCAGCGTCGCGGCATTGGGCGTGGCAAGTGCTGCGATGGCAGACACCTCGAGCGTGCCATAGGCGCCATAGACCAGCACGATGCCAAGCAGATAGAGCATCGAGCCGAACACCGCGAAAAGCAGATAGCGAAGTGCCGCCCGCACCGTCTCCGCACCGCCCTTGATGGCGACGACGGGAATGGCCGCGAAGGTGAGAAGCTCGAGCCCCACATAGAGGTTGAACAGGTCGGTGCTGGTGAACAGCAGGTTCAGGGCACTCGCCATGGCCAGCAGCGACGACCAGAAGATGAGCGACAGGCGCGCCTCGGGCTTGGCCCGCGGCTGTCCGAAATCCTTCCACGCGAAGCCCGCAGCCGCCGCGCTGATGATGGCACTCACCACCATCATCAGCGCCGAGATGCCATCGGCTCTGAGCATGATTCCGAGCGGCGGATGAAAACCGCCCACCACATAGACCAGCGGCGCCCCTGTGCCCGCCACCAGCAGCGCCACACGCATTGCCACGTAAAGCTGGAACAACAATGCCGCCGCCACGATGAAGCGCGCGCCGCGACCACCCAGGCCCAGCAATGCCACGAGCGCTACGGCAGGCATGACGATGGCCAGCACCAGAAGGGCGCCGCCCGCTGTCGCATCCGTCACGGCGAGGGCCTGCAGCGGCATCACGGCGTGTCGTCCTCATCGCCGATCGAGGCAACACCAGCATCCCCGTGAAGTCGCAGCAGCAGGCCCACCGCGATAGCGGTTGCGGAGAAGGCAACCACGATGCCGGTGATCACCAGCGCCTGCGGTACCGGATCACCGCCCAGCCCCGCCGCAGCGCCCCGCCTCGCGATGACGCCGAACAGCAGGAACACGCCGGAGCCCAGCAGGTTCAGCGCCAAGAGCTTGCACAGCGGATGCGGGTTGACGATGAGGCCATAGACGGCTAGCCCGATCAGGCCTGAGCCCGCCAGCCAGAACAGCAATGCCGCCGTCATGGAGTGCCCTCCCCTTTGGGTGGCCCGGCAATGAGCAGGCCGAGAATGACGCCGATCGACAGCGTCAGGGCCACCTCCATCACCACGATCAGCGGCTTGGCATAGCCCTCCGGATAAGCGAGGAACTGGCCAGGAACGAGGAAGCCGAGAAAGCCGATCGCAAGAAACACCACGGGGCCCGCGACGATGGCCAGCCGCAGCAGCGGCGAGGACACGCGCGGAACACGCTTCACCCCCGCCACCATGACGAGAATCCACATCGCCGCCAGCACCGTGCCGCCCTGGAACGCGCCGCCCGGTACGTCGGCGCCGGCCCAAGTCATGTAGATGGCGAAAGCGAAGCCGATGGGCGGCAGTATGCGCGCCAGCAGCACCAGCACGCTGTTGGGTTGGCCGAACAGCTTGAAGCCGGGAATGCCGCCCCAGTCCTGATCGCGCGCCAGCGACCACACGCCGATCAGCGCCAGCAGCAGCACCACCTTTTCGAGCAGCGTATCGAAGGAACGATAAACGAACAGCACGCCTGCCACCGGGTTGCCAAGCCCGCTGTCGGAGAGTTGCGCCATCACCGGCCCGGCAAGCGACTGCGGCTCCCCCGGCAGCAGGAAGACGAGCGAGGCGATGCCAGCGGCCACCAGCGCCGCCAGCACGCCCGCCAGAACACGGACGGTGCGGCTAGGATGCACCACGCGCCGCGCATCCGCGCCCACCTTGTGGGCAGCGATCACCATCAGCAGGCCGGTGGCACCGCTTCCGATGGCGGCCTCCGTCAGCGATACGTCCACGGCGAAGATGCGCACCCAGGCGAGTGACAAGAGCAGGCCATAGCCGATGAAGATGATCACCGCCGTCATCATGTTGCGCGCCAGGATGCTCCCCGCGCCCACGCACACGAGCAGCAGTGCCAGGACGAGGTCGAAGCCCGTTTCCATCATTTGGGCTTCTCCTCGCCGCTCACGCTGTGCCCGAGGATCTGCGTCACGATGGCGCCCGACAGCTGCACCAGCAGCCATACGGCCAAGAGCTTCGCGGCGGCGAACCAGCCCAGCTGCGGCATCAGTCCAAGCACCACCAGCCCCAGGCCGAGATTGTCGACCTTGGTCAGTGCGTGCAGCCTGGTGAGCGTGTCGGGAAAGCGCAACAGGCCAAGGGTCCCCGCCATGAACAGCACGGCGCCTGAGGTCACGGCCATGATGGTGAAGAGATCAGCCATTGCCGGTGCCCCGCCAGTTGACGAAACCCACCGAGGCGAAGACCGCAAGGATGGCGAGCATCAGGGCCACGTCGATGATAGCGGTCTGCGCCATCGCCGCTGCCAGAAGCAGCAGTACCGCCACGCCGCCGGAGCCCGCGAGCTGTGCGGCCATCAGCCGGTCGGAGCTGCCGGGCCCGCGGAAAATGCGCGCGAGGCCTGCCGCGACGGACAACAGGATGAAAAGCGAAGCCGCGAAATAGAATTCCGTCATGGCGCGCGGTCTTGCGCGATGGCGGCGGCGAGGCGTTGCTCCTCCGCCGCCAGTTGCTGCGCCACCGGCTGTGCCGTGTCGAGCGCGTGGACGAAAATCAGGTCAGTCTCATCGGTGCCGGTGGGCAGCGTGCCGGGCAGCAGGCTGGCATAGGTCATGAACAGGAAGCGCCGGTTTCCGGGCGGAAGCTTGCTGCGGTAGGCGACCACACCGGGCCTTAGCGCCATGACGGGCGACAGGGCGATGCGCGCAACCGTGATGCCCGCGACAACACTCTGCCACAGGAAGCGGATGAACAACGCCAGCGCCTTGCCCGGCCGAAGCCGCATCTCACCGGCCGGGATCAGCTGCAGACTCATCCATGCCGCGATGACGGCGGTGACAAGACCTACGACGAGATCCTTCGGCGCGGTGCCCGCGAGAATGACCCAGAACACGAAATAGGCCGCAGCCCGCAGAAGCAGCGGTGCGGCCATTTTCATCCCCTGCTTGGCGGGCTGGCCCATGTGAGGGCCTTATGCCTGCGGGGCCGGTGTCTCCGCGGAGACCTTTGGCTTCGCGGCCTCCCGCCTCTCCTGCCAGCCGAACCACGTGACGTAGAGCGTGGGCAGGAAAATCAGCGTCAGCACCGTTGCCACCAGCAGACCGCCCATAATGGCGAAGGCCATCGGCCCCCAGAACACCGTCCAGGCAATCGGGATCATGCCGAGCACGGTGGAGATCGCCGTGAGCATGATGGGCCGGAAGCGCGCGGCACTTGCGTCCACGGCGGCGTTCCAAACGTCCTTGCCGGCCGCGCGCTCAGCATCGATCTGGCCCAGCAGGATCACCGCGTTCTTGGTGATCATGCCGAGCAGCGCCAGGATGCCGAGGATGGCGACGAAGCCCAGCGGCCTTCCTGAAAGCAGCAGTGCGCCGACCACGCCGATGAGGCCCAGCGGCCCCACGCTCAGCACCATGATCAGCCGCTGGAAGCCCTGCAGCTGGAACATCAGAACGGAGAGCATGATGATCAGCATCACCGGCACAACGGCGAGAACCGAGGCCTGCGACTTTGCACTCTCTTCCACCGTGCCGCCGGTGGTGATGGCATAGCCCGCAGGCAGCGTGCTGCGCAGTTCGGTGATGGGCTTGTCGAGGGCGCTCACCACCTCCTCAGGCAGCACGCCGGGGCGCAGGTCGGATTGCACCGTGAGGTTCGGCGTGCGGTCACGCCGCCAGATCAGCGGATACTCCTGCTCATAGTCGAAGCTCGCGAACTGCGCCAAGGGCACGGTGCGGCCATTGGGCAGCGGCACCTGCAGGGTGCGAAGCCCGTCGAGCGACACGCGCTGGTCGCCCGTGGCGCGCGCCACCACGTTGACGAGATAGATGTCGTCCCTGATCTGCGTGACGGGCACGCCCGACACCACCGTGTCGAGGATGCGCGCCACCGCCTGCGAGCTGAGCCCCAGGAGACGCGCTTCATCCTGGTCGATGCGGATGCGCAGCTTGCGCGCCGGCTCCAGCCAGTCGAAGTTGACGTTCTCGACATTGGGGTTGGCAGAAACGGTCGAAGCCAGCTTCAGCGCGATCTCGCGCACCTGCGAGATATCCGGACCGCTGACGCGATACTGGATCGGCCAGCCGACGGGTGGGCCCAGTTCCAACGGATAGACGCGGGCGACTGCATCGGGGAAGTCCTTGGCCAATGCATCCTGCAGCTTCTTCTGCAGCCGGTCACGCGCCGCCACGTCCTTCGCCACGATCACCGCCTGGCTGAAGAAGTTGTTGGGCAGCTGCACGTTGAGCGGCAGGTAGAAGCGGATGGCACCGCGCCCCACATAGCTCGACCAGCGGTCGACGTCCGGATCATCCTTCAGCAGCGCGTCGAAGCTTTCGACGGCGCTCTCCGAGGCATAGATCGAGGAATTCTGCGGCAGGCTCAGGTCCACCAGCAGTTCCGGCCGGTCGGAGGACGGGAAGAACTGCCGCGGGATCAGCGGCATCGCGAGGATCGAGGCGACGAAAAGCCCGATGGTCACCGCGATGGTGAGGTACTTGACCTTGATGGCGCCGGACAGGAAGGCGCGATAGGCGCGGAACACGATGCCGGGACCGCCTTCCTTCTTCTTCGGCGGCTTGAGGATGACGACACCCAGCAGCGGCGCGAAGACCACCGCCACGAACCATGAGACGACCAGCGCAATCGACACGACCGCGAAGAGCGAGAAGGTGTATTCGCCGGCCGAGCTTGCCGCGAAGCCCACCGGCACGAAGCCGGCCATGGTCACGAAGGTGCCAGCCAGCATGGCATAGGCATAGGTGCGATAGGCGAAAGTGGCGGCCGACATCTTGTCGTCGCCCTCGCCCAGCCTTGTGAGCATCGCATCCGTCGTCGTCATGGCGTCATCGACGAGCAGTGCCAGCGCGATGATCAGGGCGCCCAGCGAAATGCGCTGCATGTCGATCGAGGCGAAGTCCATCATCACGAAGACGATGGCAAGCGTCAGGGGAATGGCGAGGGCGATGACGAGGCCCGGCCTCACGCCGAGGCTGATGAAGCTGACCACCAGGATGATGGCGATCGCCTGCCACAGCGACTCCATGAATTCCGATATCGCGCTGTCTACGGTGACGGCCTGGTCGGCCACCAGAATGGGTTCGATGCCGAGCGGCAACTCCGCCTTGGCGTCATTCATCACGCGGGTGATGTTCTCGCCCAGCGTCAGAATGTCGCCGCCGTCGCGCATGGCGATTGCCAAGCCTATGGCCGGCTCGCCATTGACGCGGAACAGCGGTTGCGGCGGGTCGGAAAAACCGCGCCGGACTGTCGCGATATCGGCCAGTCGTAGCATGCGGCCGCCCACCGCAAAGTTCACGTCCGCGATGTCCTGTTCGGACTCGAAGGAGCCTGAAACGCGAAGTGCGATCGACTCGTTGTCAGTCTCGATCTGGCCTGCTGGACGAATGGCGTTCTGCGCCTGCAGGGCTGCCAGCAACTGGCCGCGGTCAATGCCAAGATTGGCAAGTTCCTCCATCGAGAACTCGATGTAGACCTCCTCATCCTGCACGCCGAGCAGTTCGATCTTGGAGACATCCGGAACGTCCAGCAGCTTGTTGCGCAAGACTTCCACATGGTCGCGCAGTTCGCGGTGGTTGAAGCCATCCGCCGTCACGCCATAGATGATGCCGAAAGTGTCGCCGAAATCGTCGTTGAAGCCGGGGCCCAGAACCCCGGCGGGCAAGGCGTGCCGCATGTCGCCGACTGACTTGCGCACCTCATACCAGGTGTCGGCCACCTCCTGCGCATTGGTCTTGCCGTCGAGGTTGACGAAGATGGTGGAGCCCCCAGCCCGCGTGAAGCTTCTCAGGAAGTCGAGGTGCGGGGTTTCCTGCAGCGTGCGCTCCAGCCGCTCCGTCACCTGCTTCAGCGTTTCCTCGGTGGTCGCACCCGGCCACTGCGCCTGCACCACCATGGTCTTGATGATGAAGGAAGGATCCTCGCTACGGCCGAGGCGATAGTAGGAAGCGAGCCCCGCCAGCACCGCGAGGATCATCAGGTAGATGGTGATCGAGCGGTGCTTCAGCGCCCATTCGGAAAGGTTGAAGCCGCTCATTGCTGCGGCTCGAGCAGCCGGATCTGCTGGCCAGGGTGCAGCGCCTGCACGCCCGCCGTGACCACGACATCGCCCGCCTTCAGGCCTTCGGCAATGGCCACCAGATATTCCCCAAACCGCTTCACCTCCACCGGGCGCAGCGCCACCGTCAGGTTCGCGGGGTCCACCACCCACACTGCGGGCTGTTGCTCGCTGCGGGTCAGCGCACTCGCCGGCACCTCAATCATCGCATCTTCGGTGGTCGTCATTGTGCCGTTGACGGTGGCGCCAAGGCGCACTGCTTCGGGCGGGTCCTCAAGCGTCACCTTGACCTTGAAGGTGCGCGTCACCGGATCGGCCTGCGGCGACACCTCACGGACATGGCCCCGGACCTTGACGCTGGGATCGTCGGCGAGGGACACCATGATGTCCGGGTTGGACGGTGCCGAGCGGATAACCTGCGAGGGCACATCGAACACGGCGTCGCGCCCGTCCTGGCGAGCCACGCGGACGATCATCTGGCCGGGCTGCACCACTTCGCCGGCGCCTGGCCCCACCGTCGTGTAGACGCCGTCCTGGTCGGCGCGCAGTTCGGTGAAGCCCAAGAGGTCCTCGGCCGCGCTCAGCTGCGCTTCGGCCGCATCGACCTGCGCCGCGGCGGTCTTCAGGCCCTTTTCGGCGGTTTCATAGGTTGCTCTCGTAGCCCAGCCCTGGCGGAACAGGGTGCGTTGCCGGTCATAGTGCCCGCGCGCCTGGTTGTACTGCGCCTCTGCGGCCGCCAGAGCTGCCGTGGCAGCGCGCAGCTGGTTTTCCTCGTTCTGCGATTCGAGCCGTGCCACCAGGTCGCCCCGTTGCATGCGCTCGCCCAGCTTGCCGTTGTTCTCAAGCAACCGGCCGCCGATGCGGAAGGACAGCGGCACCTCATCCTCGGCCTCGATCCTGCCGGTGAGATTCACGCTCGTTGCGCCATCTCGCTCGATGATCACCGTGGTGCGCACCTGGCGGGGTGACGCGGGCGGCGCCTCGGCCTCCTGCTTGCAGGCCGCGAGCAACGGGAGAACCGCGAAGACGGCGATGACTCCCGGCCGGCCGAAGATATTCCGTCGCATGCAATTGCCCCCGCAACAAATTGTCGCTCTCAGATTGCATTATTGACCGGGTAGGAACTCCAGACAACTGCCCATTTTCGGCTGGAGATTGCCGCGCGGCGATCCACTTGCACGGACCGGCCGGAATCGGGCGCACCGACGGGCCGTTGCGCGCCCGCCACCGCCCATCACTTATGCGTGTTAACCCCTCCCGCGGGGTGGGGACTCTGCCGACAGTTCGGCGCTGGACATTGGGCGCTGCTCTAAGTCCGGCGTCGCGGAGAGTTGAAATGGCACTCACTTGACCCAAGTCAACGGGTGGAGCTTCGCGTCTGCTACCGTTGCACATCATACAGATCCACCAGCAACGAGGGTCATGCCATGATGCCACGCCTGAAGCCGCTGATGTCCATGCTCGCCGTCGGGCTCCTCGCCAGCCCCGTGTTCGCGGCGGAGACGGCTGACGCAATCTTCATCAATGGAAAGATTGCCACCCTCGACGCGAAGGATACGCAGGCGGAGGGTGTGGCGGTGAAAGACGGCAGACTGATCGCGGTCGGGTCCAGCGCGGAGATCAAGGCCTATGCCGGCAGCAGCACGCAAGTCGTTGACCTGCAGGGAAAGCGCGTGCTGCCGGGCCTTGTCGATGCCCACACCCACCCGCTCGAGACACTCTGGATGAAGAACGACTGGGTCGATGCCCGCTATCCCGAAACGCCCTCGGTTGCCGTCACACTGCAGAAAATCGCCGCGCGGGCCAAGGCCTCGCAACCCGGCGAGTGGATCTATGTCGCCTGCGTCTCGGCCTCCGAGAACAAATTCGCCGAAAAGCGGCTTCCAACCCGCGCGGAACTCGACGCCATGTCGCCCGACAACCCGCTGGTGCTCGGCAATGGCACCCACATGGCCATCGCCAACACCAAGGCGTTGCAGGCGCTGAGCATCGGCAAGGGCACGACCAAGCTGCCGAAGGGCGGCGGCGTGCTGCTCGATGCCGATGGCAATCCCACCGGAGTGATCACCGACGGCTTCGCCGACATTCCCGGCTCGCCGAAGCCCGATGAGATCGTCGCCTACTACTCCCAGGGGATACCGGCCTTCTGGAACCAGTTCGGCTACACCTCGGTGCTGGCCATAACGCCACACCCAGCACTTCCCGTTCTGCAGCAGGTCAGCATGTCGGTGAAGCAACCCAACATCCGCTACAGCGTATCGGTCTGGTCGGCGCCGGATGGCAAGGGCTTTCCCGATGACTTGAAGGGCCTTGAGATGCCACAGCAGGCCGACCCGAACTACTTCCGCTTCCTCGGCATCAAGGCCTGGGTCGATGGCGAAAACGACTGCCGCACCGGCTTCATGTACGAGCCTTACGAGGGTCACTTCGACATCGACCCTCCCGGAGGCCGCGGCACGCTGGTAACGCCGCAGCCCGCAGCCAATGTCTTCGTGGACCTTGCGCACCGCAACGACAAGCTCGCAATGCTGCACTGTTCGGGGGACGCGGCAATGGACATCTGCCTCACCGTCTATGAGCAGTCAGCGGCCTCGGATCCGGCGAAGCTCACGCCCCGCCGCATAGAACATTTCGGCATGTTCCAGATGAACGATCAGCAACTGGCACGGGCCGAGGCCCTGAAGAAGGATGGCCTCGCCATCTCCATCCAGCCGATCTGGCTCACCGAGCTCGTGAAAGCCGACATCGAGAACATGGGCGAGGATCGTGCAAAAACTGGCTACCGTTTCCGAAGCATGATTGCTGCCGGGCTTGAACCCGCCGCCAGCACCGACATGACGGGCATCTACCTCGGCAACATCAATCCGTTCAAGGCCATGGCCGCAGTGATCACCCGCCAGTCCGACAGTGGCGTGTTCGAACCGCAGGAGGCGGTTCCGGTGGAGGACGCAGTTCGCATGTGGACGATCTGGGGTGCCCGTGCGATCGGCGAGGGCAGCAACCGCGGCTCCATCGAGGTGGGTAAACTCGCAGACATGACGGTGCTCTCCGACGATATCTACGCAATTCCGCCGGAGCAGATCGCCACGGTCCAGGCCGAGCACACGATCGTCGGAGGCCGCATTGTCTACAGCCGTCAGTGAGTAGCCTGCTGGCGGCAGCAATTGCGAAAGTCGAGCTACCTTCATACGCCTGCCAATTGCAGGCGCCCGCATACTGGCGCGGGCACCAAGACCGGCACCAAGCTCACGTCACCGCCCGGGATCCCTCGCACGCCGGAAGAGCTTCGTTCTCACCCGGCGTGCAATTCTGAAAAGGGAAATCAGACTGAGCACCTTCCGATCCACCAAACTCTCACTGGGCGCAAGGAAACGCCTCTGAAAGCGCCGCGGCGATCAATCCATCGGCTTGGTAGTGCAGTTGCCGTGGATGGGCATTGAGCCACCTGATCACGATGTTCACCAATTCCTCCTGCGAGACCACAACTCGGCTGTTCCACCTGCCACCGACCACCGATCTGGTACAATCAAACGTGTCAGCAACACCAACAACATAGCCGCGGCACTCAGCAACCTTGAGCCGATAGACGGCATTGATCACTCGCGGCTTGCACGACTCGAGCAAGTCTGAGCCTGATAGATAACCAGATCTCGCTTCCACGACCGGATTCATCGAAGCCACCGCACAAACAGCCAACAGTATCGTCCAAATCCTAGACATGCGCCTCTTCTCCATGAAGTAATGTTCTTGCGTAACCACAACGAGGGAGGGTTGTGAAATACTGTTGCATCGAATTACCTCACTCACTGACGCAGATTGAACTGCCGGACTAGCGGTGTGCGACATGCAGTGTGAACTCAGCAGATGCAACGAAGCGAGGGCCAGGCTTGACCATTGCGTCTTCAAGCCATCCGGCCAGCAATAACTGTTGCGCGCGCATCCACTTGATGAGGTGAACCGGGACGCAGCGATCATCCGCGATGCACAAAACAGCCTTGGCTTGAAGAAGAGCATCAATGAGCATTGCAAATTCTACCCTGCCCAGATCGACGTCGTTAGCATCAGATGGACGATTATCCATTTGAACGGACCTTTGTTGCACCACCGGAAGATGAGACCCAATTTCCCCGACTCACGACAAGTCAGCACAGGGCTTCATGCTTCACCACCTGAATGCCGGTCATTCCTCAGCTCAGGCCGTCAACCACCTCGATTTCAGTGCAACGTTTTATATTTTCTTTCTATCAGGTGTCACTAGAGTCATCTGCCTAGATCTGTTATGATATTAAAGCGAGGATGGTGTGACGTCTGTGCACAATTGCTCACTTTGCTCGCCGATCAATTCAAAATCCAGTTGCCAGAACAGGAGCTTCCGTCATTGCCAAAGATCGGCGCCAAAGGGACGAAGCTGAACGCCCGCAGTGTTCTCGCCAAGGTCAGGGGCGGACAGACCACGGAACAATATGCCAAGGGCGAGGTCGTGTTCCATCAGGGCGACCAAGCAGATGCCGTGTTCTATATCGAAAAAGGCAAGATCAAGATGACCGTCGTGTCAGAGCAGGGCAAGGAAGCGGTTGTCGCCTTCATGTCAGCTGACGACTTTGTCGGAGAGGCTTGCATGGCAGGCCAGACTCAACGCATTTCGACGGCGACGGCTGCCGTGGACAGTACGATCATACGCCTTGAGCGCGGTGCCATGATCCGCTTGATCCAAGATGAGCCTTCGTTCTCGGCATTCTTCATCTCCCATCTGCTGAGCCGTTCTATTCGCGTCGAAGCCGATCTTGTGGACCAGTTGTTCAACTCAAGCGAAAAGCGGCTGGCCCGGCTGCTTCTCCTGCTCGCGAATTTTGGCAAGGAGGGAAAGCCGGAGCCGATTCTCGCAAAGATCAGCCAGGAGACATTGGCCGAGATGATCGGTACCACGCGTTCGCGAGTCAGTTTTTTCATGAACAAGTTTCGCAAGATGGGTCTGATCGACTACAATGGCCACATCGAGGTTCACAGTTCGCTTCTCAATGTGGTGCTTCACGAGCAGCCAAGCATCGAGGAGTGACAGATGCGGCCTGTCAGCGCTGCGTCTGTGAGCAGGAAGTTTCCAAGCCATGAGATGATGATTGCAAGGCGGGCTTGCACTCCAGCCGGCATTGCCGTGTGCGTTGGCGCACAGGCCGCCAAGGCGGCAGCGGCAACGGACACTGGCCCCACAGGAACCGCAAGGTCAGCTGCGCGTGGCTATCATCCAGCCGCGGTCCTCGGTCCGATTTCTCGTTGATGTCGTAAACCCACATTGCTGAAGTTTCTCATGCAGCGTTCGCTCATTCGCACCGGTGACGAGATCACAGTGATACAGGACGAGCATCTTCTCGAATTTTGATAGTGTCTGCTGGTCGGCCGACATGAGAATTGGGAATTCCGCGCCTTCACAATTGAATTTTGCGAAGTCCACGCGGGAAATACTACGCTCAAACAGATAACGCTCGAGCGTGACGGACGAAACGCTTTCTGACGTGCCCTTGAAGTCAAAGGTGGTCGAGTCGCCCCAGCTTTCACCTTCAGTCGCCAGATAGAGACGGCAATATCCATTCTTGTCGCCGAGCGCCAGATGGTCGGCAACAACGTTGGCGGCGTCGTTCACGAACAGGTTCGTCTTGAGCAATGCAAATGTTTCCCTGCGCGCCTCGATGGCATAGACACGTGCTACCCGGCGGGACAGAAGAAGGGAAAAGTCTCCGATGTGCGCACCAACATCCATTACAGTATCGGAGCTTCGCGGCTGGTATTCGGGAACGCCGCTCAGGAAGATATCATTTTCGAAGCTGTGGGAGAGAACCCCGACATCGGAGGAATCCGGCCGGTATGCAACCGTGAACCCCATGACCTTGCTCAGCCTCAGCAATTTGGCCTTCTCAGAACTTACGCCAGCCAGTTCCGCAAATTGCTGAGCTGCCTCCAGATTAATCGGATCAGAATGGTGCTTCACGAGGCTGTTCTCATTTCATTGTTGTGAGTGAATGCTTTCGATGGCGCAAGGAGCGCCAACATCCGGACAGGAGATGCGGGCAGCGACGGATGAACCGGAGCAGACGCCAGACCACCATGCCACAACGGAAATGACGTGGTTCGATTTCCTGACTGTTTTCCCACCGTATGTCAGGAATAAATCGCAGAGAAGAAGGTGCCGGCGGCTAACATTTCTTGGTTGCAAGCAATTGATAATATTGAAATATCACATTTACGTCGCGCAAATCCCGCGAGCGGACCCAGAATGCTTCTTGGAATTGCTGTTTTTCGTCATCCCCCGGATCATCGGACGGCCTTTGGCAAGGCCGTTCCGGCGGTCTTCATTCCACAGTCCGCGCAGGTGTAGGCGCCGCCTGACCGGCTTCGCCGCCAGCGCTGGCGCGGAGACCGCCCACGCACTACCATTCAAGTCGGGCCATCCGACTGAGGCTGATCACATTGCACCACCAATTGGCAGGCCTACGCAGAGCAAGTGCTCGAAATCATTGGCACTGAACTCTTGCTGCGTAACACACCGCGCACCGAGCAGGAAAACCATGGCCTCAAGCTCGGCCCTGGCGTGTAGCACTTGGAGTTCAAGAGGATATGACGATGCACATCCCGACACGTCGCGGCGTAGGCCCCACTTGCGTATTCCTGCCCGCTGGTCCCTGGCCCACCGTGCTGGATTTTCTGGTCGAGCGCATGCCCAACATCTCGCGCGAAGCATGGGCCGAGCGCCTGCGCAGCCAGTCGGTGCTGAACGCGGAAGGCCAACCCGTGCTGCTCACGCAGCCCTACACGCCTCACACGCGCCTGTTCTACTACCGCCACATAGAAGACGAACCGCAACTGCCGGAGCAGGCCGGCATCGTGTTCGAAGACGACCACCTCTTGGCGGCAGACAAGCCCCATTTCATGCCCGTCATGCCTGCGGGGCGGTATGTGCAGCAAAGTCTGCTCGTGCAACTGAAGAACCTGACGGGTTGTGACGATCTGGTACCATTGCACCGCATCGACCGCGAAACCGCAGGCCTGGTGTTACTGGGCAAACGCCCGGCCGACCGCGACGCCTACCACGCCCTGTTTCGCCAGCAGCGCATTCACAAGACCTACCACGCTGTCGCCCCCTTTCGGGCTGAGCTGACATGGCCCCGCACCCACACCAGCCGCCTGGTGGCGGGCGAGCCGTTTTTTCGGATGCAGGAAGTGCCGGGTGATGCCAACAGCGAAACCCGCATCAGCCTGCTGCGCACCGATGGCTCTCGCGCGCTCTACCAGTTGGAGCCGGTCAGCGGAAAACACCACCAGCTGCGGGTGCACATGCTAGCGCTGGGCCTGCCTTTGGAGGGTGACTTGCTTTACCCCGAGGTGCTGCGCGAAAAGGATGCGCCGGAAGACTTCAGCCAGGCCTTGCAACTGCTGGCGCAGCGCATCGCCTTCACCGACCCGGTGACCGGTGACGAGCGGGTGTTCGAGAGCAAGCGCTGCCTGCGCTTTTAGTCGGATCAAGTGTCCGATTGGTCTGACCCCTTGCAAATGCAAAGGCTGCAAGAGCCAAAGTCATGCTGAGCGCATCAGTTACCGGCCAAGAGATGACGTTCAAAACCGCCTGCCCTGATAAGATTTTGCCGGACTCTAAGGGGTGGAACGGGCGCCAGCGTCTCTGTTCGCAATTGCGAGAAACGGCGGAGGAGAAGGTGCTGGCGGTCAACTCTCTCCGTGATTAAGCCTTTGTTTTTGTTACGTTCGCATTTTCAGAAAGTTCGAATCCCGGATCGGCACCCAACCGAGCTTTGACCAACCCGCCGTGATGGAACCGTAAGGGGTTCGAATCCTCCACCGGATCC
>JBEARP010000255.1:0-10182 GCA_041163105.1 Pseudomonadota bacterium
CGATGCAGGGTTCGACCTCACCCGGCTCTCGTCGGGCGCAGGCGACATCTACGTGCCGGGCCGCCTCGGGGCGGAGGGCACGCCTGCCCGTGTTCGCATTCGCGCACGCGACGTGATGTTGGCGCTGGAGGAACCACGAAACATCAGTGCACTGAACATTCTGCGTGGCACTGTGGCGGAGATTTTGCCCGCCGGTCCATCGTCGGTGAACGTCAGGCTCGACTGCGGAGGCGCTGCCGTCGTGGCGCGCATCACCCGGCAATCCGCCTCGGCGCTGGGGCTGGTGCCGGGTGCGCCCGCCTTCGCAGTTGTGAAGGCCGTGTCGGTGAGTGGCCCCGCGGCAGAGCCGCGTTGACCACTAAGCGCCGTTTGCGCCTCACGCCCTGGCAATTTCGGCGGCCAGCGCCTTCAGCTGCGGCTCCGTTGCCGCAGCTGCCGCAAGTTCCATGGCACGGTAGCGGGCGATCAGTGAGAGGCCCAACGGCGTCAGCGTGGCGCCGCCGCCCTTCTTGCCGCCGCTGCGCGACTCCACCACGGGCTTGCCAAAAATGGTGTTGAGCTCCTCGATCAGCTCCCAGGCGCGGCGGTAGGACATATCCATGGCGCGGCCGCCTGCCGAGATCGAGCCCAGGCTGGCGATCTGCTCCAGAAGGGCGATCTTGCCGGGGCCCACCCTCAGGTCTGGACCAAAATCGATGCGGATGCTGAGGTCTGCCATGGGATTCGCTCTTTCGTCACAGCTCAATGATCGAACAAACTGACATCCGAATCCAGAGCCACAAGGACCCAGAATGGCCGCCGTCCTCACCATTACCCTGAACCCGACGATCGACGTCTTCGGCGAGGCCGCCCAGGTGCACCCCACCCACAAGGTGCGGCTGAAGGACACCAGCTTCGAGCCGGGTGGCGGCGGCATCAACGTGGCGCGCGTGATCTCGACGCTCGGCGGCGAGGTGGAAGCGCTCGCCCTGTCCGGCTGGGAGATGGGCGATTTCCTCGGGCGTCTGCTGAAGGACGAGGGCATTCGCTGGAAACCCATCCCCATGGAGGGCGAAACACGCGTTGCCCTCATGGTGCATGACCAGTCGACCGGCCTCGAATACCGCTTTCTGCCGGAAGGGCCGGAGGTGCATGAGCACGAGATCGACGCTTGCGCCGATGCCATCCTTCACAAGACGGAAGGTTTCGTGGTGGCGAGCGGCAGCCTGCCGCGCGGCGCGCCGGTGGACAGCTATGTGCGGCTGGCCAAGGCAGCGGCCAAGAACGCCCTGCCCTTCGTGCTCGACACCTCGGGGGCGGCACTCAAGGCGGCACTGGAACATGGTGGCATCCATCTGGTGAAGCCGAGCCTGAGTGAACTCGAAAGTTATGCCGGGCATAAACTCGATGCAGCAGGCATCGAGGCAGCGGCGAAAGCCATCATCGCCAAGGGCCAGGCGCGCATGGTGGCCGTGACGCTGGGAGCTGATGGCGCCGTGCTGGTCACTCCCGACAGGCTGCTGCGATTGCCAGCCATGGCGGTCGAGGTGCGCTCCGCCGTGGGCGCGGGCGACAGCTTCCTCGGGGCCATGGTCTGGGCACTGTCGGAGGGCTGGGAAATCGACCAGGCCTTCCTGCTTGGCATGGCGGCGGGTGCGGCCGCGACCGGCAATCCCGGCACCTCGCTGTGCCGCAGGGAGGACGTGTTCGGGCTGTTCGAGAAGGCGGGCGGCAAGGCGCCCGCCTCCCGCGCTTGACCACCACAGGCTCCGCCTCATAGACAACCACGCCACAACGCTTGGGAACATCATGGCTGGACCGGCGACATATGCCCGCGGGGCGGCAATCCTCTGCCTCGGGATTGCGGCCTACATCGTCCAGGATCTCATCATGAAGATCGCCAGCGGGCATTATCCCATCCACCAGGCGCTGGCCCTGCGCGCCCTGACGGCACTGCCCATCGCCGTCCTGCTGATCTACCTGTCGGGCAGCCTGAAGGCGATTAAGGGCTCCACCCGGCCCATGCTTCCGCGCAGCATGCTGACGGTCATCTGCAACCTCACCTATTACCTGGCGCTTGCGGCGCTTCCGATGGCCACTGTCGGCGCCCTTTACCTCTCGGCCCCGCTGATGATCACCGCCCTCTCCGTGCTTCTGCTTCAGGAAAAGGTGAATGCCGCGCAGTGGGGCGCGGTCGCGGCGGGTTTCGTGGGCGTGGTGCTCATCATCCATCCGGGCTACGGCGTGTTCGACTGGGCCATGGTGCTGCCGCTGCTCTCTGCCCTCACCTATGCCGGGGCGGTGATCCTTGTGCGCAAGGCAGGCGGCGACAGCGATTCCGGCGTCATGGCGCTGCAGAGCCAGGCGTGGCTGTCGCTGACGGGCGTGATGCTCGGCATCATGCTCGGCGCCGGGCAATTCGCCAGCGACGTGCAACTCCACCCGAGCATGAGCTTCCTGCTCAGCGGCTGGCAATGGCCGTCGACCCGCGACTTCATCGTGCTGCTGGTCTGCGGCGTGGTGGGCTCGGCATCGACCTTCCTGCTGACCAAGGCCTACACACTTTCCGATGCCAGCAGTCTGGCGCCCTTCGAATACACGGCGCTGCTGTGGAGCATCGTGCTCGGTTGGCTGGTGTTCGGCCACTTCCCGCCGCTCAAGGACTGGGCCGGCATCGCCCTGCTGGTCGGGGCCGGGCTGGCGAGCGTCTACATGGCGGAGAAGAGGAAGGCTCCCGCGAGCTGAGCGGCCTAGAACAGCGTACTCAGCTTCGCCGACATGTCCGGGCTCAACGGCATCACCAGTTCGGCATTGCAGGACGCGTGATAGGCAACCGGTGGATCGACCGCAGCAAGATCATTGAAGCGGATGCTTGGGTCCGGCAAGCCGTCCTGCGGGCGCGACGGGTCCATCGACGGCAGAGGAATGGTGCCTTTGCCCCCCAGTGTCGCGTTGTTCGGTACGTTGATGCGCAGGTCGTTGCGCACGATCTGCTGCACCGCCACGGCGCGGCGTCGCGATGTGGCAGCGGGTGTGCCCTCAGCCACGGCGGGATCGACGTTGAGCGTGATGATCGACACCGTGCCATCCTCGTTGAGGCAGATATCGAAAGTGCGGAACTGCTGTGGAAAGTCGCGCAGCGACGAGGTCTCGACCTGCCAGAAACCCATCTCGGGATGAGCCGGGTCGGGTGAGACGAAAGCCTTCACGGTGTTGAGGTGGCGGTGCCCGGAGATCCACATCAGCAGGTTCGGCGCGGCGTTGAGTGTCGCCACCAGACGCCGAGGTCGGCCTCGAGCCTGGACACGAGCTTTGAGGCCTGGCCGGAACTGGTGCCGAGGCGGCGGGCTGCCTGGACGAAACTTCCGGTCTCCATTACCGCGGCGAACATCCGCTCGCATTCCAGCCGCTGCATCCCGCCTCCCGCCATCCGAACCGACGGTGTCCATTGCCGCGAATGCCGCCCCGCCGCAACACCCCCGATGTCACCGGAGCAGACGTCAGAGCCGACCTGCCCGGGAAATAAGGCAGACTTGCCGCAATGGTGCCCCTATGAGAAAGTAGAGTTATAACGCTTCGCGTGTGGTTCCGACACCAGCGGAGCAGTCGACAGATCTAGAAAGGGAGTTACCAGATGAAAAAAGCAGCCCTGTTCTGCCTCACCCTCCTCGTCCTGCCGGCTTTCATGGCGGATGCCGGCAACGCCGCACTCACCCAGAGCGAGAAGCGCTATTGCCAGAGAAAGGCCGAGAAATACGCCGATGAGAAGTCGCTCGGCACCACGGCGGGCGGCGCCATTGCCGGGGCCGTGGCCGGCGGCATCATCGGCGGCGTGGTCACGGGCGGCAAGGGCAGCGGCGTGGGCACTGGTGCGGCCATTGGCGCAGGCGTCGGCGGCGTCGGCGGCGCGGTGCGCGGCTCCCAGAAGTGGAACAACTATTACTGGAAGAAGTACAACAACTGCATCCAGAAGTACTATTGAGGCAATTCACCTCAATCGACTTAGAGGGCCGCCAGATGGCGGCCTTTTTTTGTGGTCGGGTGAAGTTTGCAACAGACGGGATTGGCCGCGGCCGGGCTAACCTGCCCCCGGCACAGCCACGAGGCCCGCATGAAATTCCTCGGCGTCGAAGGGCTTCCGGGTGACACCGGAAAATCCTGCCTCGACATAGAGCGCAATCTGCTCCGGCATGGCGTTGGCCGTGCACGCAAGAGCAGGCGTTTTGGCGTTCGCCTAACAGTCAGGCAACTGCCTAATCCGGCGCAAGGGTTCAACGCCGCCCAATTCAGGCATGTTGATGTCGAAAATCATCAGGTCGAACCTGTCAGTGGTGGCCAAGCCCAGCGCCTCGCCACCGCTGGCGGCCAACACCGTCTCTCCATCGAGTTTCGCGACAAACGACCGGATCACCTTTGCATTGATCCGGTTGTCCTCAACCACCAGCACACGCCGTCCGGAGGGCGAGGGCGGGATGTGTGCCGCGGCCCGCTTGCCATGAGCCTGACTCTCTGCGGAGGATGCGACTGCGAGTGGCATCACCACGGTGAAGCGGCTGACCGACCATCAGGGTTGGCGGCATCAAGCAGAACCGAAGTGGAAACCTTGCAAAGGCCTTCCCGCTGCAGGGCCTCGACGAGTTCCTTGCCCGCCGTGAGCAACGCCTCGGTCGGCATCGGCTCGAGGCGCTCAAGAACGAACCAGAGAGACGTCGACGCTTCCGTGATGCGGGTGCGCGTGCCTTGCCGCCAGTTCCAGCGGCGGCAGGTCACCCCCAGGCTGTCGCGCCAGACCACTTCTCCCTTCTCGACCGTTTCCAGCTTTGGCTGGCCGTCGGCCATGGTGTCGAAGGTCTCCGCACCCGTGGCGCGGACCAGTTGGGGTGAGCCCACATAAGCGGCCGCGTCCTCGCCGCCGACCGGAATGGCAAAGCGCAGGCTGATGGCATTGTAGAGATCGACCACCGCATTGGTCGCGGGGACCGTCCCGTCGCGCTCACACCGCTTGCGCAACGCTTCCGCCGAACACGGCGTACGCTGGGGCTTGGCGCCGAACGCCCGATAGGCATCTCTCCATGCGTTCAGGTGGGCCTCGGCCCATGGAGCAGAGCCGAGGTCACCAGCGGCGGAGGCCAGCCGGGCGCGGCTGAACGCCGTGCTGGCTGTGTTCGGCGCCGCTTCCACGAAAATGCTCAGCGCCATGAAATCCGGCCGAAGGGCGAATATCTCGGGTGCAATGCGCGGGCAGAAGTCCATGTCTTGCCTTCCAGTTTGGGCTGGCGCTACCTCGCACCCAGAACCATGCCAGTCAATATATTGACCATAGTGGTCTGGCTTGCGGCCCGGAGGGTGGACTAGCCGCATCACGCAGTCAGGAATACTCAGTCAAGATGACCGTCAAGACCACCGTGCCATCGGAACTTGCCGCCGCAGACATCCGCAAGGTTTCATATGTATCAGCCACCTCTTCATCGCGAAGATCGCCTCGACGTCCAGCACGCACTCATTGAGGCCCACCCGTTCGGCCTGCTCATCTCAACGGGCCCTGACGGGCTTCTCGCCAACGGCCTGCCGTTCACGCTCAAGCGTGGTCAGGCCCCTTATGGAGTGCTGAAGGCGCACGTCGCCCGGGCCAACAGCCAGTGGCAGACGCTCGATGGCCAACGTGTCCTGATCGTCTTCCAGGGCCCACTTTCCTATGTGAGTCCTTCCTTCTACGAGACCAAGCAGGAAACCGGGAAAGTGGTGCCGACATGGAACTATGCCATGGTCCAGGCGCGCGGCACGGCGCGGGTCAGCGCCGATCACACCTGGCTCGACACCCAGGTCAATGAGCTGACAAACCATCACGAAGCCGGGCGCGCACACCCCTGGGCCGTCGCCGATGCACCGGAGTCCTATATCCAGTCACAGCTGCGCGGCATCATCGGCATCGAGATCCCGATCGACGCCCTCGAAGGCAAATGGAAGGTCAGCCAGAACCGACCAGAGGCGGACAGGCGCGGCGTTGCGCATGGGCTGGCAGAGGTCAATCCCGCCATGGCAGGCCTCGTGCGGGAGTTCGGCAAGATCTGACGCGCCAGCACTCTAACGGCATTTCAGGAAGAACGTTGCGTCAACGATTGTGGGTAGGAGTCGAGAGCTTCACGTTCTCTCGATCAACGGAGGCAAGCTCCAGCGACCGTCCAGTGCCTCCTGCTTCGGCCCATAGAACCGCCCGACGAAGAAGAACGGGCCTTTCGGCGCAGGCAGCCAGTTCGACTCCTTCTCAGGCCCCGGATTGTCCGCCTGCATGTAGATCTCCAACGAGCCGTCAGCACCCAGCTTGAGGCCCGCCGTGCGGCTGCCGATCGAGTAGCGGTTCAGCGGATTCTCAACAAGGAGGCGTTGCGGCAGGTTGTACATGGTGATGGACCAGAACTCCGTGACGGGCGGCAACTGGCCTGGCTCGAAGCGCAGCACCCAGTGGCGGCTGCCGTCAAGGACCTTGCCATCACTGTCCGTCTGCTGGCTGCCATAGACAGCCTCTTCCTTGGTGTTGCCATAGATGCCCAGCATGGCGCCATAGTTGCGCTTGGTGATGTAGCCCTCGCCCAGGGTCTCGCGCGTTCCGAACAACGCTCGCGAGTCCTTCTGTTGGAGCGCGCCCTCCTTGAGAGCCTTTGCGGCCTCGGCGATGCCCTCTTCCATTGCCGCCCTCATCTCGGGCGCAAGCCTTGCGGCGTCAAAGGCGCGGCCAGGCCCAATACCGATGCGGGCAAAGCGCGCAAACATTTCCTGCTCCGACGGCTGCACCGGCATGAAGGGCAGAAGCGCGTTCAGATAGACAATGAAGCCAAGCCCTTCCGCCTTGGCGCTATCCCACACCGGCCAATCAATCGTGGGCGCTGGGGTGGGCGCGGGCATGCCGGCAAACTGCGACAGCGGGATCAGCCTGTAAGATTCTTGCACGGCCTGCAGTGCCGGAACATCGTCCGGGTCCAGCAGTTGCGTGCGCGTAAGCGTGCCGACGAACTCAGTCTCGACATCGAAGACCTTGTCGATGCCCTTCGGGATTTCGCCCATCCAGCGTGGACCCGCGAAGAGAAAGGTCCCGGCTTCACGCCCCGTGGCGCGCACGCCCGTATAGGCGAAGTTGTGCGTGTAGAGGTCGAACCACTGGTTCACATAGTAGCGCGGCGCGTCTACGGCGGGCAGCGACAGCACCATTGGCTCGGCGCGAAGGTCGAGCCACGCCCAGGAATAGGGCGTGTCATTGTTGGGCGTCACGATATCCGTGTCGGCAGGCGTGGACGACCGCGCATAGTGGCGGAACTTGTTGAACCCGCCGACATACCCGCCAAACGCCCTGTTCTGCGTCTGGCTATACATCGTCTGATAGCCCTGCAACGGCGCATAGGCATAAGCCCAGGCCTCCCGCGTGATGGCGCGGGCCTCATCAGCGGAAATTCCAGTGGTGCCGTTGGTCATGGACATGACTGCCTCACTTCACGCGTTCGATGTCGTTGAGCTGCCAGCTCTTGTCGAAATAGGGCTCGGTTGCCGCATAGAAGCGGAAATAGGGAAACCACCCCTTGCCCGGATCGGTCTTGATCCAGTTCGCGGCACTGGCCGGCCGCTCCGGACCGAAGTAGACGTCGACGGAACCATCAGCGTTGGTCACGAGATCCGGCTTGCGAGAGCTCAGGTCAGCAGCACCCTGGTCTGTCATCAGCGGACCGCGGGTGACATTGTCATAGAGGGTAATGGACCAGAACTGCTTCACGGGCGCGTTGGGCTCCACATGCAGCTTGTAGGTCTTGCCGCCATCGAGCCAGTTGCCGTCCTTGTCCTTCGATGTCTCGAGATAGACCTGGCCGAAGCCGACAATGCGGCCCTGCATGCCGGTTGACATGCCGATCGCCTCATAGAACCACGAGGCGCGTTCATCGAACTGCACGCGGGTCTTGTCCGGGTTCTCCTGGTCGAGGTCGAACAGCACAGCATATTCCCAATGCTTGCCAGGATACACGGTGGCGCCCTCATAGCGCTTGTCATAGGCAATGGTGCGCGCCATCAACTCGCCCACCTTGGCGGCTTCGGTGAGGATCTTCACCTGCCGCGCATCGGGGTTGAAGGGCTTGCCCGGCGCAATGCCGAGCGGAGCGAGCATGCCGAACATCGTGCGGTCGCGCGGTGCCACTGGTTCATTGGCATAAAGCTCAGCGAGAAGCCTCCAGTACTCCAGCGTGTCGGGCTGGGCAGACTGCCAGGGGCGCCCCCCGACTTCGGTGAATTTGGTCGGTTCAGGCTTGTCGCGCCGGTCCCAGCCGTAGATGTTGAACTTGCGCAGCGTGGCTTCGGCGACCGCCTTGTCCGGGTCGAGCCCCCGCGTGCCGAACCACACCTGGTTGGAGGGTGCGCGGAACACCATGTAGCCGGGTGCATCAATGTCGGCGCTGCCCGGCGGCAGGATCAGGTATTTGCCTCCCTTGCCCTTGTCAGGCCCCGTCTGGCCCATGTCGGTGATCGGCTGCTGCCAGATGTCAAGCACGCCGCCTGCCGTCAGGCCCTCGGGCACGTCCACCACCATCGGCCCCTGCTTCGCCAGATCCCAGAAGCTGAAGGCATAGAGCGTGGTGATGTTGGGGGTGAGCATACCGGCCTTGTCGGCCAGGTTGCGGTAGAACATGATGTCGCCGTTGGCGGCACCCAGCGTCTTGGTTTGCGCATCATAGAGCGCCTTGAAGCCAACGGCGGGGAGCCCCCAGAGGTATGCCTGCGTGGCGCGCTGGAAATCCATCTCGTCATAGAGGCGGTCGGCCGTCTCGCGGCTGGGATAGCCGTTTTCGAGCGTGAGGTCGCCGAGCCTTGTCGGCACTGTTTGCACCTCGGCAGTGAGTGCGGACAACGGACCACTGGCCCACATGCATGCCGCGACCACCGCCAGCAGTGCCAACTTCTGGACATTTCCCAACATGTTCATGCGCTGCCATTCATTGCTGATGCGCATCGTTTACTTGAACCAGCGATACCAATACACTAGCATGGCGATACCGATTAAGTATCACCACACATCATGATCGACCGTTTGAAATCCGCGCTCGTTCTGGCCGAAACACTGAATTTCCATCGCGCCGCACAGCGCCTGGAGATCAGCCAGCCGCATCTGACGCGAACCATCAAGTCACTCGAGAAGGAACTCGGCATCACCCTTTTCGAACGTGGGCCGCATGGCGTCACTCTCACGCCGGACGGCAGCCGCGCACTGAAGGAAGCTGCCGCACTCGTCAAGGCGGAGGCCGCCTTCCACGGCAAGATCGAGGCGCTCCGCCGCGGTTCTTCCGAGACGCTGAAGATAGCGGTCGGCGCCTTCATCTCGCAGTCCTGGGCTGCCTCTGCCGTCACCGCAATGAAGGCCGCCGACGCAGGCGTCTCCATCAGCCTGCGCGAGCTTGACTGGTGGACGCTGTCCGATGCTGTTCACAGTGGCGAGTTCGACCTCGCCATCGGCGAGTTGAGCGAGGCCAACAAGAACCCGGATCTCATCAAGGAACCCTTCCCCGAGCGCGAGGGCAGCATCATCGTGCGGGCCGGGCACCAGCTCGCGGGGCGCAATGAGGTCACCCTCGAGGAGATCGCCCGCTTCCCTCTCGCAGGCCCGCGCGTGCCAGGCCGCATTGCGCAATTGCTTCCGCCCGCCTGCGCAATGGGCTCACTGTCCGCAGACGGCCAGTTTTTCATTCCCGTCATCGAGTGCGCAACGCCCCGCTCGATGATTGACGTGGTCTCCCAATCCAATGCCTTCTGCATGCTCTGGCCCGAGTACTGCGCCGAGCAATTGAAATCGGGACAGGTACTGGAACTCCCTTTTCATCCGCCATGGCTGCGCGCTGCCCAGGGCATCATGTACCGCAGGAACAAACCGCTTTCACCAGCCGCCATGACCTTCCGCAACGTGGCGCGAAGCGCCGAGCGCAAATACTTCCGGCACCGGCCATCGTGAGCAGCGTCAATGCGCGGCGGTTTCACCTCAAATCCGTCGATACCAGTTCAAGTGCCTATCCCAGAAAGCAAGGCGCTTGAGGGATGGTGTTGAGCGGGGAAGGAGCCGAGGCGGCGTCTCCGCCGCCTGGCCTCCAACGCCACCACGGATCAGGGCTTAGGCTGTGGAGGCAGATCGAAACGGCGCCCTGATTGAGTGGCTGGCGCGGCGGGCCCCCCGAG
>JBEARP010000256.1:0-4974 GCA_041163105.1 Pseudomonadota bacterium
CACTATTCTTGAAATGCTGCGCACCGGGATCATGGTCGACACGGCCAGCCCTGCGACCATCTTCACAGCTCAAACAGCTCCCGTCGGAAAACCCCTGGTCTTGTTCGAAGTTGGCGTGCCCTTTGGGGCAAAACTGATGCCTCGACTACTCAAGCAAGCCTTTTGCCTAGAACGGTGGTACATTTTTGACCCCGTCACCATAGTCCATTCCAGCATTTCACCGGATGCTTGTGGTCTGGACTGGAGGAAGGCTCGCCGGAAGAGCAGAAGCCTCCGTCGGCTGGCGATGACCAACCGCTGGCTTGAAGCCCTTGCCGGCTTAGCCCTGATTGTCATGGCCCTCCGCGAACTCGCCCGATCGGTATCCACAATTTTGCCCAAAAGCTCCATTTAACCGACCATTGCGTAAAGTGTGGGCATGACGGCAGAAGATACAGTTCCAATCGGCAGGAAAGAGTCCCGGAGCGGAGGCCAATCCGCAACGGCGGTATGTTCAATTCCAGCGCTGCTTGCGGTTCTGTTGGTGCTCCTCCGCGGCTTCATGGCCCCGCGCAAGCTAATTGCATCGGCCCTGACGGCTGGGCTGCTTCTCGCCCCGCTCCCGGCAGCGTTCGCCCATGACGGGCTGGACCTGGCGGTACAAGCCAGCTCCACTGCACCGGACGGCCCCGAGCACGGGCACAGCCATGTTGACGATCGGGATGGCGACAGTCCCGCTGGCCACGCACATAACGGCCATGATGCGGCCGACCACTCGCATCAGTTCGCCTTCCTCGCTGTCAGCGTGAGCCATGGGGTAGTGTCACTCCCGCAGTGCTGGCCCTCACTCTGGAACGGCGCGCCGGACCAAGCAGCAGGGTTCGGGATTGATCGACCGCCGAAGCGGATGATGTCGCTCTGACGTCGCTGGGCCCGTTGAGGCCCGATCAACAGACAAGCTGAGACATTCCAATGAACCTGCCTCCCGACCGGGGCGGTGCTCACCTGCACATCGCAGGGGCACGCCCGGCCCTGACCGTCCTCTCGACGATCATCTGCCTCCTGGCGTTCTCGACTGCAGCGGTTGCCCATGCCGTCGCCGAGGGCGACAAGGGCTATATCCAGGAGATCACCGGGGTCAACATCCTGCCGTTCATCTACCTCGGCGCCAAGCACATGGTGACGGGCTATGACCACATCCTGTTCCTGTTTGGTGTGATCTTCTTCATCTACAAGCTGAAGGACATAGGGCTCTATGTGAGCCTCTTCGCTCTCGGGCATTCGATCACCATGCTGCTCGGTGTCTATTTCAACATCGGCATCAACAGCTACCTGATCGATGCCGTCATCGGCCTCTCCGTCGTCTACAAGGCGATGGACAATCTCGGTGCCTTCCAGAGCTGGTTCGGCTTCCAGCCCAATACCAAGGCAGCGACAATCATCTTCGGCTTTTGCCATGGCTTCGGCCTGTCGTCGAAGATCATCGAGTACAACATCTCGCCGGACGGCCTCGTGCCCAATCTCCTTGCCTTCAATGTGGGCGTCGAGATCGGGCAACTCTTGGCCTTGTCGCTGATCCTCATCGTCATGGGCTTCTGGCGTCGACGCGAAAGCTTCTGGCGGCATGCCTATGCCGCCAACGTCGTCATGATGGCCGCTGGCTTCGTACTCATCGGCTACCAGCTCACCGGCTATTTCATATCCTGACCCTTCGGAGACCATTCACATGTACAATGCCAATCGTCCGAAGCTCTCGGAGCTTCCCTCGCCCGCCCAGCTGCTGCGCTCGACGCTGATCGCGGCTGCCAGTGCAGCAGCCATTCTCCTCGCCGTCGTACTGCCCTCGGAATACGGTATCGACCCCACGGGCGCGGGGCGCCTGCTTGGCCTCACGAAGATGGGAGAGATCAAGACAGAACTTGCCGCCGAGGCCGCAGCAGATCGCGCCGCCGCTGAGGCGACCACCTCGACAGCTGCCGCACCTGCACCCGACCTGTCGGGTCTCTACCAGCGCATCGACGCAGTGGAACTTGCCGTCCGCGACCTTGCCAACACGCTCAAGGCTGACCAAGCCGCGAGCACGTTGGTGGCAACGGAAGATCAGATTGATGCGGCCACACAGCAAGTCGCAACCTCAACCACAACAGCACAGCCTCCGACAGCGGGTGACGTCCCGGAGGCAGAACCTGCAGCACTCGACGTGACCACCCGATCCGCGAGTGCCGGGGCGACTTCTGCTCCGACGGAGGCGTCAGCCGAACCAGTCGCAGAACAGCCCAAGCGGGACTCGGCCACATTTACCCTCAGCCCCGGTCAAGGCATCGAAATCAAACTGGCGATGAAGAAAGGAGCAAAGGCAAACTTTGCGTGGTCGACGGTGGGTGGTCCGGTCAACTTCGACACCCATGGTGACGGCGCAGGCGATCTCAAGATCAGCTACGAAAAGGGCCGCGGCGTCCAAGCCGATGAGGGCACGCTGGTCGCTGAGTTCGACGGCAACCACGGATGGTTCTGGCGCAATCGCGGCAAGGAACCGGTTACTCTCACCCTCAATACGGCAGGTTTTTACTCAGCGATCAAGGGTGTCCCGAACTGAGCGCGCGGGAGAGCGTGACGTCGCCTTCTCGCGACGAAAGCCATGAACGATCTGATGAGCGCCATGCTCACCTACGCAGGGCTTTTTGCTGCGGCCTTCCTGGCTGCGACATTGCTGCCGGCGCAGTCGGAAGCGGTGCTCCTTGGCCTTATGGCCATAGATCGTTATCCCGTGCCGCTACTCCTCTTCGTGGCGAGCGCGGGAAACATACTGGGCTCGTGTTTGAACTACGCAGTCGGGCGGTATCTGGCTGGCTCCGCGAGCGTGCAGCGATGTTTTCGTACATCTCACCGAGACCGCGCTGAGCAGTGGTATCGCCGTTACGGAAAATGGTCCTTGCTGGCGAGCTGGGTCCCGGTGATTGGTGATCCGCTAACCGTCGTCGCTGGGGCGCTGCGCGAGCCCTTTCTCACCTTCGTACTGATCGTCACCGTTGCGAAGGCCGGCCGGTATCTCGTGCTCGCCGCAATTCACGAATCCTGGTTTGGCTGAGCGCAGATGCGAAGGAATATGCAGGCTGAATGTGGTGTCCGCTCCGACAGCAACCGGGAATTCAACTCCAGGCCACTGACTGACACTTCGTCGATGGTGGCGCTCCCTGCGGGAATCGAACCCGCCTTTGCAACGTGAGAGGCTGCCGTCCTAACCGATAGACGAAGGGAGCTCTCCGAGGAATTGGCTCCCTATATAGGGGCTGTCCCGCCAGTGCAAGCCCTTCAGGGTGCCGCAGCAATGCGGGAGATGATGACATTCTTCTTGACGTCGACGACGATCACTTCGTGTGCCGTGGTGATCACCAGGCGGTCGCCGTCGAGGCTGGCGGAGGTGATGGCGGCACCCGGGGGCAGGCCCAGATAGAGGTTCTGGGGCGGCGGCTCGGGCTTGGGCGGGGCCTTGTGGTTGGCCTTCCAGATAATGGCGGCGACGAACGCGAGGAACAGCAGCACCAGCACGATACCCATGATATAGACCACCCGCAGCATGCGGCGGGCGGAGGGTGGCAGTTCCATCGACGCGGCTTCGCCTGTCTGCAAGGGATCGGATTCGTTCATGTCAGCGCCTTCACAACTCCTTGAAACCAACGCCACTGCGGCGGACCGCCTCGACAAGGCGTTGGCAGCGGCATTTCCCGACATGAGCCGGGCGCGGTTTCAGGCCCTTATCGCGGAAGGGGCCGTCACTGTCGAGGGTGAGACCGTCCGGGAAACGCGCCACAAGGTGAAACCGGGCGCGCTTCTCCGCGTTATCCTCCCGGAAGCGGCACCCGCCCTGCCCCAGGCAGAGGCCATGGCGCTGCACATCGTTCATGAGGACAAGGACCTGATCGTGATCGACAAGCCGGCCGGACTGGTGGTGCACCCGGGTGCTGGAAACGAGACCGGCACACTGGTGAACGCGCTCATCGCCCATTGCGGCGACAGCCTGTCTGGCATTGGCGGCGTGCGGCGCCCGGGCATCGTCCATCGCCTCGACAAGGACACCAGCGGACTTCTGGTGGTAGCCAAGAACGACCGGGCCCACCATGGCCTGTCGGAGCAGTTTGCGGCACATGGCCGCGATGGGCGGCTGGAACGCAGCTACCTGGCCATTGTCTGGGGCGTGCCGGAGCGCCGCCAAGGCACCATCTCGGCAGCGATCGACCGCTCCACCGCGAACCGCCAGAAGATGGCAGTGTCCAGGGGCGCCAATGCCCGGGAGGCGGTTACCCATTACGAGGTGCTGGAACAGCTGGGCAAGCCGCCGGTGGCCAGCCTGCTCCGCTGCGTGCTGGAAACCGGCCGGACACACCAGATCCGCGTCCACATGGCACATATCGGGAACCCGCTGCTGGGGGATTCGGTGTATGGTTCGGGCTTCCGGACCTCGGCCACGAAGCTCTCGGAGACTGCAAAAAATGCTCTCAAAGCCTTGAATCGGCAGGCACTTCACGCCACCAGCCTAGGCTTCGAGCACCCCGCCAACGGCAAGCAGATGCGGTTCGAAAGCCCGGCACCAGAGGATTTTGGCAGGCTCCTTGCTTCGCTGCGCTTGAACAACACACAAGCGTGACTATCTGTAACTGCTCCAGTGTCTTATTTTCTGCGTAATCGTCCGGTAAGAATGAGCTGTAGACAGGAAAGGCTTTGAACATGGCAAGGACCACGTCCCTCCCCGCAATCGCCTCGGGCGAAGCCGGTCTGCAGCGCTATCTGCAGGACATCCGCCAGTTTCCCATGCTGCAGCCGGACGAGGAATTCATGCTCGCTAAGCGCTGGAAGGAGCATGCCGACTCGAAAGCCGCGCAAAAACTCATCACCAGCCATCTGCGCCTCGTGGCGAAGATCGCCATGGGCTATCGCGGCTATGGGCTGCCCATCGGGGAGGTGATCTCCGAGGGCAATGTGGGCCTCATGCAGGCC
>JBEARP010000257.1:0-11206 GCA_041163105.1 Pseudomonadota bacterium
TTGGGCCCCGCAAGGGCTATTGATTTCCATCAAGGCGGATGAGCACTTCCGGCGCGAGACTCGACCAAAATCAATTTGAAGTACTGGAGTTCGCGATGGGCGTTGTCCCCAAGAACCGCTATGATGGCGTTGCCATGATCATCCACTGGCTCACGGCCGTGCTGATGATCTACATGATCTTCTTCGGCGAGGACCTGATGCAGGAGGGCGAGGCGATCTCCAAACTGCCAGATCCGACGGGTGCCACCTTCCAACCCTCGATCCACGTGTCAATCGGCGTTGCCATCCTTCTGCTCACCCTGCTTCGCATCGTCTGGCGCTTTGCCCACACTGCCCCGCCCTATCCCGCCAGCATGAAGCGCTACGAGGTCATCGGCTCCAAGTCGCTGCACGGCCTGTTCTACATCCTGCTCATCGCCATCCCACTCACCGGGTGGCTCACCTTCGGCCGTTTCTCGCAGGGCCACCAGATCATGCAGCAGATCCAGGTCTTCGGGTTGTTCACCTTGCCGCAACCGCCTTTCGCTCCCAGCTGGGGCAAGGAGATGCATGAGCTTGGCTCCAACGCCGCCATGGTGCTCATCGGCCTCCACGTACTGGCCGCCCTGAAGCACCAGTTCATCGACAAGGACGGAATCTTCGGCCGCATGCTGCCGTGGTAGGTTGAAACAGCCCTCATCCGGCCTGTCGGCCACCCTCCCCCACTGCTCCGCAACGGGGGAAGGGACGGGATGTGATGAAGTCCCCTCTTCAGTCCGCAGGATCGGAGACGGTGCCCGACAGGGCGGATGGGGGCTTCTTTCGGCAGGCCCGGCCCCCTTCAAAATCCCTCAATTGTCCTTCCTTCATTCCCGCGATAGTCTCCCGCCCCAACGACAAAATGGGAGACGAAGACATGGCCGAGAGAACACCGGGTTTCGACACGCTGGCGCTGCATGCCGGCCAGGCCCCGGACCCCGCGACGGGCGCGCGCATCACGCCCATCTATCAAACCACGGCCTACGTCTTCAACGACGTGCAGCACGCCTCCGACCTCTTCGCGCTGCGCGCCTTCGGCAACATCTACACACGCATCATGAACCCCACCCAGGGAGCGCTCGAAGGCAAGGTGACGGCGCTCGAGGGTGGCACAGCCTCGCTTGCGGTGGCCTCGGGCCATGCGGCACAGCTTCTCGCCTTCCACACCATCATGCAGCCGGGTGACGAGTTCGTGGCCGCCCGCCAGCTCTACGGCGGCTCGATCAACCAGTTCGCGCACTCCTTCAAGTCCTTCGGCTGGCACGTGGTATGGGCCGATGGCGATGATCTCTCGTCTTTCGAAAAGGCGATCTCGCCCAAGACAAAGGCAATCTTCATCGAATCGATTTCCAACCCCGGCGGCCGCGTGACGGACATCGCTGGTGTGGCGAAGATCGCGCAGAAGGCCGGCATCCCGCTCATCGTCGACAACACGCTGGCCACCCCCTATCTCTGCAAGCCGTTCGAGCATGGCGCCAACATCGTGCTCCACTCGCTCACCAAGTTCATGGGCGGCCACGGCAACTCAATGGGCGGCGTCATTGTCGACGGCGGCAATTTCGACTGGTCGAAGTCCGGCCGCTATCCGCTGTTGTCGGAACCCAACGGCTCCTACCATGGCCTCAAGCTGCATGAGACCTTCGGCAATATCGCCTTTGCCATCGCCGCGCGCGTGCTCGGCCTGCGCGATCTCGGCCCCTCGATCGCGCCGCTCAACGCCTTCCTCATTCTCACCGGCATGGAAACGCTGGGCTTGCGCATGCAGCGCCATTGCGAGAACGCGCTGAAGGTGGCGCAGTGGCTGAAGAAGCACCCCAACGTCTCATGGGTGAACTACGCCAGCCTGCCGGATGACAAGTACCATGCGCTGGCGCAAAAATACTGCCCGAAGGGCGCGGGTGCCGTCTTCACCTTCGGACTCAAGGGCGGCTACGACGCGGGCGTCAAGGCGGTGTCATCGGTGAAGATGCTGTCGCACCTCGCCAATATCGGCGACACGCGCTCGCTGATCATCCACCCGGCCTCCACCACCCACAGCCAGCTCAACGCCGACCAGCTCAAGCTGGCGGGTGCCACTCCAGACGTGGTGCGCCTGTCGATAGGCCTCGAGGACGTGGCCGACATCATCGCCGATCTCGACCAGGCGATTTCGTAAGTCACGCATTCATTCCTCTCCCCCACGAGGTGGGGGAGAGGAACTTGTTTACGAAGCCCGCACCGTCCTCAGCGCTGCAACCCGCTCGCCTTTCAGTTCGCAATGCAGGCTCCAGATGGCCGCCGCGAGCACGACGAGTGCGCCGCCCTGGTGGGCCAGCCCCAGCCACAGCGGCACCGCCCACAGCAGCGTCCACACGCCGAGCGCCACCTGCGCGAGGACGGCGGCCAGCAGCATGAGGCTGCCGGAGCTGCGCACCACATAGGCCTGAGCCACCGCCAGAACGGCAATCACATAGGCGAGGTTGCGGTGGTTGAACTGCACGGTGAGTGCGTTCTCGAACATGTTGCGCCACCACGGCTCGGCCGCGAACAGCCCCTTGGGCACCACGGCGCCGTCGATCAGCGGCCAGGTATTGTAGCCGAAGCCCGCGTCGAGGCCGGCGACGAAGCCGCCTGCAGCCACCTGCAGCACGACCAGCGCCACCAGCGCCAGAGCCAGCCACTGCGCGCCGGTCTCCGGTGCGTGGCGGGTGCGGCCAAGGCCGAGGGCAACCCACAGGATCGCCCCGAAGATCACGGTGGCCAGCGTCAGGTGCGCCGCCAGCCGATACTGGCTCACGTCGACGCGATCAACGAGCCCCGAGGCGACCATGTACCAGCCCAGCGCGCCCTGAAGTCCGCCGAGCACGAACAGCACGCCGCAGCGAATCGCTGTCTTGGCGTTCAGCGCGCCGGTCACCGCGAAATAGGCGAAGGGCAGGAAGAAGGCGAGGCCGATCACCCGGCCGAGGAAGCGGTGTCCCCACTCCCACCAATAGATGAACTCGAACTCCTGCAGCGTCATCCCCTTGTTCACCTGCTGGTATTCGGGGATCTGCTTGTATTTCTCGAAGGCCTCCAGCCAGTGCGCCTCGGTCATCGGCGGAATGGCCCCCAGCAGGGGCTTCCACTCGGTGATCGAGAGGCCGCTGTCGGTCAGACGCGTGGCACCGCCCACGATGACCATGCAGAAGATCAGCGCCGCCATGAAGAAGAGCCAGGCGCGCACATAGGGCAGCGCAGAGGTTTGCCGGTGGTTGAAGGTTTCAGATGCCATAGTTCCGCAATACGGCGGCGGCGCCCAGCGGTTCAAGTGATGAAGCGCCGCAGCCACCGGACCTTGCGCCGGGCCCCGCCCGGCCCTATTCAGCCGCCATGACAATGCGCACCCGCAAGGCCATCGGCACCATCGCCACCGTTGCCTTTCTCATCGCCTATGCGCTGGTGATGATGGCGGTGGGCGGCATGCTGGTGGTCGGGCGGGGGATGGTCTTCGAGCTTCCGTTCTATATCCTGGCGGGATTGGGCTGGCTTCCCGTGGTCATGCTCATCATCCGCTGGATGTCGAAGCCCGACCCGGCCTGATCCCCGTTTGCAATCACCCGCAGGCTTCAGCGCGAGGCTGGCGTCTCGTCCTCCAGCGCAGGCACGCCGGCGTTGTCATTGGCGGCCAGGGCTTCCAGCGGTTCGTGCCTCGGCCACTCGAAGGTGAGGCCTGCAAGCCGCACGGAATATCCGCCGCGAGCGTCCACCACATCCAGAAGCCGCCGCGCCCCTGCCCGGTCCAGCCGAACCGCTATTTCGCCTTCCACGCCAATGTCGCGGAGCCCGTCCACGAAACCCAGCGTCGCGCGCAACAGGCCGATCAGGCGGATATCGCGTTCACCGGGCATGCTCTTTCCTTCCACAGACGTATTCGGAAAGAATTTACCCTCTGGCCTATGTGAAAACATCCTGAAACTTCCCTTAGAAGTCGATTGCAGTGCATTAAGGCAATCATAACTCGTTAATTCGAAATGGTTTTCCAAAAAGGTTCTCGGTAAAGGCTTCCTTTCCGGAAACCCGAAAATCGCATCGCCATCCTTTCCGGCCTGCACATGAATCCAGGTTACAACCGTTTTCATGCGCCAAACTGACCATTCGCCAAGCCTCGCCGCCGGCCATGCCCTGATCGCCGCCGCGCTCGGCCTGTCGTTGCTGGTCATCGCGGGCCTGATGCTGACCGGGCACTAGAGGGTTACCGTTCTGTCCCTTGCGTCCAATGCACGAGGAGGCCGGATGAAGGGCTGCAACCACTGCCGCCGGCAACACGGGCAACCATCTCACCTGCGCATCCACGGCATGCCCGGGCGGATCGACGGCATCTAGAAATTGCCAAGTGTGGCGGCAATGGCCATGGTGACCAGGGCTAATGGAGTATGACATGCAGTTGCTGGAGGCAAACGGCCACCGCTATCTCTTTGTAATGGCGGTTGAGGCTGAGTACGGACCTGCACTCTCCCGGCGTTTCAATCCGCTGTTCACGGGTGTCGGGCCGGTGGAGGCGGCATTGGCGACATCGGCCGCCCTCGCAACGCTCTCTGCCAACGAACGCTCGCCCGACTTTGTCGTGAGCCTTGGCTCAGCAGGCTCCCACAAGCTCACCCAGACGGACGTCTATCAGGTGTCCACCGTAGCCTACCGCGACATGGATGCCTCGGGCATCGGCTTTGCCAAGGGACTGACGCCGTTTCTCGACATTCCCGCCGAACTGCCATTGCTGGCCCCACTTTCCCATGTGCCCGCCAAGCGCCTCTCCACCGGCGCCAACATCGTCAGTGGGGCCGCCTATGACGGCATCGACGCCGATATGGTGGACATGGAAACCTTCGCCATCGCCCGCTGCTGCATGCACCACAACGTGCCGCTGATTGGGCTTCGCGGCATATCCGACGGCGCGGCGGAGCTGAAACACATCAACGACTGGACCCAATACCTCCACATCATCGATGAAAAGCTGGCGAGAGTCGTCGACAATTTGCTTTCCGCTTGAGCCCTGCCGGGCAACCGCCAGACCAGATGCGCCATCACCCCGGCGGCCACGACGCTGCCGTGATCCGGCCTGCACCGCGACATTAAAATTAAAAAAGGACCGGGGATTTCTCCCAAGTCCTTGTTTAAATGGTCGGAGCGACTGGATTCGAACCAGCGACCCCTATCCCCCCAGAATAGTGCGCTACCGGGCTGCGCTACGCTCCGACACGGCGCCGCTGTAGCATTGTTCAGGCGGCAGCGAAAGGGTTATTCGCCGCCTCAGCGGCTCTGCGAAGGATCCAGTATCCGCCGCGCTTCGCCCAGGTCGCGCAGAGCGACCCGCAGCATGTCGGCATGGCTTTCGGAGAGGCGGTTGACGACCACCCGCACCTCGCCCAGCGGCAGAAGCGGTTGCGCCGGCCCGCCAGCGTCAGCGGCCGGTGCAGCCTTGCCGCCCTTGCCGACGCGCGGCGCGGGCTTGGACATGCCGGGCGGCGGGGCCGACGCCATCTCGCCTTCGCGCTTCCGGGGCTCGATTTCACCCCGACCAACGCCCGCCACATAGGACGCGCCGTCCTCCTTGAGGATCTTCTGAACGCCGCGGATGGTGTAGCCTTCCCGGTAGAGAAGGCCACGGATGCCCTTCAGCAATTCGACGTCGGCCGGGCGGTAATAGCGCCGCCCGCCGGCGCGCTTCATCGGCTTGATCTGCGAAAAGCGGGTTTCCCAGAAGCGCAGCACGTGCTGCGGAACGTCAAGTTCCTCGGCCGCCTCGCTGATGGTGCGGAAGGCGTCGGGAGATTTTTCCACCATGCGGCATCCCTCCTTAGGATGCGGCGTGCCGCGAAAGCCTATTCTTCCTCGGAGCCGCCTTCGAGACCATTGATGACGTTCTTCATCACCTGGCTGGGACGGAACACAAGTACACGGCGGGGGGTAATCGGCACTTCCTCGCCAGTCTTCGGATTGCGGCCGACTCGGCCGTTTTTGGCACGCACCATGAATGTGCCAAATGACGACAGCTTCACGGTCTCGCCATCGATCAAATGCTCCGACATCATGTCGAGCATGCTTTTAACCAGATCGGCCGATTCACTGCGCGACAGCCCGATCTGACGGTGGACAGCTTCACTGAGATCGGCGCGGGTGAGAGTCTTGCCAGCCATTCTGAACCCCCTGCAAGGATTTAGAAACTACGGTGCGGCCCGCCGCCGGTCAACAGGAAAAATCGGGTAACTCAAGGGGTTACGGCTGAAGCTTCAATAACGGGCCAGAACCGCGCCCCAGGTGAAGCCGCCGCCCATGGCCTCGAACAGGATGAGCTCGCCCTTCTTGATGCGCCCGTCCTTCACCGCCACGTCGAAAGCGAGCGGTATCGAGGCCGCCGAGGTGTTGCCATGGCGATCCAGCGTCATGACGATCCGGTCCTCGCGGATACCCAGCTTGCGGGCGGTGCCCTCGAGGATGCGGCGGTTGGCTTGGTGCGGCACGAACCAGTCGACCTGATCGGGCGTCACGTGGGCCAGCTTCATCGCCTCATCCATCACCGTCGCGATGTTGGTAACCGCATGCTTGAAGACCTCGCGGCCTTCCATGCGAAGGTGGCCTACGGTCCGTGTGGTCGAGGGTCCGCCATCGACATAGAGCTTGTCGCTGTGGCGCCCGTCAGAGCGGATGCGCGTGACGAGAATGCCTGGGCTGGCGGGCGTATCGGGGTGCTGCTCGGCCTTCAGCACCACCGCACCCGCACCGTCGCCGAACAACACGCAGGTGCCGCGGTCGGTCCAGTCGAGGATGCGCGAAAATGTTTCGGAGCCGATGACCAGCGCGCACTTGCCCTGGCCCGCCTTCAGCATCGCGTCCGCAACGCTCAGCGCGTAGACGAATCCGGAGCACACGGCCTGCACGTCGAAGGCCGCTCCGCGTGTGATGCCAAGATCGTATTGCACCAGCGTGGCGGTGGCTGGAAACGTATTGTCGGGCGTCGCGGTGGCGAGAATGATGAGGTCCACCTCGTCGACGGAAACGCCGGCGTGTTCGAGCGCGCGGCGCGCGGCAAGCGTGCCAAGGGTGCGGGTCGTCTCGCCCTCGCCCGCGATGTGGCGGGACTTTATTCCGGTGCGCTCGACGATCCACTCGTCGCTGGTGTCGACGATCTTGCTCATGTCGGCGTTGGTCATCACGCGCTGCGGAAGCGCTGATCCGCATCCGGCGATGACGGACCTGATCACGGTCTTGGTCTGGTCGTTCATAGGCTGGCTTCCGCTGGGGCTTCGTGATGTTTCAGAAGCCCCGTCATCAGTTCGACGTCGGTCTTGATCTTGCTCACGAGATCATTGCGCACGATCTGCAGCGCCATGTCGATGGCGGTTGCGAAGCCCAGTGCATCGGTGCCGCCATGGCTTTTCACGACCACGCCATTGAGCCCAAGGAACACGCCGCCATTGTGCTTGCGCGGGTCCATGCGGTCCTTCAGGGCCCGGAAGGCGCCCTGCGCAAGGAAAGCGCCGACCTTCGACAGCAGCGTCCGCTGCAGGCAGAGGCGCAGATATGTGGAAAGCTGCTTTGCCGTGCCCTCCGCCGCCTTCAATGCGATGTTGCCGGTGAAGCCCTCGGTGACGACGACGTCCACCGTGCCCTTGCCGATGTCGTCACCTTCGACGAAACCGGCATATTCGATCGGAAGCTTCGAATCGCGCAGAATGCGACCGGCCTCTTTCACCTGCTCCTGGCCCTTGATCTCCTCGACGCCGACATTGAGCAGCCCCACGGTGGGCTTCTCGACGCCCATCAGGGCGCGCGCCATGGCCTCCCCCATCACCGCGAACTCGACGAGTTGGGCTGCGTCCGCACCGATGGTGGCGCCGACGTCGAGCACCACGCTCTCGCTGCGCATGGTCGGCCACATGGCGGCGATCGCCGGGCGGGAAATTCCGGGAAGGGTCTTGAGAACGAAGCGGGCCATGGCCATCAGCGCGCCCGTGTTGCCGGCCGAGACTGCGGCATCGGCGGCACCCGTCCGCACCGCATCGATGGCCAGCCACATGCTGCTCTTGCCGCGGCCCTGGCGCAGCGCCTGGCTGGGCTTGGCGTCCATGGTCACGAAGACCTCGGTGTGGAGGATTTCGGCGCGTTGCTTCAGCTTGGGATGGCGCTCCAGCAGGGGGGCGATGCGGCTGCGGTCTCCCACCAGCAGAAAGCGGATCTCAGGGTGGCGCTCGGCGCACAGTGCCGCCCCGGGAATCACCACCTCGGGACCGGTATCGCCACCCATCGCGTCCAGAGCGATGGTCAAATGTTTCTTTGTCGTCAAAGCCTTGCCGATACTCGCCCCGTGTCGCCCCCAGGTTCGGGCCGGAGCCTCCGGGGACATGATCCGAAGGCTTAGGAGATTGCCTTGCGAATGTCATTCCAAAAACGGCACTGGACAGTTTTCCTAACGTCAACTGCCCTTCTTGGGGGCCAGCACGGCGAAGGGTGATGGCGCTTTGGCCTCCGCCCCGTCATCCTCGACATGGCCCGGGAAGGCCTCCCCCGGCTTCCTCGGATAGGGGTCTAGGTCGAGGGCCAGGGTCTCGGCCACCACCTCGCCGAGGTCGATCCAGCCATTGTCGATGGGATCGGCGTCGTCCTCCTGCTGATTGTCGACAACGGCGCCATGGGGCAGGAAATAGCGCGCCAGCGGCACCGATACGGTTTCCCGGAAGGCTTCGAGGCTGATCACCGAAACCTGCTCGAGGTCGGCCGTGATGTGGCCTTCAAGCTTCATGCCCCCGCCCCGCCAGGGCGTGGCCCGGATCTCGGCCGACAGCGAATGGAGCACCGGAATCTTGAAGCGCTTGGCCAGCGCCTGCAATTCCGCCGGTTCCGCAGAGAGCTTTTCGGTGGAGCCGAGCTTTGGCACCCGGTCAACCTGAAGCGGGCGGGAGAATTCGAAGTAAGGTGGGCGGTTCTTCATGGCGTGGGCTCCTTGAAAGTGACTTGCCCCCCGGCAATGGCGCCAGACCCCTGCGCGGCGAGGTGGCCGCGCTGGTCGTTGAGATAGGCGGCGAGCAGCGCGGCTCCGGCAGGTGCGGGATCATCCGGGAAGACATTGCGGGCAATGGCCGGCACGAGGCCATCTTCCGCGCCGGCCAGCGCAGCGTCATAGGCGGCGACCCGGCCAAAGAAGACCTCCGCCATCTTGCGCACCTTCTTGCCAACCGAAACGTCACCCACCCCCAGTTCACGCAGCGAGCGGTCCATATCGCGGAAGAATTCGTCCACCAGGTCCTGCCGGAAGGCGGGTTCCACGCCCTTCAGGCGGTCGAGAACGAGGTAGGTGTGCAGCGCCACCATGTCGAATCGCCCGTCCAGCGTGTCGGCCACGCCCCAATGCGCATAGAAGGCAGGGTGCCGTGCGGCAGCCACAATTGCCTCGTAACAGCGGCGTTCCGGCGCCTGGGAGCGGTTGAAAAGTCGTTTCAGGATCATGTTATTGCGGCTAACGGAAGATATGGTTCACGAGTTTCTTATACGATTCCGTCGGTCAGGGGATTAGGATCTAGATTGCGGCTCATGCAGACTTCCAGGACGCGCTTCGTCACCACCTTCCTCGCCGCAGCTGGCCTCGCCCTGGTGCTTGCGGGTTGTTCCACAAAGCTGGAGCACCGAGGCTACATGCCCAAGCCCGGCGCCTTCGACCAGATTACCAACGGCATGACCAAGATGGAAGTCGAGGGCATCATGGGTACGCCCTCCACCACCGCCTCTGTGCAGTACAAGGGTGACAGCTTCTACTACATCTCGCAGATCACCCAGCAGAAGGCGTTCATGACCACCGAGACGGATCGGACGGTCATCGCCATCCGCTTTACCGAGGACGGCCGGGTGAAGAGCTATGCCCAATACGGGCTGATGGACGGCAGGGTCATCGACATGAACACCAACAGGACGCCGGTTTATGGCGAGGACACCTCCATTGTCAGCGCCCTGCTCCGCAGCTCCAAGGGCACCCGCACCGGCCCGATGCTTGGAGGCAAGATATAAGCCTGTTAGGCTCACGCCTCATGGATCTCATTCTGAGGGGCGGCCGGGTCATCGACCCCGGCCAGGGTCTGGACGGCGTACGCGACGTTGGCTTCGCCAACGGCAAGGTCGCCGCCATCGCAACGCGGCTCGACAGCGCCACGGCGGAGGTGCGGGACGTCTCGGGCCTCATCGTCACACCGGGCCTCATCGACCTTCACACCCACGTCTATTGGGGAGGCACCTCGCTCGGCATCGATGCCGAGGAGTTCTGCCGCACCTCCGGCGTGACCACCGCGGTCGACACGGGCTCGGCCGGCCCCGGCAACTTCATGGGCTTCCGCAAGCACGTGATCGAGCGCTCCGCCGTGCGGATCCTCGCCTACCTGCATGTGAGCCACGCCGGCATCTATGGCTTTTCCAACACCGTCATGGTGGGCGAGAGCGAGGACATCCGGTTGATGGATCCGGTGACCGCCGCCGAGGTGGCTGATGCCAACCGCGATGTGATCGTCGGCATCAAGGTTCGCGTCGGGCGCCACGCCTCGGGTGATCAGGGTGTGGCCCCGCTCAACATCGCGCTGCAGGTGGCGGAGGAAACTGGCCTGCCGCTGATGGCCCACATCGACGAGCCGCCACCCTCTTACGAGGACGTGATCGCCATGTTGCGGCCGGGCGATGTGCTGACCCACGCCTTCCGTCCCTTTCCCAATTCACCCGCAACTGCGCAAGGCACGGTGAAGCCTGCTGTGCTGGCAGCGCGCAAGCGCGGGGTGCTGTTCGACATCGGCCACGGCATGGGCTCTTTCGCCTTCAAGACGGCGCGCGCCATGCTGGCCAACGGCTTCCCGCCGGACACCATCTCCTCCGACGTGCACGCGCTTTGCATCAACGGCCCGGCCTTCGACCAGGTGACCACCATGTCGAAGTTCCTGTGTCTCGGCATGAGCCTGCCCGATGTGATCAAGGCCTCGACGGAAACCGCTGCCTTCGCGCTGAAGCGGCCCGAGCTTGGCAGCCTCAAGCCTGGCAGCACGGGCGATGCGACGCTGCTCTCGGTGGATGACGGCACGTTCGATTACGTCGACGTGGTGGGCGAACACCTCGAAGGGCGCCAGCGCATTCATTCACGCGGCGTGGTGATTGGTGGCAAGTGGTGGCACCCGGCCTGAGGGCCGCGCAGTCACGCCCC
>JBEARP010000258.1:0-4559 GCA_041163105.1 Pseudomonadota bacterium
GCCTGCGCATCAGACCGAAGGTTAAACGTCTTACTTCGGGGGGCTTCACCATCCCTTCGGACTTGGACTTGGTACTTCCCGTTTCTCTCCCGTATCGTCGCCATTCCTGTCTCCACTGTGACCGTAGAGTGACAGGACAGAAACGAAGGACGACAGGATGGGTCTAACCCATTGAGAGAAATGGTGCTGCCAGGGAGGATTGAACTCCCGACCTCTCCCTTACCAAGGGAGTGCTCTACCACTGAGCTACGGCAGCATACCGTTGAAGCGGGCGGACACATGCCACAGTGGGCGGGCCAGCGCAACCCCGTCGGCTTGACCTTTGCCTCGCCCGGTCCGAAAACCCCGTGATGACTGGAGAAAAATCCTCGTCCGACGCCCGCAAGCAGCGCCTCGCCAAGGCGCTGAAGGCCAACATCGCCCGGCGCAAGGCGCAGTCACGGGCGCAGGACGGCGCCCGGCCGGCGGGCGAAACAGCCCCGGAACCGCCGCCTGACGAGGATGGTTGCCCCAATTGAGCCATCTGTGCTTGTTAGCGCCCAAACCGGGGCAGCGTGCGGGCCTTCCGGGGGTGATTCCCGGGCCGCCTGCCGAGCAGGGGAACTGAGACATGGATCGTATCCGCATCCGCGGCGGCAACCGCCTGAACGGCACCATTCCGATTTCGGGCGCCAAGAACGCGGCCCTGCCGTTGATGATCGTGTCGCTTCTGACGCCTGGCACGCTGACATTGTCGAATGTCCCCCGCCTCGCCGACGTGCGGCTGCTGCAGCGCATCCTGCAGAACCATGGCATCGACATCATGGTGGCCGGCAAGCGCGCCAGCCAGACCGGCATGGGCGACGTCATGCATCTCTCGGCCAAGGACATCGTCGACACCACCGCCTCCTACGACCTCGTCTCCAAGATGCGCGCCAGCTTCTGGGTGCTGGGGCCGTTGCTTGCCCGCTGCGGCGAAGCGAAGGTGTCGCTGCCCGGCGGCTGTGCCATCGGCACCAGGCCGGTCGACATGCACCTGATGGCGATGGAGAAGCTCGGCGCCCAGATCGAGATCCAGAACGGCTACGTCATCGCCTTGGCGAAGAAGGGCCTGAAGGGCGCGCACATCGTGTTCGACAAGGTCACCGTCGGCGCCACTCACGCCGCCCTCATGGCGGCCGTGCTGGCGAATGGCGACACCATCATCGAGAACGCGGCCTCCGAGCCCGAGATCGGCGACGTCGCGGAGTGCCTGGTCAAGATGGGCGCCAGGATCGAGGGCATCCACACCTCGACGCTGCGCATCACGGGCGTCACCAGCCTCAAGGGCGCTGAGCACAGCGTCATCCCGGACCGCATCGAGACCGGCACCTATGCCATGTGCGCCGGCATGGCCGGCGGTGACGTGTTGCTGAAGGATGCCAATGCCAATCACCTCGGCGCCGTCATCGACGTCATGCAGCGCGCCGGTGTTGGCGTGGAGGTGAGGAATGACGGCCTGCGTATCCATCGCAATGGTGCGGCACTGGAACCCGTCCGCGTCGACACCGAGCCCTTCCCCGGCTTCCCCACCGACTGCCAGGCACAGCTGATGGCGATGATGACCATGGCCAACGGCACCTCGATCATCCGCGAGACGATCTTCGAGAACCGCTTCATGCACGTGCAGGAGCTGGCCCGCCTCGGTTCCGACATCCACCTCCACGGCGACACGGCGGAAGTGCGCGGCGTGAAGAAGCTCACCGGCGCACCGGTGATGGCCACCGATCTGCGCGCTTCGGTCTCCCTCGTCATCGCCGGCCTTGCCGCCGCGGGCGAAACGATGATCAGCCGCGTCTACCACCTCGATCGCGGCTTCGAGACGCTGGAAGAGAAGCTCTCGAATTGCGGCGCCGACGTCGCGCGCATCTCCGGCTGATGGCTCACATGCTCAGGCTCTCAGCGCTCGACACCGAGGATCTCGCCATCATCTCCGCACAGATGCAGGACGCCGTTCTGCTGGCCGGCGACATGACATACGACGCGAAGCGCCGGAAGTTCGTGCTCCTCGCCAACCGCTTCGCATGGGACGACACGCAGACGCCGCAGCGCCGCCGCACCGGTCTCCACTTCGACCGCGTGCTCTCGGTGAAGACATTGAACATGAGCCCTCTGGAGAAGGACGAGGTGCTGTCGCTCCTCTCGGTCACCTTCGCCGAGCTCGATGCGCCCTCGGGCGAGGTGCTGCTCACCTTCGCGGAAGGTGCCACCATCCGGCTGTCCGTCGAATGCCTTGAATGCCAGATGTCCGACCTCGGGCCCGCCTGGGCTGCCGTCGCCGTGCCGAGCCATCCGCTGGACGAAGATGACGTCCCCTAGCCTCAAGGGCCCGGGCGCGGCTATTCTCCCGCCATGACGGACAAACCGACAACCCGCTTGAGCGCAGTCGAGCTCGATGCCACCATCGGCCCCGGCCCCTCGCCGGAGGCCGAGCATGAGCGCCGCGTCGCCATCTATGACCTGGTGGAAGAGAACAGCTTCACCCTTCTCGCCAATCCGCAGGGCCCCTACCGCCTCCGGCTCTCGACGGCGGACGGGCGGCTGATCTTCGACGTGCTCAGCGAGGCGGAGGACCGCCTCACCCTGATCGGGCTTTCCATGTCGCCGTTCCGCCGCATCGTGAAGGACTACTTCATGATCTGCGAAAGCTATTACGAGGCGATCCGCACCGCCACGCCCAGCCAGATCGAAACCATCGACATGGCGCGACGCGGCCTCCACAATGAAGGAAGCGAACTGCTGCGCGAGCGGCTGAACGGCAAGGTGGAGCTGGATTTCGATACCGCGCGCCGCCTCTTCACCCTCGTCTGCGTCCTGCACTGGCGGGGCTAAGTTCATCCGATGGCGGGAGACCTTCCCAGCGCCGTCCTCTTCGCCTGCACGCAGAACGTCATCCGTTCGGTGATGGCGGCGGCCATCATGAAGCATTTCTACGGCCAGCGCGTCTATGTCGCCTCCTGCGGGGTAAGGCCCGGCACGGCTGACCCGTTCGTGGCCACCGTGATGGACGAGATGGGCATCGACCTTGGCCGCCACCGGCCGCAGAGCTTCGAGGACCTGGAAGACTCGAGCTTCGACCTCGTTATCTCGCTGTCGCCCGAGGCCCACCACCGGGCGCTGGAAATGACCCGCACCATGGCCATCGACACCGAATACTGGCCCACCATGGACCCTTCAATCACGGCGGGCAGCCGCGAGCAGATCCTCGACAGCTACCGCGAGGTGAGGGACCAGCTGGTCCGCCGCATCAAGCAGCGCTTCGGCTCGCTCTCCGCCGGCGGGGTGTGATCCTCCTTGCGTCGGCCGCCATTCCTGGGAAACGACACTTGTGCCGGTCGTGCATCGCCAATCCTTGTGGATGGCGAGACCGATAGCTGATAGTGATGGCAGATGAAAAAATCAGACACCTTCGCCGATCGCAGACAGGAAGCAGAGGCGGCCAAGAACCGCCGCGTGGAAAAGTTCAGGGCAAAGCCAGATCAGGCCAATCCGGAAGCCGCCGCGCGAACAATGGCACGGCAAGCGGAAAGCGCTGCACGGGCCGAACGCAAGGCAGCCGTCGATCTCGAGAAGAGACAGAACGCAGAACGGATCAGGGTTGAAGCAGACGCAGCGGCTGCTGCAAACCGCCTGGCCAAGGATCAGGAGCTCCAGAGGGTCGCTCAAGACGCGGAAGCGCAGTCGATCCTGGATGAAGCTGCGCGCAAGGCGAAGCGCGACGCACGCTATGCCAGCCGCAAGTCGAAACCTTGAGGTGATGTTCGGGCAGTGACGCCTGAACGGGCTGCATCAAGCATTTGAGCCCGAAGGAATACAGCAAGGTCGCGGCCACCCTAGCCACTCGCCACCCTTTGGTCCTACACTGCCGCCATGCACCTCGACATGAAGACGGCAGAAACCATCCTCACGGCCCGGCTCGGCACCATTCCCGATGCGGCAGAGATCGCCTGGGCTACCATCTGGCTCGAAGCCTGCGGCTATTCCGGCGTGAAGCTGCTGGGCGAGGCGCTGAAGGACGAGCGCCGCACGCTCGACCTCACGCGGGACACGCTGGGCATCGACATGCAGGAGGTCTCCTGTGCCTTCCTCGCACCCGCCATCATGCGTGACGTCCACGCCAATGGCCGCGCCTTCCTGCGCAACGTGCGCCACGGCCTCTACATGCTGCCCTTCACGGTGCGCGAGAACATTGGGCTCGGCTGCCCGGTGGACCCGTCCTTCGCGGTGGGCGGCGAGCGCCACAAGAACCCCTATGGCGAGAAACTGGCCCTCGCCACCGCAGACGGGCTGGAAATCGACGACGAAGCCTGGGCGCAGATATAAGCCTCGGGGCTTCACCGTCAGTCCATGCCTCACGCCCACTCACCTTCGCCGGGCTTGTCTCGGCGATGGTGGGCGTGAAGCCGGGGTGACGCCATCGCGGGATTGGACTAGATCAAGTCGCCAGGAATCATTCGCAGGGAGTCATCATGCCAGGTCCACTCGCCGGTCTTCGCGTCCTCGACTTGAGCCGCGTGCTCGCGGGGCCATGGGCCACGCAG
>JBEARP010000259.1:0-15494 GCA_041163105.1 Pseudomonadota bacterium
TCGTCGCCGACGGGCTGATGAAGATGCCGTTGGAGTCGCCCTTGGCCTGTTCAACGCCGCCCGCCACCATGTTGTTCAGCACGTCGCGGCTGGTGGACTGGCTGGTGTAGCCGCCCGTCAGCGCGAGGTTCAGGAAGGCCTCTGACATCGTGAAGCCCGCATAGAGGCCAGCATAGTAGCTGTCGGCGTCGATCGCTTGAGTTCCCGCATCGGTGTTGAGGCTGGCGAAGCTGGCGCCCGCGAAGCCACCCAGACGGGTGCCCGATGACAACACGCCATCGGCCCCGATTGCGAAGCCGCCGAGCGTGCTGTCGAAGCCGTCATACATGCCGTTGGAGCCCTCGCTCCTGTAGTTGCCGATGCCTGCCGCCCAGATCATGCTCTGAGGCTCCGCCGCATCCGGCACATCAGCCGTCGGCACGATACCTGTGGGTGCTGCTGCCACCATGTTGGCAGCGCCGTGGCCGGAGCGGGCTGACCCAAGCCGCGCATCGACCAAGTCGGCCAGCGAGCGTGTCAGGTCGTTCAGCATGTCGCCTTCGGCTGAAAACAGGGTCGGATCAACCACCGCCAGAACGCCACCGGAGGACACGAAAGGCATGCCGCTGGTGTCGAGGATCACGTCAGGAGCGCCTGTATAGGCCAGCGCCGTGCTGAGGCGGCGGCCGATCACCAGCGTGTTGCCACCCGTTCCCGCTATATCCAGCATCCCCTGCACGTTGCTGCCGGCCAGAAGCGTCAAGGTGTTGTCACTGCCAGCAAAGTAAACCGAACGCTCGACACCGATGATCTTGCCCGAGTTGGTGATCGTGTTGTCGTAGCCTTCGGCGACGATGCCGTACTGTCCACCCATCGCCGACCCCGAATTGGTGATCGTGTTGTTGTTGCCGGAGGTATAGATGCCAAGCAAGTCACCCGTCGCCGCCCCCGAGTTGGTGATCGTGTTATTGCTGCCATCGGCGAAGATGCCGACGTAGCCCGTCGCCGTCCCCGAGTTGGTGATCGTGTTGCCAGTACCTTGAGCGACGATGCCGAAGAAGCCCGTCGCCCTCCCTGAGTTGATGATCGTGTTGCCAGTGCCTTCGGCTAAGATACCGTAGTTTCCGCCAGTCGACGTACCCGAGTTGTTATTGGTGATCGTGTTGCCGTCGCCATAGGCGTAGATGCCGTACTCTTCGCCCGTCGTCGTTCCTGAGTTGGCGATCGTGTTGTTGGTGCCAACAGCGTAGATGCCGAAGCCATCACCCGTCGCCGTCCCCGAATTGGTGATCGTGTTGCCGTTGCCTTTGGCGTAGACGCCGTACTGTCCACCCGTCGCCGACCCCGAGTTGGTGATAGTATTGTTGTTGTCAAAGGTGAGGATGCCGACGTTGCCACCCGTCGCCGTCCCCGAGTTGGTGATCGTGTTGCCTTTGCCTTCGGCAAATTCGGCAAAGATACCGTTGTATACGCCAGTCGCCGTACCCGAGTTGGTGATCTTGTTGTTGTTCCCGCCGGTATAGATGCCGTTGCTATAGATGCCAGGCAACCCCGTCGCCGTACCCGAGTTGGTGATCGTGATGTCGTCGCCGGAGGTGGAGATGCCTTCGAAGCCCGTCGCCGACCCCGAGTTGGAAATCTTGTTGCCAGTGCCTTCGGTGTAGATGCCGGCGTCGCCACCCGTCACTGACCCCGCGTTGTTCACAGTGACGCCATTGGCAGTGCCTTCGATGCCGTTGCCAGTCAGCACGTCGATCACGCCACCTTCTTCCACCGTGCCGACATTGCCTGTAGTGTCGAGGGTCTGGGTGGTGGTTACCGTCTGTCCATTGACGATGGTGAAGCTATCCGCCCCGGCATTGATCGCCAGAACGAGGGCAGACGCGGACACACCGCACAACAGCATAAGGCTGCGCTTCAAGAGTTTCATCGTTCCCCCACAGAGTCGCCCTTGCTATCAAGGTCCGCATATCATCGTTGATACAACTTTTAAGTGACAGGAGTGGTTCAACAATCCGGAGAAACACTTAGCATGGCGGGTGCCGACGGATCGGCAGGTCGGGGGAAAGGTTTCGAGCAACAGTTCCACGAAGTCTCTCCGGCAAGCTGACTACGCATGGACTGTCTTCGCGCGCTGTCTGTCGTGGGCATTAGGGCGCGGGCTTGTAGATTGTAACCCTCTCGAAAGGGGCGGACGTCTGTATTGAGCGACGCGCGCCGAATCCGTGTGAACGGATGATGAAGAGGCTCAGTTCATGGCTGTGGCCTCGCCACAGGTCGCTCTCGCCTTTGCACTGGCGATCTGGACTGGTCAACGGCAGGGTGATCTCCTCCGTCTGACGTGGACCGCGTATGACGGCGATAAGATCCGGCTAAGGCAATCGAAAATCAGGGCGTGTGTTGTTGTTCCGGTTGCGGGGGGCTCTCAAGGCAATGCTCGACGCTACGAGGAGGCGTTCGCCGTGCATCCTTACGCAACGAGATGGTAATCCGTGGTCCGAGGAGGGTTTCCGTTCCTCTTGGCGGAAGGCGATTGCCAATACTGGGATTGCGGGCAGGACCTTCCATGATCTCCGGGGTACGGCTGTGACGCGCTTGGCTATGGCGGGAGCGACGGAGGCGGAGATCGCTACCTTGACTGGACACAGCTTGAAGGACGTTCGCTCTTTACTCGATGCGAACTATTTGCACCGGAATCCGCGATCCGAAAGCTTGAAACGAGAACACAAATTTCCAACTGACCGTCCAACCGTCAAATACGGTTCGACACTAATCCAAGCAAAAGTTGAATTAAATGAAGTGGCTGGGGGACTAGGATTCGAACCTAGACTAGCGGAGTCAGAGTCCGCGGTCCTACCGTTAGACGATCCCCCAACGGCAATGTGGCGGGTAGATAGCCGCTAGGTCCGTGATGTGCAAGCGGTATCTGCCTCAGCTGCGGATCTGGCGGATGAGGTTGGCGAGGCTTGGCCGCTCCTCGCCGCCTGCCGCCGGAGGCGCCATTCCTGGCGACAAGGTGGACAACCGGCGGAGCGGGGCCGTGAGGTCAGGCGCTGCGGGCGGGGCTGGCTGCTGGCCAAAGGCTGCCTGCGGGGGCACATCGAAGACGCTGCCTTCGGGCGAGAAGGTTTGGGCGCGCCAGCGCAACACGATGTCCTGTAGGAAGCCGTCTTCGGGCATTTCACGCGCCCAACTGCCGGTAACAGAGGCGGTATTGCTCATCGGCCATTCTTCGGCCGTCAGCATGTCGAACTTGATGCGGGTGGGCAGGGCCACGCCCTCGCCGAAGGCGATGGCTTCGCCCGTTCCCATGGTGGGCATAAAGTCGAGCAGGCTGCTGGCGGCATCGGAAATTCCGGCGCGCAGGATCTGCTGGTCGCGCTCGTTGGTGAGCCGCATCGAGAAGATGGTGTTGCACTGGGACAGGATCGTGGCGTCGAGTTCCGCCGGCCGCTGCGACACCACGCACAGCGAGATGCCATATTTGCGGCCCTCCTTCGCAATTCGCGAGATTGCGCGCTTGGTGGGCTCGAAGCCAAGCGTCTTGTCCACCGGCACGTAGCGGTGTGCCTCTTCGCAAACGAAGGTGATTGGAATGCGCCCGGCGCTCCATACGCCGAAATCAAACGCGAGCCGGGCGAGAACGGAGACGACCACGTTGATGATCTCGGATGGCAACCCGCCAAGTTCCAGGATGGCGATCGGCTTGCCGTTGACCGGAATGCGGAACAACCGTGAAAGGACCTGGGCCATGGTGTCCTGCACGGTGAGGGAGCCGAACATGAAGGCATAGCGGCTGTCGCGGTTGATGGCCTCGAGCCTCGCCTTCAACCGTTTGTAGGGCGCCAGTTCTCCTCTCAGTTCAAGTTTACCCATGTGTTCGTCGAGAATGCCGATCAGGTCGGATGACCGGTATGGCACTGGCGTATCAACGCCGATCGTGGATGGCTCCAATTGTTCGCGGGCGCGTTGCAGGGCAGAGCGCTCGCGGCGCTGGTTGGCCATGTATCGCAGCTTGGCGATGGGAATGAGTTCGCGCAGCACTTCGACATCGGTCTCGCGGTTCGGCTGCTGGCCGATGAGGATCTCCACGATCTCCTCGAAGTTCAGCAGCCAGAACGGCAGGTTCATGTTCGATGGGCTGATGACCTCCGCCATATCCTTGAAAGCATGGGCATATTCGCGGTGGACATCGAGCAGCAGGACATGCCCCTGGGGGTTCATCTCCAGGATGCGGCGGAGCAGCAGCGCCACGGTGCATGACTTGCCGGTGCCGGTGGTTCCGAGGATGGCGAAATGCTTGCCCAGCATGTCATCGATCTTGACCATGGCCGGAATGGTTTCGTCCTGGGTGATGTGGCCCACGCGGATTGCGGCGTGGCCGTCATCGGCATAGGCTTTCTGAAGCTCGTGCTTCGAGGCGCGAAGCACCGCATCTCCGAGTGAGGGATAGCACGATATGCCACGACGGAACTGCTGGGGTTCGCCGTGCTCGTCCTTTGGCAGTTCGCCCAGGAACTCGACCTCGATGATGCGCAGTTCTGGTTCGTCCGGGGTCTGCACTGGCATGGGCGAGGACAGTGCGGAGACGATGCACAGCGATATCGACCGTGGCGTCTCGATGCGCAGCAGCGTGCCGATCTCCGGTGTCTTGGAGCGGGCATCTTCGCTTCCCGTGCCGTCGATGAGGATCACCGCGTGTGCGCCGGTGACAGCGACGATGCGACCGATGCGGCTGGCGGAGTTCTTGTCCTGCGAGGTCATTCTGGCGCTCTCAGTGGATGTGGGCTGCTGTGTCTGGGCTATGGAGGAGGGGCAGCGACAGGCAGATGCGGGTCCCCACCCCTTTCTGCGAGGCGATGCGAAGATCGCCGCCATGAAGTCGGGCGAGGGCATAGGCAATTGGAAGACCAAGCCCGGTACCTTCATGGCGCTTGTTAAAGGCGGAATCGACCTGTCCGAAGGGACGCAACGCCGTCTCGATCTCCTCCGGGGACATGCCGATGCCATTGTCCTCCACCGTGATCAGCGCGGTGTCGGCGGAGGCCACGCTGGCGGCGACCCGCACGCGCCCTTTCTCCGGCGTGAATTTCACGGCATTGCCCAGCAGGTTGATGAGGATCTGCTTCAGACGCAGCGGGTCGGCTGCCAACGGCGGCAGCGATTTGTCGAAATCATGATCGACACTGATGAGCTTCTCCCGGGCCTTGGCTTCGACAATGAGCAGGCACGATGCGAGGATGGGGCCGAGATCGACGGCCTCCTTCTCCACCGCCAGTTTGCCGGCCTGGATCTTGGAGACGTCCAGGATGCCGTTGATCAATTCCAGTAGGTGTTCTGCGGCCTGCTTGATGTAGCCTGTGTACTGGTGGATCTTGTCCTCACCAGTGACCGTGCCGGTATGCAGCATGTCGGAAAAGCCGATGATCGCGTTCAGCGGCGTGCGCAGTTCATGGCTCATGTTGGCGATGAACTCGGACTTCGCCTTGGAGGCCAGTTCGGCATCGACCTTCGCCGCCTGGAGTGCGATGGCCTGCTTTTTCTGGGGAATGGCAAGGCCCAGATGGTCAGAGAAGTCGCCGATCAGGGAGCCGTCCTTGAACCATTTGGCACCGAAAATACTCATCACACACCCGAAAGTTACAAATTCATTTGCCCAGGGATGTCTCAACTTCAGGTTAATGTGGGCCGCCGTTTGTGAACATAGATTTGCTTTGTGAGGGGTGGGCGAAGCTGTTACATTCGGAATAACGCAATGATTGTAAGGGTGGCCGCCGCCGCTCCGGTTCTTCGTCGAGTGCCGGTTGCCCTTGAAAGGTTTGGACGTGGATGCGACCAGCAGGCCGGGCAAGGACCGGCCACGGCGCAAACCGGCGGCTGGGGGCCATCAGGCCCGGAAGCCGCTCGTTTCGCGTGAGCAGCCGCCAGGGGGGCTCTATGGCGCCCTTGACCTTGGCACGAATAATTGCCGCCTCCTGATCGCCACCCCTACCCAGAACGGCTTCTCGGTGGTCGACGCCTTCTCACGCATCGTTCGCCTGGGGGAGCAATTGGCCCAGACGGGCCGGCTGAGCGATGACGCCATGGGCCGCACCATCGAGGCCCTGCGGGTCTGTGCCAACAAGCTGCGCTGGCGCAACGTCGACCGGGTGAGGCTGGTGGCCACCGAAGCCTGCCGCATGGCTGAAAACGGCGGCGCGTTCATCGACCGCGTGAAGACCGAAACGGGTCTCGGCCTCGAGATCATCGATCGCGAGACGGAGGCCGGGCTTGCAGCCGTGGGCGCAGAGCCGCTGGTGGACCGCGAGGCGGAGACCGCCCTGGTCTTCGACATTGGCGGTGGTTCGACCGAAGTGCTCTGGATGCGACGTGCGGGTAGGCGGTTTGAGACGGTGGCCTGGACCTCGCTCGCCGCCGGGGTGGTGACCATATCCGAACGCTTCGGCGGCGGCGTCGACGTGACGCCCGCCTCCTTCGAGGCGATGCGCGCGCATCTCCGCCCCATGCTGCGCGAGTTCGCCGAGCGCGTCTCCGTCGCCAATGGCGGAGCGCCCCCGGTACCTTCCCACCTTCTCGGCACCTCAGGCACGGTCACCACCATCGCGGGCGTGCAGCTGGGCCTTGCCCGCTATGACCGGTCGCGCGTTGACGGCTGCTGGCTCGACACCGACGACATCGGCGCGGTGACGAGCAGGCTTCTTCACCTCAGTTACGAACAGCGTGCCGCCAATCCTTGCATCGGGCGCGAGCGGGCCGATCTGGTGCTGGCGGGGTGTGCTATTCTCGAGGAAATTCGCCTGGCCTTCCCCGCACAGCGTATCCGCGTTGCGGACCGCGGCTTGCGCGAGGGCATCCTGACGATGTTGATGAAGGAAGACGGAACCTACGGAGGCGCTGCATGAGCCGGCCTGGAAGCGGCAAGAAGCCGGGCGTGCGCCTCAAGGTGCGGGTGAAGACCGGCAAGGGCCGCACCGTTTCGCAGAAGAACTGGCTCGAGCGCCAGCTGAATGACCCTTACGTGCAGGAGGCGCGAAAGCTGGGCTATCGCTCGCGCGCCGCCTTCAAGCTCACCGAGATCGACGACAAGTACAAGTTCCTGAAGCCTGGCGGCCGCATCGTCGATCTGGGCGCTGCCCCCGGCGGCTGGAGCCAGGTGGCGGTGAAGCGCACCAAGGCAGACGTGGGGCGTGGCAAGGTGATCGCCATCGACATGCATGGCATGGACCCGCTGTCCGACGTCACCATCTTCAAGAAGGATTTCCTCGAGGACGATGCGCCCGCCCTGCTGATCGAGGCCCTTGGCGGCGAGAAGGCGGATTGCGTGCTCTCCGACATGGCGGCCCATGCCACGGGGCACCGCCAGACCGACCACATCAACATCATGGCGCTGGCCGAGGCCGGTTATGAATTCGCAAAGGAAGTGCTGAAGCCCGGTGGCACCTATCTCGCAAAGGTGCTGCGTGGCGGCACCGAGGGCGAGATGCTGAAGATGATGAAGAAGGATTTCGCCAGCGTGCGCCATCTGAAGCCGATGGCGAGCCGCGATGACTCAGCGGAGCTCTTCGTGCTGGCCATGGGATTCCGCGGCGGGAAGGGCTGAAAAGGATTTCCTACTAAAAGAATTTAGTCCTTGACAGCGCGCGCTCGATGTGCTAGAAAAGGGTAATGTCCAGAAAATCTTCTTTCGCCATGGCCGGGCTCGTCCCGGCCATTTTCATTTTGCGGGCGTGGATGGCGTTCCTTTACCGGCTGACCACCACATGCGGCTTGCCGATCTCGCGGGCCTGCGCCTGGGCCTCGCGCCGCGCGATGCCTTCAATGAAGCTGTCGATGAAGGGCGTGGCCGGGCGATCAAGGATCTCGGCCGCAGTTCCCACCTGCTCGATGCGGCCATGGTCGAGGATGGCGATGCGGTCGGCGAGTTCGAAGGCCTCGTCCTGGTCATGGGTGACGAAGAGCGTGGTGTGGCCGGTGCGCTGGTGCAGCTCGCGCAGCCACTTGCGCAAGTCCTTGCGGACGCGCGCATCAAGCGCGCCAAAGGGCTCGTCCAGCAGCAGCACGCGTGGCTCGATGGCAAGCGCGCGGGCCAGCGCCACGCGCTGGCGCTGGCCGCCCGAAAGTTGGGCCGGATACCGCGCTTCGAGTCCGTCAAGCTGCACGAGGTGCAGGAGTTCCAGCACCTTGCCGCGGATCACGGCTTCCGAGGGCCGCGAGGCGCGGGGCCTGGCGCGCAGGCCGAAGGCGATGTTGTCGAACACCTTCATGTGCTTGAACAGCGCATATTGCTGGAACACGAAGCCGATGCGGCGCTCGCGCAGGCTCAAGCTGCTGGCGTTGATGTCGCCGAAGAAAACCTCTCCGCCATCGGGCTGCTCAAGCCCGGCGATGGCGCGCAGCAGCGTGGTCTTGCCCGAGCCAGACGGACCGAGCAGGGCGACGAGCTCACCTGCCTCGACATCGAGTGACACGCCCTTCAGCGCGGGATACCGGCCGAAGTTCTTTTCAAGGTTCCTGACGCGAACGGGAACGGACATGGTGTGTCTCCTTCAGTCAGTGGCGGCGCGACGACGCGGCGAGTTCGCCGGCGAAGCGCCATTCGAGCAAGGATTTGGCGAGAAGGGTGCACAGCGCGAGGCCCGCCAGCAGCGAGGCGACCGCGAAGGCGCCGACGAAGTTGTATTCGTTGTAGAGGATCTCGATGTGCAGCGGCATGGTGTTGGTGAGGCCGCGGATGTGGCCCGACACGACCGACACGGCGCCGAACTCGCCCATCGCACGCGCGTTGCAGAGCAGCACGCCATAGAGCAGCGCCCACTTCACGTTGGGCAGGGTGACCTTGAAGAAGGTGTACCAGCCCGAAGCGCCGAGCATGAGGGCAGCTTCTTCCTCGGAGGTTCCCTGCGACTGCATGAGCGGGATCAGCTCGCGGGCCACGAAGGGGAAAGTGACCAGCACGGTGGCGAGCACGATGCCGGGCACGGCGAAGATGATCTGGATATCGTTCGCCACGAGCCACGGACCCAGCCACCCTTGCGCGCCGAACAGCAGCACGAAGACGAGTCCGGAAATGACCGGCGAGATCGAGAACGGGAGATCGATCAGTGTCAGCAGCAGGTTCTTGCCCTTGAATTCGAACTTGGCGATGGCCCAGGAGGCGGCCAGGCCCACTACCGCATTGAAGGGTACGGCGATGGCGGCGACCAGCAGCGTGAGCCGGATGGCCGCCAGCGTGTCCGGGTCGCCGAAGTTTTCGAACAGAGTTCCCCAGCCCTTGCGCAGTGCCTCAATGAAGACGGTGACGAGCGGAAGGAACAGGATGGCGCCGAGGAACAGCACCGCGATGGCGATCAGCACGACCTTGGTGAAGGCCGTCTCGCTGGTGGCGCGCTCGGGCGTGTGAGCGAGCGGAAGGAGGCGGTCAGACATTGCCATATTTGGTCCGGCTCCAGCCCTGGATGGCGTTGATGAGGAACAGCATGGCAAACGAGATCGCCAGCATCAGCGTGGCGATGACGGTGGCGCCGCCATAATCGAATTCCTCGAGCTTGATGACGATCAAGAGCGGCGCAATTTCCGAGACGAGCGGAATGTTGCCGGCGATGAAAATGACGGACCCATATTCACCCACACCGCGTGCGAAGGCGAGCGCGAAGCCGGTGAGGAGGGCCGGATAGACATGCGGCAGCACCACCTGGAAAACGGTGCGCAGACGGCTGGCGCCAAGGAGTGCAGAGGCCTCCTCGATGTCGCTTTCCACTTCCTCGAGGACCGGTTGCACGGTGCGCACAACGAAGGGCAGGCCGATGAAGACGAGCGCCACCACGATGCCGAGCGGCGTGTAGGCGATCTTCAATCCGAATTGCTGCGCGATGGAGCCGATGGGGCCATTGGGCGCATAGATCGCAGCCATCGCAATGCCGGCGACGGCCGTCGGCAGCGCGAAGGGCAGGTCCACCGCTGCATCGATGATGCGGCGGCCGGGGAAGCGATAGCGCACCAGCACCCAGGCTATGAGAAGACCGAACACCGTGTTGATGAGTGCAGCAATCAGTGCCGTGCCGAAGGACAGACGCAGCGCGGCCAGCGTTCGCGGGTCAGACGCTGTCTTGAGGAATTCGGCAGGCCCGATGGAAGCGGCATGCAGCACGAGAGCCGCGAGCGGTATCAGCACGATGAGGCTCAGCGCGGCGAGCGTGAAACCGAGCGCCAACCCGAAACCGGGAAGGGCGCTCGGCTGCCGCAGGGAGGACGGCAGGAATGTCATCAGTTGGTCGGACGGTAGATCTGGTCGAAGATGGCGCCGTCGGCGAAGAATTCCTTCTGCGCCTTGGACCAGCCACCGAAGTCCTTGTCGATCGACACGAGTTCGACCTTCGGGAAGCGGGCGAGATCAGCCGGGTCGGCGGCGGACGGATCGACCGGGCGGAAGAAGTTCTTGGCCGCCAGCTTCTGGCCTTCCGGGGTATAGAGGAACTTCAGATAGGCCTCGGCCACGTCGAGGTTGCCCTTGGCCTTGGCGTTTCCTTCGATCACCGCCACTGGGGGCTCGGCGAGGATCGACAGGGAGGGAACCACGATGTCGAAGTTATCGGCACCGAATTCCTTTTGCACGAGGAAGGCCTCGTTCTCCCAGCTGATCAGCACGTCGCCGATGCCGCGCTGGGCGAAGGTGGTGGTGGAACCGCGCGCACCGGTGTCGAGCACGGGCACGTTGCGATAGAGGTCGGCCACCCATTCCTTGACCTTGGCCTCGTCACCGCCCAGCGCCTTCTCGGCATAGGCCCAGGCCGCGAGATAGTTCCAGCGCGCGCCGCCGGAGGTCTTGGGGTTGGGCGTGATCACCTGCACACCATCCTTCACCAGGTCGCTCCAGTCCTTGATGTCCTTGGGGTTGCCCTTGCGGACCAGGAACACGATGGTCGAGGTGTAGGGCGCGGAATTGTGCGGAAGCTTGGTCGCCCAGTTGTTGGGCAGCTTGTCGGTCTTGCTGGCGATCTGGTCGATGTCGCCGGCCAGCGCGAGCGTGACGACATCCGCCTGTAGACCGTCGATCACTGCGCGGGCCTGCTTGCCGGAGCCGCCGTGCGACTGATCGATGGTGATCGTCTCGCCGGTCCTGGCCTTCCAGTCGGCAGCGAAGGCGGCGTTGAACTCCTTGTAGAACTCGCGCGTCGGATCATAGGACACGTTGAGCAGTGTGCGGTCGGCGAGGGCCTGGCCTGCCTCAAACGACAGGAACAGCGCAGCGGCGCCAAGGGCAATTGAACGGCGGTTGAACAGTTGCATGTGGGTCTCCTTCGGTTGATGACCCAATACTATATCGGATTAGTAGAGAATCAAGGGGAAAAGTTCTTTTTGCCGAACAAAGCGTTCTTCATAAGAAATATCAGTCGTTTAGGAGAAGCTGCCGGGCTGGTTCGCCCGCCGCGCCCATCACTTCGGCGAGCGTTGTCTGCTCCAGAGCGGTGAGATACAGCGAATAGGCCTTGTCGAAGGCGATGCGGAGCTCGCAGTGCGACTCGTCGCGGCAGTCATCGCAGCGCTTGTAGGCAGTGCGTGACAGGCAGGGAAGGGGTGCTATCGGCCCGTCCACCGTGCGCAGCAGGGGCCCGATGAAGATCTTTTCAGGGTCCTTGAGCATTTCATAGCCGCCATCGCGGCCCCGCCTGCTGGTGATGTAACCGGCCGCCTTCAGGGTCAGGAGGATCTGCTCGAGGAACTTGCGCGGCAGCTTCTCCTGCTCGCACAGCTGGCGAATCTGCAGGCCTTCGCCAGGCTTTGCCCGGGCAAGGGCGACCATCGCCTTGAAGGCATAGCGGGCGCGCTGTGAAATCATGGCGTTAGAAATAGGCGTTGAAGCGTGCCAATTGCAAGCGATGGCTGGGATTCCCTGCTTGCCCGCGCCGTAACGCCAGTGTTAAGGACGGTCGCCAATCTTCACCTGACTCCAATTCGCCTGAGAGGTTGGCCCATGCCGCGGCAGATCCCCGAGTATTTGACATTCGACGACGTGCTGATGAAGCCTGGCGCATCTTCCGTGCTGCCCGCGCAGGTGAAGACGGGAACGCGGCTGACCAAGACGCTCAGGCTTTCAATACCCATCATTTCCGCTGCCATGGACACGGTGACCGAGTCCCGGCTTGCCATTGCCATGGCGCAGGCGGGGGGCCTCGGCATCATCCACAAGAACCTCGAGCCCCATGAGCAGGCCGAGCATGTGCGCCAGGTGAAGCGCTTCGAATCAGGCATGGTGGTGAACCCCATCACCATCGCGCCGGACGCCACGCTGGGTGACGTGCAGGCGCTGAAGGAGAGGCACCGCATCTCCGGAATCCCGGTTGTCGACGGCAACGGCAAGCTGTGCGGCATCATCACCAACCGCGACGTCCGCTTCACCACCGACCTCAACATGAAGGTGGCGGACCTGATGACCAACCAGAATCTGGTGACCGTCAAGGCGGGCGTTGACCGCGCCGAGGCGCGACGCCTGCTGCACAAATATCGCATCGAGAAGCTGATCGTGGTGGATGACGACTACAAGTGCGTGGGCCTCATCACCGTCAACGACATGGAAAAGGCCGCCGACCATCCGCTGGCGGCCAAGGATGAGCAGGAGCGCCTGCTGGTGGGTGCGGCCACGGGCACCGGCGACGCAGGCTTCGAGCGCGCGGCCATGCTGGTGGATGCCGGTGCCGACCTCATCGTGGTCGACACGGCGCATGGGCACTCGGAGAATGTCATCAAGCAGGTGACCCGCCTGAAGGCGTTGTCCAACAAGGTGCAGATCGTGGCGGGCAACGTCGCGACGGCGGAGGCCGTGAAGGCGCTGATTGGTGCTGGTGCGGACGCCGTGAAGATCGGCATCGGACCCGGTTCCATCTGCACCACGCGCGTGGTCGCGGGCGTGGGTGTGCCGCAGCTCTCGGCCATCATGGAATGTGCCGAAGAGGGCGCGAAGCAGGACACGCCGGTGATCGCCGATGGCGGCATCAAGCTGTCGGGCGACCTTGCCAAGGCCTTGGCGGCGGGTGCCGAAGTCGCCATGGTCGGCTCGCTGCTCGCTGGCACCGATGAAAGCCCGGGCGAGGTCTATCTCTACAATGGCCGCAGCTACAAGGCCTATCGCGGCATGGGCTCGGTGGGTGCCATGGCGCGGGGCTCCGCTGACCGCTACTTCCAGCAGGAGGTGAAGGACAGCCTGAAGCTGGTGCCGGAAGGGATCGAGGGCCAGGTGCCCTACAAGGGCCCTGTTGGCGCGGTGCTGCACCAGCTGGTGGGCGGGCTTCGGGCTGCCATGGGCTATGTGGGTGCGGCGGACCTTGCCGAAATGCGCGAACGCGTGCAGTTCATCCGCATCACATCCGCCGGCATGCGCGAGAGCCACGTGCATGACGTGATGATCACGCGCGAGGCGCCCAACTACCAGCGGCAGGGATAGGCATGACAATCGTCCAATGGCTGCTGCTGCCGGCCTTCGTTCATGTGGCCTGGGTTTATGTGATTGCCTTCCGTATGGGGGCGGCCAAGCAGCGCGACCTGCGCGAGGGGCTGGTCAGGCTCGAGGATGTGTCGCTCGACAGTTCGCGCTGGACGGAGCGCACCCGCAAGCTCAACAACAACTACAACAACCAGTTCGAGCTGCCGGTCTTCTTCTACGCCATCCTGCCGCTGATGATCCTGCTGGTGAAGGTTGACTGGCTGATGGTTGTGCTGGCCTGGGTCTTCGTGGCCAGCCGCATCCTGCACAGCCTCATCCACACCGGGTCCAACGTCGTCATGCAGCGCGGCGGGGCCTTCATTGTCGGCTTCGTGGCGGTGGCCCTCATGTGGCTGTGGTTCGGCCTGCGCCTATACGTGATCGGATAGTTCCATGCGTCTCGCCGGCCGCGTCTCCGCGGCAATCGACGTCCTCACCGACATCTTCGAACGCCACCGTCCTGCTTCCGAGGCCCTGAAGGACTGGGGCAAGGCGCACCGCTTTGCCGGCTCCACCGACCGCCACGCCATCGGCACGCTGGTCTATGACGCGCTGCGCCGCCGCAACTCTCTCGCCTTCCGGATGGGCGAGGAAGCGCCGCGCGCACTGGCGCTGGCGGGCCTGCGTGACGTGTGGGGCCTCTCGACCGAGGCCATCGCCGCCATGGCGGAGGAAGAGCATGGGCCGGGCAAGCTGACGGCGGAGGAGCGCCAGGCGCTTGACCGCGCGCTTCCCGCCGATCTGCCGGTGCATGTGGCGGGCGACGTTCCGGAATGGCTGGTGGCATCTTATGAGAAGGCTTTCGGCCCCCGCGCCGCGGAGGAGGGTGCGGCCCTTGCCCAGCGCGCGCCGGTTGACCTGCGAGTCAACTTGCTGAAGGCCGATCGCCCTCAGGTGCTCTCGGCGCTGGAACGCTTCGGCGCTGTCGAGGGGCCGTGGTCGCCGCTTGCCGTGCGGATTGCTGCGACCGGGCCGGACACCCGCAACGCCAATGTCGAAGTGGAGCCTGCCCATGGCCTGGGCTGGTTCGAGGTTCAGGACGCGGGCTCGCAGGTGGCGGCGTTGCTGTCGGGCGTTCAGCCCGGAATGAGCGTTGCCGACATCTGTGCGGGTGCGGGTGGCAAAACGCTGGCGCTCGCCGCCATGATGAGGAACGAGGGCAGGCTCGTCGCCCACGACCTCGACCGCTTCCGCCTGCGCCCAATCTTCGAGCGGTTGACGCGCGCGGGGGTGACGAACTGCGAGGTCATCTCGGCGCAGGACAAGGGCAAGCTCGACGCTGCAGGCCCCTTCGACTGCGTGGTGATAGATGCCCCGTGCTCCGGTTCCGGCTCATGGCGGCGGAAGCCCGACGCCAAATGGCGCCTCACGCCCAAGCAGTTCGCACAAAGAATCAAGGACCAGGCCCAAGTGCTTGAAAAAGGATTCCAATTGGCGAAACTGGGCGGCACGGTGCTTTACATCACTTGCTCGGTGCTGCCGGAGGAGAACACCGAGCAGGTTGCCGCTTTCCTGAGTCATCACAAGGACATGCGAATCATTCCTTACAAAGAGCATTGGGAGCGGATGATTGGCGGCGAAGCGCCGGTCTCGGCCGATGGTTCGCAGGACACGCTGCTGCTCACGCCCGCCCGGCATGACACGGACGGGTTCTTCATGGCGGTGATGAAGAGAGGGGCTTAGCAAGCCGCTTCCCCATTGGCGTCACCCCGGCGAAGGCCGGGGTCCCGCTTTCGCCTTCAACAGCTCACCTCGCCCGGGCTTGACCCGGGCGTCGTTTTCAACGGCGGCCCGAAAGGATGCACCGGTCAAGCCGGGGCAAGGTGAGATGGGAATGTCACGTGGCAAAGCTGGATCCCGGCCTTCGCCGGGATGACGGTAGAGGGGTTGGGTTACATCACCTTCCGCGCCAGGAAGCGGGCCATGGCCCGGAGCGTCTCTTCGCTCACGTGGTGCTCGATCCCCTCGGAATCGATCCGGGCGGTTTCCTCGGAGACGCCCAGTGCCAGAAGGAAGGCCTCGACGATCTTGTGCTTCC
>JBEARP010000260.1:0-9995 GCA_041163105.1 Pseudomonadota bacterium
GACCCGCATTCTCTGCCGCCGGTGGACGGTTCTCGAGTTTGTGATGTGGAGAGTGGAGGCCTCGCCCGGAATCGAACCGGGGTGCAAGGATTTGCAGTCCTCTGCGTAACCACTCCGCCACGAGGCCTTCTTGTATTTCAATGACTTACGTCTTGAGTGGTGGCCTTGTATGGCACGGAGGGCGGACGGTGACAAGAGCCAATGTCGACGCTCCATTCGGTTGCTGCACCAGAGGCTGAGCGAGCTTATTGCGGTGTTGAGAGAGTTCCACGGACTTTACGTAAACGGTGCATTTCCACTGCGCGCGGTGGACTTATCAGGAGTCCTTCGCTACAGAAAGATCGACAGTCTGCGACGATGCTAGGTTTCAGGAAAATATGATCGATTTCACCATCGCCCGCCTCAACATGGTCGAATCTCAGGTCCGTCCCAACGGTATCACGGACCGGCGCATCATTGCGGCGATCGAGACCGTTCCGCGTGAATTTTACGTGCCTGAGAATCGCCGGGCGCTCGCCTACATGGACGAGGATATTCCGCTCGAGGCCAGTGACCATGGCGAAGGGCCGCGCGCACTGATCGAAGTGATGGCCTTCGCCCGGATGCTGCAGCATGCCGCCATCAAGCCAACGGACAAAGTCCTGGTGGTCGGGGCAGAGACCGGCTATGGCGCCGCAGTGATCTGTCAGATGGCCGCATCGGTGGTGGCGCTTGAGTGTGACAAGGGCTTGGCCCACCGGGCGCGGACCCATCTTGCCGACCTTTCCAACGTCACGGTGCTTGAGGGACCGCTGGCCGCTGGAGCGCCGGCGTATCAGCCGTTCGACGTGATCCTGCTCGAGGGACGGGCGGAGGATGTGCCGCAGACCCTGCTGGACCAACTCGCAGATGACGGCCGACTGGTTGCCGTGGTCGGCGAGGCGGATATCGCCCAGGCCTGCGTCTTTTCGAGATCAGGGGGCACCATTGCCGTGCGCCAGGTATTCGACGCTTCGGTCACGGCGCTGCCCGGACTGAAAAAAAAGAGGCCCGCCTTCGTTTTCTGATGCAGGTGGATTGCGTAGTGCCGGAGGCGGTCTCTGGTTTTGACTGAAGTGAGGATGGAGTGGTGGTTTCATGAGACGTAAATGGGTGCGGGCATTGCTTTCCGGCGCGGCCATCTCATTGGCGGCGACGATGCAGACCGTTTCTGCGTCCGCGGATTCGTTGTTCGGCGCCATGGAAAAGGCCTATGTTACCAACCCCACGCTGAATTCCGCACGGGCCGGTCAGCGCGCCACCGACGAACTTGTGCCGCAGGCGCTCTCCGGTTGGCGGCCGACCGTCGGGGTGGGCGCTGAAATCAACAAGTCCTATTCGTCCGGCCCGGTCGGCCAGGATATTGATGGCACGATCATTCGCGACAACAACGACCAGTTCAACAGCAACGTCTCCATTCAGCTTGCTCAGCCTCTGTTCCGTGGCTTTGGCACGGTGAACCAGACGAAGTCGGCCGAGGCGCGTGTTGATGCGGGCAAGCAGGGTCTGCTGGGCACCGAGCAGCAGGTGCTGTTCGATGTCGTGCAATCCTACATGGACGTCTACGCGGGACGCCAGTTCGTGGTGCTGCGCCGCCAGGATGTGGCCGCACTGCAAGCCCAGGTGAAGGCCGCGCGCGACCGTTTTGCAGTTGGTGAAATCACCCGTACTGACGTTGCCCAGGCCGAGGCCCGCCTCGCCGAGGCGCAGTCATTCCTGGTCAACTCCCAGACCGATCTCGCAGCGGCGGTGGCGTTCTATGTGCAAGTGGTCGGCCAGGAGCCGGGCAAGCTCAGCTACCCGAAGGTCGTCAACGTTCCCAAGTCATTGAAGTCGGCGTTGGATACGGCTGGAGAGATCAATCCCCAGCTCCTGGCGCAGGCCTTCGTTGAGGTGGCGGCCAACAGCGACATCAAGGTGGCCTTCTCGAGCCTTCTGCCGAGCGCTGATCTGGTGGCCACGGGTGTGCGCGCGGATCCAGACCTGAGTGATACTGACCAGCATTCGAGAAGCTTCGAGGTGGGCGCACAGTTGTCGATTCCGCTTTATGAATCTGGCTTCGTTTATTCGCAGGTTCGGCAGACAAAGCAGCTGGCGAGCCGGAGCCGGATCCAGGTCATTGAAGTTGCCCGCAGCGTGCGCCAGGCGGTGGCCTCTTCCTGGAACGCCTATGTGGGCCTTGCCCAGATCATCAAGAATGCCCGCACCCAGGTGAGTGCCGCTCAACTTGCCCTCAACGGCGTGCAGCAGGAATACCAGGCGGGAACCCGCACCACACTTGACGTGCTCGACGCTCAACGGGATCTCGTCCAGGCGCAGATCCTGCAGGTCACGGCGGAGCGCAATCGCGTGGTGAGCGGCTACCAGTTGCTGGCTGCCATCGGCCACCTGACAGCTGAGGAAGTTGGCCTCAAGGTACCAATATACGATCCGGACGCGAACTACCGCCGCGTGCGTGGTAAATGGATCGGCACCGACGTCAAAACCGTTGAATAGGAATGCCGCGCATATCGACATGCCTTACGCCCTCGGGTAATTCTTTCTGAAGAGTTAAAATGTTGAGCCGGATCAGGGTGGGCGATGTGACTGCAGAACCGCGAATGGAAGACCTCCTTGCGTCGATCCGCAAAGCTATCCACGAGGATATCGGGGATGTGCCCTCGGCCGCGCAGGCGAGGGGATATGCTCCGCCACCGGCACCGCCGCGAGCAGGAGACGAACTCGCCGCAGCCGCGAGTGAAATTCAGCAGCTGCGCGAAAAGATCTCGCGTGCACGCGCCGGCAGGCCGGTTTCACCGGTAGAGCCCACTCAGCGCGCCGCTACCCTCGCTGCCGCCCTTCAGAACGAAACGCCGCGCCGCAATTGGCGTGAGCTTGAGCCGACACCACTGCCGCCGCGGCTTCGGGGTGGCACGTTCGAGCCCGAACCTCAGCGTCCTCCGCTACCGCGCATGGAAGCCGCCCGCGCGCCATCCCGCGGCGAGGCGCCCGCCATCCTGTCCGGCAGTTCGGCCCAAGCGGTCAATGCCGCTTTCGGCAAACTTGCCGAGTCGGTGCTCACCCGTGCGACCAACGATCGTTCTGTCGAGGACGTGACGCGGGAACTGTTGCGGGTGATGCTCAAGCAATGGTTGGACGAGAACTTGCCATCCATGGTCGAGCGTCTGGTCCGCGAGGAAATCGAGCGCGTTGCCCGTACCGGCCGCTGATCACTGTTGTTAGGGTTGAAAAGTGGGCTGAAATGCTCTTTTAGATTGCGGTATCAATCGGCATGACGTAAGGTCATGGCGTTCCTGCTTTTTCCCTGTTCCTGGCAAGCTGGCCTCCTGGAGGAGCAATGACCGTAGCCCATGTCACATCCGGCGAACGGCGCGCCCACCAACGTCACCGCGTGTTGAAGCCTGTAAAGGCGGTGTTCAATGCAAACCAGTCGGTTAGCGACTGTGTGATGCGGGATATCTCGCTGGGCGGGGCGCGTTTGACTTGCGGACAGGCGATGCAGTTACCGGAGCATTTCCTGCTGGTGTTCATGGCGGATCGCGAGATGCGCGATGTTCGGGTGGCCTGGCGCAAACATGACCAGCTTGGCATTGCGTTCGTCTCACCTCCGCGCAAGGCCCCGCACCTCCTTCTCTAGTCGCCTCGGAAACGTTGCGCAGGGCCTTCGGCTGGTGTTTAAGGCGCACCATCCTTCACATCGCTTTGGCCAGACTGCATCATGCTTGAGAAGACCTTTACGCCCGCCGAAATGGAAGCCCGGCTCTATGCCGAATGGGAGGAGCGCGGCTTCTTCAAGCCAGGCCACAAGCCCAAGGCTGAACCCTTCACCATCGTGATTCCGCCGCCCAACGTTACCGGTTCACTGCACATGGGCCATGCGCTGAACAACACGATCCAGGATATTCTCGTCCGCTTTGAGCGCATGCGCGGCAAGGATGTACTGTGGCAGCCCGGCACTGACCACGCGGGCATCGCAACCCAGATGGTGGTGGAGCGGCTGCTCCAGAAGGAGAACAAGACCGACCGTCGCGCCATGGGCCGCGAAGCCTTCCTGGAGCGGGTATGGGCTTGGAAGGAAGAGTCCGGCGGCACCATTTCGCGCCAGCTGCGCCGGCTGGGCGCTTCATGCGACTGGTCGCGGGAGCGCTTCACCATGGATGAGGGGCTTTCGAAGGCCGTGCTCAAGGTCTTCGTGCAGCTCTACAAGGAAGGCTTGATCTACAAGGACAAGCGCCTTGTGAACTGGGATCCGAAGCTGCTGACAGCTATCTCGGACCTCGAGGTGGTGCAGAAGGAGGTGAAGGGTAACCTGTGGCACCTACGATACCCGATCGACGGAACGGACGAGTTCATCGTTGTGGCCACGACCCGGCCCGAGACGATGTTGGGTGACTCAGGCGTTGCCGTGCACCCAGAGAACGAGAAGCTCAGGCACCTGATTGGCAGGATGGTGCGATTGCCACTTGTGGGCCGCCTGATTCCCATCGTCGGCGATGACTACGCCGACCCGGAAAAGGGCACGGGTGCCGTCAAGATCACGCCGGCGCACGACTTCAACGACTTTGACGTGGGCAAGCGCAATGACCTCCGGCAGATCAACGTGCTTGACCAGTTCGGGAAGATACTCATCGATGGCAATGCCGACTTCCTCGAAGCATCGGACGTTCCCGCCGAGACCATGGCATTGCATGGTCTTGACCGCTTCGAGGCGCGCAAGCGCATCGTCGAGATGTTCGAGGCGCAGGGGTTGCTCGACAAGATCGAGCCGCACACCAACCAGGTGCCGCATGGCGACCGCTCCGACGTGGTGATCGAACCGTGGCTGACTGAGCAGTGGTATGTGAACGCCGCCGAGCTCGCCAAGCCCGCCATCGCCGCGGTGGAGAAGGGCGAGACCAGTTTCGTTCCGAAGAACTGGGAGAAGACCTATTTCGAATGGATGCGCAACATCCAGCCGTGGTGCATCTCGCGCCAACTGTGGTGGGGACACCAGATACCTGCCTGGTATGGCCCGGATGGTATGGTGTTCGTGGAGGAAACCGAGGCGCTGGCACTCAACGCAGCTGAACGGCATTATGGCGTGCAGGTGAACCTGACACGTGACGAAGACGTGCTCGACACTTGGTTCTCCTCGGCACTGTGGCCGTTCTCGACGCTGGGCTGGCCGGAAGATACCCCGGAACTCAAGCGCCATTACAAGACGGACGTTCTCGTTACTGGCTTCGATATTATCTTCTTTTGGGTTGCCCGCATGATGATGATGGGCCTGCACTTCATGCATGAGGTGCCGTTCCACACCGTCTACATCCACGCCCTGGTCCGCGACGAGAAGGGCCAGAAGATGTCGAAGTCGAAGGGCAACGTGATCGATCCGCTTGAACTGATCGATGCCTATGGGGCGGACGCGTTGCGCTTCACCCTGGCCGCGATGGCGGCACAGGGGCGCGACATCAAACTCGCCAAGTCACGCGTGGAAGGCTACCGCAACTTCGGCACCAAGCTTTGGAATGCTGCGCGATTTGCTGAAATGAACGGCGTTGCGCTTGACCCGAACTACGACCCGCTGGCGGCTCGCGTGACCGTCAACCGCTGGATCGCCGGCGAGACGGCACGGACCGAGGCGTTGGTGCGCAAGGCGTTGAACGAATACAAGTTCAACGAAGCGGCGGCGGCCCTCTACCAGTTCGTCTGGAATGTGTTCTGTGACTGGTACCTCGAACTCATCAAGCCAATTCTCAACGGGACGGACGAGGCAGCCAAGGCCGAGACGCGCGCCACCACCGCCTGGGTGATGGACCAGATTCTTTTGCTGTTGCATCCGTTCATGCCCTTCGTGACGGAAGAATTGTGGCAGCAGACGGCAAAGCGCGGCCAGTGGCTGATTGCTTCGGATTGGCCCGCCTATAAGGGCCTGGGCGATGCCGCGGCGGATGCCGAGATGGAATGGGTGATCCGTTTTGTTTCCGAAGTTCGCTCGGTGAGAGCCGAGATGAATGTTCCGGCAGGGGCCAAGATCGGCTGCGTGCTCGTCTCCGCCAACAGCGACACGCGCCGGCGGGCCGATGCCTGGGAAAACGAGATCATGCGGCTGGCGCGCCTCTCCTCCATAACTTTCGAGGACAGCGTGCCGAAGGCCTCGGCACAGATTGTGCTGAACGAAGCGACCGTGGCACTGCCGCTGGAGGGCGTCATTGACTTCGCGGCCGAGAAGGTGCGACTCGTCAAGGAACTCGAGAAGATTGCCAAGGACACTGCCGCCATCGACGGCCGCCTCAACAACCCCGGTTTCGTTGCCAAGGCTCCACCGGAGGTGCTGGAGGAAAGCCGTGAGCGCAAGGCGGAGTTGGAGAGCCGAAAGGACAAGGTTGACGAGGCGCTGACCCGGCTGGGGTGAGGCGAAAGCCCGCAGTTGCGGCATTCACTTATAGGCCGTGGGGGACGGCTCGACTAGGACAGGGAGATATTGCCCAACCAAAGGAAGAGTCCCATGCGCACGCTTATCGTTGCCGCGACCTCAGCATTCGTCGCTGTTTCTAGCGCCCTGGTCTTGTCTGAGCCTGCCTCTGCTGTTGTTTATTGCAAATACGTTGGCGTTCCGAAGGGATGCGTCGCTAGGGCGGGCGTCATCTATCGGCCCGCTCCGGTCGTTGGTGCGGTGCCGGGTGTCGGCGTGCCCGGGGTGAACACCCCGGCGAATCGCGGCGGCCCCGTGAACCGCGTCGGCCGCCGCTGACAACGCTGTACCACTTGAGAACTTGCGACAGGAGAGGCGGCCGCTCGGCCGCTTCTTTTGTTGCTCCGGGAATGCAAGGACGCCTCGGCACGAGCTCCTTGCCGACGTGCGAGTGATCTAGCCCGCTGCCTTCGCCGTCTTTCGGTTCCGCAGCACATGTTCGTGTGCGCCGTCGTACAGGGCGGAGTCCCGAAAGTCATGGGCATCCAGCACCGGCCCCACGAGGATGAGCGCCGTACGGGTGAGTTTCGCCTCGCGAACTTTTTTGGCAATGGTCGACAGTGTGCCGCGGATGATCATCTGGTCCGGCCAGGTGATTCGATAGGCGACGACAACGGGGCAGTCGGCACCGTAGTGCGGGGTCAACGCGCGCTCGATGTAACCGAGGTTTCGGATCGAGAGGTGGATGGCAAGCGTTGCCTTGGAGCGCCCCAGTTCTTCCAGCATCTCGCCTGGCGGCATGGAGGAGGACTGCATGGCGGTGCGGGTGAGGATCACAGTCTGGGCGATCTCAGGCAAGGTGAACTCGGTCTTGAGTTCGGCGGCGGCGGCCGCGAAGGCAGGGACGCCAGGCGTGACGTCATAGGGGATGCCGAGCCTCACGAGGTGACGGATCTGCTCGGCGATCGCGCCGTAAAGCGACGGGTCGCCCGAGTGCACGCGAGCGACGTCTTGGCCCTTGGCGTGGGCGGCTTCGATCTCGGCGACGATGTCCTCCAGCGTGAGCGGCGCGGTATCTACCACGCGCGCTCCGGGAGGTGCGGCTTTCACGATCTCCTCAGGCACCAGTGAGCCCGCATAGAGGCAGACTGGGCAAGACTGGATGAGCTTCAGTCCGCGTACCGTGATGAGGTCTGGTGCGCCGGGGCCGGCGCCGATGAAATGAACGGTCATTCCGCAGTCTCTCTCTTCTTGGCATAACCGCGCGGGGTATAGGCGTAGGTCTTGCCATTGCCGCGCACGAAGCGTTTCGATTGCGACGAGCCGACCATCACAAGGGTGAGCATGTCGACGTCGTCAGGGTTGAACTCGGCGAAGCTCACGATCTTGACCTTCTCCTCGGGCCGTCCGAGGTTGGAGGCGATGATCACCGGCGCATCCGCCGGGCGGTGCTGCTTCAGGATGGCGAAGGCACGCTCCAGCTGGTCGCGGCGCTTGAGCGAGCGCGGGTTGTAGAAGGAGATTACGAAGTCACCCTCCGCCGCGGCTTTCAGGCGCTTCTCGATTGCTTCCCATGGCGTCAGGAGGTCGGATAGAGAGATGCAACAGAAGTCATGCCCGATCATCGCACCAGCCTTGGCGGCGGCAGCCTGGAATGCGGAAATGCCAGGAATGACGTTCACTGCGATGCGCGAGGGTTCGAGGTCGATCACCTCATACACAAGTGCGGCCATGGCATAGATGCCGGCATCACCGGAGCAGACGAGGGATACCTCCTTGCCCTGCTTTGCCAGCGCGATGGCATGGCGAACCCGGTCCTCCTCGCCCCCCAGCGGGAAACGGTGCTCGATCTGGCCGGAATGCACGTCCGCCACGAGATCGAGATAAAGGCCATAGCCGACCCAGTCAGTCGATGCTTCGAGAGCCGACGTGGCGGCGGGTGCACGCCAGTCCGGCGTTCCTGGTCCTATGCCCACCACATGCACGACGCCGCGGGCTTGGCCAGGTAGTGTCAGCAGTGGTTGCGCGGCCTTGGCAATGGCACAGGTGCCCCGGGTGGACCTTGTCTTCTCGATGATCAACTCGGAGGCTGTGCCAGCAGCGGCGAGGGCGGCGGCTTCGGCGACGCCTGGAACGCCCACTTCCTTTGCCACGATCTGAGACGGGTTCTTTAGGCGAGATGTTTGAGCCTGTAGGGCCTCAACCGAAAAGAAGCGGGCGGGTACACCAAAATGGGCGGCAACGGCGTGAATGGCCGCCTCGTCTGACTTGAGATCAATGGAGGCTATCATCGCGAGTGATGAGGGCGAGAGATTGCCGTCGGCGAGGGCCTTTTCCGCCAGCATGATCAGTTCGGAAGCCTCGGCGTTACGCTCACAGCCGAGACCCATCACAAGGGTTTTTGGATGATAGATCAGGTTGGTGCGGGAGCCGACTGTCCGTAGTTCAGTTACCGTAAGGCTCACCGCATCAGGACCGGGTGAGACGCGAGCCGACGGGAAAGGTTTCAACGTCCCATTGATTGCAAGTGCGGCACCGCTTAGCAGGGCAGCAGTTGCGCCCTTCATGTCTTGTGGGTTGGCGAGCACGAAGCCCGGCGTCGGATCATCCAGCGCGAATCCAAAGCGCACCTCGCTGGCGGTGGTGACGGCGGCATGCCCGCCGCAGAGCGACGCAATCCGTCTGGCAAGCTCATTGGCGCCATGATGGCCGCCAAGCAGTGGCACCACCGATGAACCATCTTCCGCGAGGGCGATCACGGCGGGTTCGCTGCGCTTGTCCGTCAGGTGGGGAGCCAGAGCGCGGATGAGAATGCCTGCAGCACAAAGGCCGATGACGGGGTGACCAGCCGCGAAGAGTGCGGCGAGGTGCGCCGTCGCCTTGCCGTAGTTCACGTCGCCGCCCGCCACGCAATCGGGCGTGTGGATTTCGGCGCCTAGCGGCTCCTTGAGGGTGAGCGCCAGGGGCAGGGCGGAAGCGCCAAGCACGAAGAGGACTGGTTTCACCATGCTTCTGTGCCCGAATAGACGAGGATCGAGGAAAAATATGGCAATTGATCTTCCGTGATGTCGAGGAGCGGTGTCACAACCTCGTCCCCATGTGTGGCCTTGATGATGACGTGGGCGCGCGACGAGAGGTCCAGCAGCCCGAGAATGGCGCGCACCTTGGCCAAGTGGCGGCCAACCTTTATCAGCACGGCGCTTTCCGCCGTCATCAGCTCTTCGCGCAGCCGGTCTTCGGGCAGGGTCGCGGGAAGTATCTTCACCACCTCATTGCGGGCCGAGAGCGGGCGGCGCAATGCGGCGGCCGAGGCCGTCATTGAGGTGACGCCGGGCACAATGGTGCAGGGATATGATCCGGCAAGTCTGGCGAAGAGATACATGAAGCTTCCATAAAAGAAGGGATCACCTTCGCAGAGCATGACGACGTCGCTGCCCTGCTCGAGACGTGCCGCAATGGCGGCCGCGCCTGCATCATAGGCTCTTTCGCCGGGCTCGCGCTCGACACGCATAGGCATGTCGATGATCAGGTGTTCGGCGGTGGCAGAAATGTAGGACTTGGCGATGTCGCGCGCTGTTGAATC
>JBEARP010000261.1:0-17779 GCA_041163105.1 Pseudomonadota bacterium
CTCTTCGCCCGCATCGGCTCCGGTTCCCCACACCTCTGTTTTGCGGGCCACACCGACGTGGTGCCGGAAGGCATCGTCGAGAGCTGGACGCACCAGCCCTTCGCCGCCGACATCGCCGACGGCTTCGTCTATGGTCGCGGTGCCACCGACATGAAGGGTTCGGTGGCAGCCTTCGCCGCCGCCGCCATCGACTTCGTGCGCACGGCGGGGAAGTTCAAGGGCTCGATTTCCTTCCTCATCACCGGCGACGAGGAAGGCCCCGCCATCAACGGCACGGTGAAGGTGCTGCAGTGGATGGCCGAGAACGGCCACATCCCCGACCATTGCATCGTCGGCGAGCCCAGCTGCGTGGACAAGCTGGGCGACACCATCAAGATCGGCCGCCGCGGATCGCTGAGCTTCACCGTGACGGTGGAGGGCAAGCAGGGCCATGCAGCCTACCCGCACAAGGCAGACAATCCGATCCCCAAGCTGGCACGCTTCATAGATCGCATCGCGGCGGCACGGCTTGATGGGGGGAACGATCACTTCGATCCCTCGACGCTGGCGGTCACGTCCTTCGATGTCGGCAACCCGGCGGGCAACGTCATCCCGTCGCGCGCCACCGCCAAGTTCAATATCCGCTTTTCCACCGAGCACAGCTTCGCCTCGCTCAAGCAATGGGTGGATGAGCAGATCGCCGTGGTGAAGTCCGAACTGGGCGGCACGTGGACGGTGTCGGCCACCGAAGGTGCGGATGCCTTCATCACCGAACCCGGCCGCTTCGTCGGCCTGGTGCAGGATGCCGTGCTGCATGAGACGGGTATTCTTCCGAAGCTCTCCACCAGTGGCGGCACATCGGATGCGCGCTTCGTGAAGGACTATTGCCCGGTGCTGGAGTTCGGCCCCACCAACGCGACAATCCACCAGACGGATGAGCGCATCGCCATTGACGAGCTGCGTGCCACGCAGAACATCTATGGCCGTATCATCGCGGATTATTTCTCGACGGAATTGTAGCCCACGCGCAGGAGATAAAGCCCGTCGGGCGGCGCCACTGGTCCGCAGGCGGTGCGGTCGGCTGCATCCAGTGCGCGCCTCATGTCTTGGGGGCTCCACTTGCCTTCGCCGACGAGGCGCAGCGAGCCCACCATGGAGCGCACCTGGTTGTGCAGGAACGAGCGCGCATCGGCGCGCACCTCGATCAGCTCGCCGTAGCGCGCCACCTCGAAATGGTCGAGCGTCTTCACCGGTGAATTGGCCTGGCATTGCGCGGCGCGGAAGGTGGTGAAGTCATGCTTGCCCACGAGGTGCAGGGCTGCCTCATGCATTGCATCCGAGTCGAGGTCGACGGGAAGCCACCACACCTTGCCACGGTCCAGCGCCGGCGGCGCACGGCGGTTGAGGATGCGGTAGAGATAGTATCGCCTGGTGGCCGAGAAGCGGGCGTGGAAATCATCCGGCACCTCTTCGGCCTCCAGCACGCTCACCGGCCTCTCGCGCATGTTGCCGTTCAGCGCGTTGCGCAGCTTGAACGGATCCCATGACTTGGCAAGGTCGACATGCGCCACCTGCGCCAGCGCATGGACGCCCGCATCGGTGCGGCCCGCGCCATAGACCATGGAGGGCTCGCCGTTGATGATGGCGACGGCGCGCTCCAGCAGGTCCTGCACCGACGTGCCGCCAGCCTGGGATTGCCAGCCGGTGAAGGGTCCGCCGTCATACTCGATGGTGAGGCGATAGCGCGGCATCAGGCGGCCTCCGTTCCTGCCGCGATGGGAAATCCGCGCAGGAAGTCGGTGGCCTCCATCGCGCCCTTGCCTTCGCGCTGCAGCTTCAGCAGGCGAATGGCGCCAGTGCCGCAGGCGATGGCGAGATGATCGTCGATGAAGGTGCCAGGCGTGGCGTTGCCTTTGGTCACTTCACAGAGCAATGCCTTGATTCGCGTGCCCTTCACCGGGAGCCACGCGCCGGGAAAGGGCGAGAGGCCGTGAATATGGTTGCGCACCTCTTCCGCCGATTGCGTGAAGTCGATGCGGGCCTCGGCCTTGTCGATCTTCTTGGCATAGGTCACGCCCTCTGCGGGCTGCGCCGTGCAGTCGATCTTGTCCTGCGCCAGCACCTCGCCCATCAGCTGCGCACCGAGTGCGGCGAGTTCGTCATGGAGCGACTGCGCGGTGGTGGCGGGCGTGATGGCAAGCCTGCCCACCTTGCACATCGGCCCGGTGTCGAGGCCTTCCTCCATGCGCATGATGGTCACGCCGGATTCCTTGTCCCCCGACATGATGGCGCGCTGGATGGGTGCGGCACCGCGCCAGCGCGGCAGCAGCGAGGCGTGGACGTTGAAGCAGCCCAGACGTGGCGCGTCGAGCACCGGCTTCGGCAGCAGCAGGCCATAGGCGACGACGACCGCCGCATCGGCCTTCAGCGCGGCGAAGCGGGCCTGTTCCTCCGCTGACTTCAGCGATGCGGGCGTGCGCACCTCGATGCCCTCCGCTGCCGCGAAGGCGTGGACGGGCGAAGGGCGTTCCGCCATGCCACGGCCGGCGGGGCGCGGCGGCTGTGAATAGACGCAGGCGATCTCGTGGCCTGCAGCGATCAGGGCCTTCAGCGTCTCGACCGCGAAGTCCGGCGTGCCCATGAACACGAGGCGCATGCTCAGAGCTTTCCGAGCTTCTGGGCCTTCTGGAATTTCTTGATCACCCGCTCGCGCTTGAGCCGCGAGATGTGGTCGATGAAGAGGACACCGTTGAGGTGGTCGATCTCGTGCTGCAGGCAGGTGGCCAGCAAGCCCGTTGCATGCATCTCGGCTTGTTCGCCCTGGCGATTGAGATAGCGCAGTTTGATTTCGGCCGGCCGGGTGACCATCTCGTAGTATTCGGGGATGGAGAGGCAGCCCTCCTCGTAGTCGCTTCTGGCCTCGCTCTCCCAGGTGACCTCCGGATTGGCGACGAACAGTGGCAGCTTTACTTCGCCGTCCTTCGAAAGGTCGATCACCAGCAGGCGCTGGGGCACACCCACCTGGATGGCCGCAAGCCCAATGCCGGGCGCGCGGTACATTGTCTCCAGCATGTCGTCCCACAGCTTCTTCACGTGGGAATCGATGCCCGCCACGGGCTTCGATATCTCGCGGAGGGTCTTTTCGTCAGGCAGGGTTATGATGGGGAGCAGCGACATGGCCGTCCCTTAATCAAGCCGTGGCCGCCGGTCAATCAGGGCTCAACCGCCATAGGGGCTGCGGCACTTGTAGAGGTGGTAGCCGCGGCCCTTGTAGAGGTTGGTGGCGGGGTCATAGGTGCGGTAGCGGTCGCTGCACCAGGCCACGTGGTCGGCCGAACGGCGGTGGCCCCAATGGGTGCGCTGCGGCTTGAAATCGCCGTAGCGGTAGACCTCGAAGGGCTTCTGGTACCAGTAGCTGCCGGAGCGCGCCACCATGGAGCGCTGGAAGGGCGCATAATCCATGCGGGCCTTGCAGTGATAATACCACTCGCCGGTGCAGTTCTTCTCGATCACATAGGGCTTCCACACCTTGACGTGGCCGTCGTCGTTGACGCCATGGGCATCGGAGGCGAGGGCCCCGGTGGCCAGGGCTGCGAGGCCGAGGAGGCCCAGAAGCGGTGTGAGGATCTGCCTGAACATGGTCGAAAAGCTCCCTGAAAGCCCCGGCCGGGCGGGGAATCTGCCTGCGCGGCAGAATGCAGCCGCCGCGGGCCCTTTGCAAGCCGTGGTGCTTGCCTTTTGTTGCCGTTCCCCCCATATAGCCCCCCGGGAGGTTGGCGGCGGACGTGCCGCTCGCCAACCGGGTCAGGTCCGGAAGGAAGCAGCCCCAACGAGACCGGAACGGGTTGCCCGTCCAGCCTCCCACCCTTTAAGCTGCCCCGCGGAAGCCCGCCATGGACGACACTCAGAGCGGCGCGAACGCAGCAGGGTATCGCGTTCTTGCCAGAAAATATCGCCCGCGCACATTCCCTGACCTCATTGGTCAGGAAGCGATGGTGCGCACCCTCACCAACGGCTTTGCCTCCGGCCGCATCGCCCAGGGCTTCATGCTGACGGGTGTGCGCGGCGTGGGCAAGACGACCACCGCCCGCCTGATCGCCCGGGCGCTCAACTACGGCGACAAGCCCACGATCGACATGCCCGGCTATGGCCCGCACTGCGAGGCCATTCTCGAATCCCGCCACCTGGACGTGATCGAGATGGACGCCGCGTCGAACACCGGCGTCGACAACATGCGCGAGATCATCGACAGCGTGCGCTATGCGCCCGTCCAGGCGCGCTACAAGGTCTACATCATCGACGAAGTGCACATGCTCTCGAAGAGCGCCTTCAACGCGCTCCTGAAGACGCTGGAGGAGCCGCCGCCGCATGTGAAGTTCATCTTTGCGACGACCGAGATCAACAAGGTTCCCGTCACCATCCTGTCGCGCTGCCAGCGCTTCGACCTGAAGCGGCTGGATGCGGCCCTGCTCGCCTCGCACTACGGCAACATCGCGGTGAAAGAGGGTGTTGAGGCCGAGGCGGATGCGCTGGCCATGATCGCGCGCGCCGCCGAAGGCTCGGTGCGCGACGGGCTGTCGCTTCTCGACCAGGCAATCGCTTACGGCGAAGGCCGGGTGAAGGCGGCGGACGTTGCCACCATGCTCGGCCTCATGGACCGCTCGCGCATCATCGACCTGTTCGAGACGGTGATGGCGGGTGACGCCAAGGCGTCGATCGAGGAGATTGAAGCCCAGTACCAGGGTGGCGGCGATCCGGCGACGATCCTCAGCGACCTTGCCGACTACGTGCATTGGGTGACGCGCCTGAAGGTGGTGAAGGAAGGCGCGCTCGCCGACTCCTCGCGCACCGAGGCCGAGAAGACCCGCGGCGCCGAACATGCGCAGAAATGCGGCATCGCGCATCTGACGCGCGCCTGGTCCATGCTGCTGAAGGGCATCCGCGAGGCGCAGCTTCATTCCGACCCGCTGATGGCCGCCGAGATGGTGCTGATCCGCCTGTGCCACGCCGCCGATCTGCCGGGCGGCGAAGAGCTGGCGAAGATCGTCAAGCAGGCTCAGGGCTCGGACCGCGTCGTTCCGATGAGTGCGCGCGAGATGCTGCGCAACAATTCCGACGCGCCGGTTGACGCGCAGTCGAACCTCGCTGTGAAGCCGCAGGCGGCGATGCCCACGGCGCCGACCGAGACGCGCGCCTTCTCGAGCCTGAAGGACCTGGTCGCGATTGCCACCGAGAAGCGCGACATCAAGCTCAAGACCGATCTCGAAAGCCTGATCCGCCCCATCCGCGTGGCGCCCGGGCAATTCGAGATCGCGCTGGAGCCCGGAGCACACCCCGGCCTTCCCGGCGAGATTGCCCGCAAGCTCGAGGCCTTCACCGGCATGCGCTGGATGGTGATGGTGGCGAAGGACGGCGGCGACAAGCCGGTCTCCCGCCAGCGCCAGGAAGCCAAGGACAATCTGTTTCTCGCCGCGCGTGAACATCCGGACGTGCAGGCGGTGCTGAAGCGTTTCCCGGGAGCGGAGATCATCGACGTCAAGGTGCCCGATGACAGCCTTCCTCCCCCCAACATGAGTGAGAGCGATGAAGAATCTCGGTGACATGATGAAACAGGTCCAGGCCATGCAGTCGCGCATGGCCGAGATGCAGGCCAAGCTGGAGCAGGCGACCGTCACCGGCCAGTCCGGCGGTGGCCTCGTCAAGGTCACGCTCTCCGGCAAGGGCGTGATGACCGCGCTGGCGATCGATTCATCGCTGATGAATGCCGATGAGAAGGACATCCTCGAGGACCTCATCCTCGCCGCCCACACCGACGCCAAGAACAAGTCTGAGGCGATGATGGCGGAGGAGATGAAGTCGGTGACCGGCGGGTTGCCGCTGCCGCCCGGGTTCAAGCTGCCCTTCTGATGTCCAGGCGCACCACCGGACCTGAAATCGAGAGGCTGATCCAGCTGCTGGCGAAACTGCCGGGGCTCGGCCCCCGCTCGGCCCGGCGCGCCGCCCTGTTCCTGATCAAGAACCGCGAGCGCCTGCTGGCGCCCTTGGCCAGCGCCATGGCGGAGGCGCATGAGAAGGTGACGATCTGCGCCGAGTGCGGCAACGTCGACACGGTGGACCCCTGCACGCTGTGCACCGACCCGCGCCGCGACCAGACCATGGTTTGCGTGGTGGAGGAGGTTGGTGACCTGTGGGCGCTCGAACGCGCCGGCGCGTGGAGCGGCCTCTATCATGTGCTGGGCGGCACGCTGTCGGCGATCGAGGGCGTGCGCCCGGAGGATCTTGCCATTGGCTCGCTGATCGAGCGTTCCGGGCGGTTGCAGGTGAAGGAAGTGGTGCTGGCGCTGAACGCCACGGTCGAAGGCCAGACCACGGCGCACTACGTCACCGAACAACTCAAGGCCATGGGCATCGCGGCCTCGCGCCTGGCGCACGGCGTGCCGGTGGGAGGTGAACTGGATTACCTCGACGAAGGCACGCTGACGCAGGCGATCAGGGCGCGGCGTCCGCTGTAGGTCCGTCGCGAGATGTTTCCCGTCTCATCATGCCCGGGCTTGTCCCGGGCATCTTTTTTGCGGACCACCAGGAGGATCGCCGGGACGAGCCCGGCGATGATGGGGGGAGGGATGTGACGGAGCCTCGCTTCGTGCGCGGCACATTGGAGGAAGTGGAGCCTCACAGTGGAGTTTGTAACGATTGCTTTTGGGCGATTTGAAGTGAGGCTACTCCCCTAGCTGGCTCTCCCAGAAACCCGCTCAGCGGCCTCCACTGCGGCGAATAAGCCGGCACTCCCCCCTTGATGCCGTCACCCCGGCGAAGGCGGCGTGAGGGTCGGGATGACGCCGCAGGGGGCTAGCTCCGCTCCACCAGCTTCGGCCGCACGATCTCCACCCCGCCTTCCGGTTCCTGCAGTTCGAGGCTCTCGATCCTGGCGCCGCGGCGGATGACCTTGTCGGCGGAGACGTTGAGCTTCTCGAGGTCGCCCGCCGCTGCGCCGAAGTGCTTCTGCAGGTCGCCGACGCGTTCCTTCAGGCGGCCGACGTCATCGAGCAGCTTCGTCACCTCCACCTTGATCAGCCCCGCCTGCTCGCGCATGCGCGCGTCGCGGAAGATGGCCTGCAGCGTCTGCACCAGCAGCATCAGCACGTTGGGCGAGGCGATGATGACGCGGGCGCGGTGCGCCTTCTGGATCACGTCCTCGAACTTCTCGTAGAGCTCGGCATAGACCGACTCCGATGGTACGAACATGATCGCCGTCTCATGCGTCTCGCCGGGAAGAAGGTATTTTTCCGCGATGTCCTTCACGTGCTTCAGCACGTCGCCCCTGAGCCGCGCCTCGGCATTGCGCAATTCGTTCTCGCTGCTTGCCGCCTTCAGCGCGTTGAAGGCCTCGAGCGGGAACTTGGCGTCGATCACCAGCCGGATATCGGAATCGGGCAGGGATACGAGGCAGTCGGGCCGCGTGTTGTTGCTTAAAGAGCCCTGGAAGGCATAGGCGCTCGACGGCAGCCCATCGCGGATGATCGCTTCCATGCGCGCCTGGCCATAGGCCCCGCGCGCCTGCTTGTTGGAGAGGATGTCCTTGAGGCTCAGCATTTCGCTGGAGAGTGCCGCGATGTTCTTCTGCGCGGCATCGATCACCGCCAGGCGCTCATGCAACTGCTTCAGCGACTGGCCGGTGCGCTCTGCCTGGTCGGTCAGGCGTTCGTCGAGGGTGGAGACGAGCTGGATCTGCGAACCCTGCGACTGGTCCACGAGGCTCTTCAGCGCGCCCGAGAGTTCGGCGATGCGGTATTCGAGTTCGGCGGCACGACGTTGCGCGACGATGCTCTCCCCCTGGCGGCTCGCCTGCGCCCGCCACGACAGGATGACGGCGGCGACGAGCAGCAGCAGCGCGAAGAGTGCCGCGACCAGCAGCAGGTGGAGCAGGGTGACGGGGGAGCCGCCGATCTCAAGCAGGGTGCGGTCGAGGTCCATGGCGCGGAGCCTAGACTGATTCGGTTCCCCGAACGTAAGTGGCCCGCCCACACCGGCAGGGTATGGACGGGCCGATGGCCTACACGACTCGGGACGGCGACAGGAGCCATGCAGGCCAAACTGGCAAGCTGCTGGGTGGTTAAACGCAGCGCACGTGTGGGCGGTTCGGGGAAAACGGAAAGTTGAAGCGTTCCCTTGTCGCCCCTTCAAAAAGACAATGCCCTCCAAACCCGGCCAGACCGGGGAGGGCACGTGTCATTCTGGTGGCGGGAAAACAATATCCCGCTGACCCTTGGGTCAGCTCGCGGCTCAGGCGCGCTTGGTGCCGCGCTTTACCGGAGTGGGGTTGATGCCGCGGGCGGTGGTGTCCTGGCGTTCGGTCAGGAACAGGCCCAGGCCACGGGTCAGGCCGTCGGCAAGGTCGCGCATGGCGGAGAAAACGATCATGGGTTGCCTCGAAGAGTTGGAATGGTCTGGTTTCTTCTGTTGGCACCCATATGGCGATCAATTGTGAACAGATTGCAGCATTCGTGCTGCAGTGCACACAGACTCAGCCATGCAATTCATGCATGACGGAAGCGGTCGGTGGCCCGGACAAGGGCATCGGCAATGCCGGGCTCCGTGGCGGTGTGGCCGGCGTCCGGCACCATGATGAACTGGGCCTCCGGCCAGGCCCTGTGCAGGTCCCATGCGGTGACGGGCGGGGTCACCACGTCATAGCGGCCCTGGATGATGACGCCGGGGATGGCTGAGAGCTTGTGCGCATCGGCGATGAGCTGGTCGTCCTGCCGGAAGAAGCCGCCATTCACGAAATAGTGGCATTCGATGCGGGCGAAGGCCAGGGCGAAGTGGTCGGAGCCGAACTCGGTCACCCGCTTGGGGTCTGGCAGCAGCGAGATCGTGGCGCCCTCCCACTGGCTCCAGGCGCGGGCGCAGGCGATCTGTTCGGCCTTGTCAGGTCCTGTGAGACGGCGGTGATAGGCGGCGAGCAGGTCGTGACGCTCTTCCTTCGGAATGGGCGCCACGAAGCCTTCCCACAGATCGGGGAACAGCTGGTCCGCCCCTTCCTGGTAGAACCACCTGATCTCGCTTTTCCGCAGGGTGAAGATGCCGCGCGTGATCAGCTCCGTCACGCGCTCCGGGTGGGTTTCGGCATAGGCCAGTGCCAGGGTGGAGCCCCACGAGCCGCCCACCACCTGCCAGCGCTCGATCTTCAGGTGCTGGCGCAACTGTTCCATGTCGGCAACCAGGTCCCAGGTGGTGTTCTCGGCCAGCTCCGCATGGGGCGTGGACTGGCCGCAGCCGCGCTGGTCGAACAGCACGATGCGGTAGGCGGCGGGGTCATGCGTCTGGCGCAGGAACGGCGAGATGCCACCACCCGGCCCCCCGTGCAGGACGACAGCGGGCTTGCCCTTCGGGTTTCCGCATTCCTCGAAATAGATGTCATGCAGGGGCGAGACCCGCAGCCTGCCCCGGTTGAAGGGCTGGAGGTCGGGATAGAATGTGCAGCGTTCAGTCATTTGATTCGCGATCCTGCGCTATGGACCGTTTGATCTTGCCAGCATCTGCACGATAATGGCAGTGACGGGTGATCAACGCCGGGATGCAAATCCGGCAGACAGGGGGAACGCATGGCAACCGAAGTGGCAACCGAAACAGTGCGGAAGGAATGGAACGACTTCAAGTCCTTCGCCTTCAAGGGCAATGCCTTCGACCTGGCGGTCGGCGTCATCGTCGGCGCGGCCTTCGGGCGGATCGTCGACGGCATCGTCAACCTGCTCATCATGCCGATCATCGGGGCCCTGACCGGGGGCCTGAACTTCGATGAGTATTTCCTGCCGCTGTCCGGCAACGTGACCTCGACCGTTCTGGGCGAGGCGCAGAAGCAGGGTGCGGTGCTGGCCTATGGCGCTTTCATCACGGTCGTCATCAACTTCCTGCTCGTGGCCTTCGTGCTGTTCCAGCTGGTCAAGATCTCGAACCGCATGAAGAAGGCCGAGCCCGCGCCGCCGCCTGCCGGCCCCACCAAGTCGGAAGAGCTGCTGGCCGAAATCCGCGATGCGCTGAGATCCAAGCCCTCCGCCTGATGCGGGGCAGAATTGCGCTGAAACGACAACGCGCCGGGGTAGACACTCCGGCGCGTTTGCCTAAGGTTTGCCAATGAGCACAGACACGCTTCTCTCCGCACTCACACGCCAAGCCCGCGATGAACCCGACAGCGGCATCGTCAAGGCCGCAATGTATGGCTTCACCGTGCCTGGCGTCATTCCGCTGTGGGCGGGCGAAGGAAACCAGCCCACGCCCGAGGCCTTCGCGCGGCCCGCGGCGGAAGCGCTGCTCAATGGCGAGACCTTCTACACCTGGCAGCGCGGCATCCCCGAACTGCGCGAGGCGCTGGCGCGCTATCACGCGCGCAATTTCGGCCGCGCCTTCGACCCGGAGAATTTTTTCGTCACCTCCGGCGGCATGCACGCCATCCAGACCATCGTGCAGCTGATCACCGGCGATGGCGACGAGATCGTTTTGCCCACGCCCGCCTGGCCCAACTATGCGGGCGTATTGCGCATCTCGGGTGCCAAGCCGGTCGAAGTGCCGATGCAGCTCGTCAATGGCAAGTGGACGCTCGACCTCGAGCGGCTGTTCGATGCCGTGACGGCGCGCACCAAGGCCATCGCACTCAACTCGCCGTCGAACCCCGTGGGCTGGACGGCGACACGTGACGAGCTGATCGCGGTGCGCGACTTTTGCCGCAAGCGTGGCCTTTGGATCCTCGGCGACGAGGTCTACACGCGCTTTTTCTATGGCGAGAACGGCGAGACGCGGGCGCCCTCCTTCCTCGACATCTGCGAGGACGATGAGCAGCTGATGCTCGCCAACACATTCTCCAAGAACTGGGCCATGACCGGTTGGCGCGTCGGCTGGCTGCAGGCGCCGAAGGCGCTGGGGCCTGCCATCGAGCGCATCGTGCAGGTGTCATCCTCCGGCACGCCGTCCTTCCTGCAGCGCGGCTGCGTGGCGGCGCTCGACCATGGTGATGACTTCATCGAGCGCCAGGTGCTGATGGCGCGGCACCGTCGCGATCTCGCCGTGCTGGCGCTGAAGGAGCTTCCGGGCCTCCATTTCGAGGTGCCGCCGGGAGCGTTCTACCTGTTCTTCGGGATCGACGGCATGACGGACTCGGCTGCCACGGTGCGCCGCCTCATCGACGAGGCGAAGGTGGGCTTCGCGCCCGGCAGCACCTTCGGGCCGGGCGGCGAGGGCCATTTGCGCATGTGCTACCTCAAGGACCTGGGGCCCCTGGAAGAGGCGCTCGGCCGCTTCGTCGACTGGATGAAAAAGAACAAGCCGGTCTGATCTGCCTCAAGATCAGGCGGCGGCCTGCCGCAGGTCCGGGCAGGTGATCAGCCCAGCCGTCACCTTCTTGTGTTCGGTGTTATTGTTTTAAATAGTTTAGCTGTCTGGCACGCGGCTTGCGAAGCAGGGGTCAACGCACACGTCTTACTGGGTACTCCCATTCTCAGCCAAGAGCACTCGTGTCGTCTGACAGTCGTCAGCTGGGGTGGGCGGCATTGCTGCTCACCCCTCTTTTTGCCCGAATGCTGAAAGGTTTTGCGCTGCACTGCACAATGGATGGGCAGCTACCGAGCTGCGCACGTATGGTTAAAGACTATTTAACTATATATTACCGTTCTAATTCATAAATTTAAGAAAACCATCCTGTGTGGGGTTCACTTGGCATTGCTATTGCAATGCACAAATTGGCGCATACGTCTTACTTGGGTCCTCCCATTCTCAAGCGAAGAGCACTCGGAGCGTCCCGGTTTGAAGCCGGCTCAGGGGTGAACGGTTGTTGGTTGCTGCCGTTCACCCCTGTTTTTTTGCGCCGGGCGCTTGTCCTTGCGCCAGCGCTCACCACATGAAGGCACGATGGGTCCGGGCCCCTCTGGCAGCCTTCAGGCTGCGATGTCGGACTCTTCCACCTTGGAGGCGCATCTCGCGCCGCAATCTGGGAGATGAACGCGAATGACAAGCCCCTCGATCACCATAGACCTCACCCCCCAAGGCACCATGGAACGTCTTGAATGGCTGGCCTGGTTTTCCGACTCGGCGCTGCGCATTCCGGGCACCTCGCGCAGCATCGGCGCGGACGGCGTGCTGAGCATGGTGCCCGGCGTGGGCACGCTCGTCGGCACCGGCATGTCGCTCTACGTGATCGGCGAAGCGGTGCGCCATGGTGTGCCGGCCCGCCTTCTCACCCGCATGGGCCTCAACATCGCGGCGGATACCGCGGTCGGCGCCATTCCGGTGATCGGCTTCCTGTTCGACATGGCCTTCAAGGCCAACACGCGCAATCTCAACCTGCTGCGGCAGCATCTCGCGGAGACACATCGATGAAGACGCTCGTCTGGGTTCTCACCATCACGTTGCTCGCACTCTGGTCGCTGGTGGCGTGGATCACCCATGGCCTCGTGGGCGTGGCGGGCGGTCTCGTCTCCAGCAATGCCGATATCATCCCCGCCGATCCGCTTTTCATCGAGTGGGCCTCGTGGCTGGCCTCCGCCGGAACGGGCGTGGGCGAATGGCTGGTGGTGGCGGTGTGGGGCCTCGTTTCGCTGGTGCTGCTCGCGCTGGGCTTCGTGGCCACCAAGCTGGTGCCGAAGCTCAACCTGCCGCGTGCCAGGGCGTGATGGCGGAGACGCCATCGATCATGAACTGCACGGCCAGTGCCGCCAGGATGATGCCGAGGAGGCGGGTGAGCACCGCACGTCCGGTGACGCCCATCAACTGCGAGATGCGCTCGGCCATCAGGAAGGCCACGCAGCATGCGGCCATGACCAGCGCCGCTACGCCATAGAGCGACAGGAGCCACGTCACGCGGCCCTCGGCGCGGCCCGCCAGCAGGATCATGGCGGTGATGGCGCCCGGCCCCGCCATCAGCGGAATGGCCAGCGGGAAGGCCGCGATGTTCTTCACGTGGTCGACGGTGATCGCCTGCTCCACCGTGGTCTTGAGGCGCTCGCTGCGCCGGTCGAACACCATCTCGGCCGCCGCGGACAACAACAGCAGCCCGCCGGCGATGCGGAAGGCCGAGAGCGAGATGCCGAGCAGGTCAAGCAGCTTGGCACCTCCCAGCCCCGCCGCCAGCAGGATGCAAAAGGCGATGATGGAGCCGCGGATCGCCACCTCGCGGCGGTGCGCCTTGGTCATGCCATGGGTGATGCCGAGGAACAGCGCGCTCAGCAGCACCGGGTCGGCGACGACCAGCAGCGTGACGATGGCGGAGGTGATGAAATCGGCGAGCATTGCCCAGAGCTAACACGAAGCCCGGGGCTCTGTCATCGCTGTCTCAGCTGACGGTGTCGGGCAGAACTTCTTCCCGCCTGGCGATGAAGTCGCGCAGGCCCTCAGCGATGCCTTCATCCATCTTCGGCGGCTCGTAGTTCTGCAGCATGGTGCGCGCCTTGTCGCGGCCGCGCGTGGCATGGTCCTTGGCGCCCTCGGCCGACCACTGCTCGAAGGAGTTGAAGTCCATGATGGAGGGGCTGAAGAAGGCCTTCTCGAAATGCTCCAGCGTGTGCTGGGTGCCAAGGAAATGACCTTGCGGGCCCACTTCGCGGACGGCTGCCATCGCTTCCTTGAAGTCGGCGAAGGACACGCCGCCGGCATATTTGTACCAGCCAACCAGTTGCTCGGCATCGGTCACGAATTTCGAATAGTCGCAGCACAGCCCCGCTTCCAGCCAGCCCGCCACGTGCCAGATGTAGTTGGCGCCCGACAGGATCGCGGCATGCATCAGCATGTTCGATTCATAACCCGCCTGCGCATCGTTGAGCTTGGAGCCGACGTGGAAGCCCGACGTGCGCCACGGCAGATCATACTTCCGTGCCAGCTGACCCATCAGATACATCATCTGTGCCGCTTCCGGCGTGCCGCCCATGGGCGCGCCTGACTTCATGTCCACCGCCACCATGAACTGGCCATAGATGACGGGCGAGCCGGCACGGACCAGCTGGGTGAAGGCAACGCCCGCCAATGCCTCGGCGTTCACCTGTGCCACGGCACCGACGGCAGAGGCCGGTGTCGACGCGCCGCACAGCGCGAAGGGCGCGCAGATGACGGGCTGGTTGTGCGCGGCATAGACCTTCATCGCGTCCAGCATGGTGGAGTCCCACACCAATGGCGAATTGCAGTTGGTGATCGAGACCACCACCGTGTTGTCCTTCACATAGTCCTCGCCGAAGACGATGCCGGACATCTTCATCACGTCCTCCGCACGCTCCTTCGAGGTGACGATGCCCATGAAGGGCTTGTCGGAGTAGGTTAGCGCAGAGTGGATGATGTGCAGGTGGCGCTTGGGGACTGGGATCTCCATCGGCTCGACGCAGATCGAGCTGGACGAATGAAGTGCCGGCAGCATGTAAGCGAGCTTGTGGAAGTTGTTAAGGTCCTCGAGCGAGCCATAGCGGCGCACATTGTCGAGGTCGCGCACGTAAGGCGCGCCATACATGGGCACGAAGACCTGGTTCCGTCCGCCGACCTGGACGGTGCGATCCGGGTTGCGGGCATTGAGCGTGAATTCGGAGGGTGCCTTGGCGATCAGGCTCATCAGCAGCGCACGGTCGATCCGGACGCGCGTGCCGGTGACGCTGGCGCCGGCCGCCTTCCATAGGGCGATCGCCTCGTCATCGCGGAATTCGCAGCCGACCTCCTCGAGGATCTTCATCGATTCATCGTGGATCAGTTCGACCGCCTCGTCGGGGACGAGGTTGTAGACCGGGATTTCGCGCACCAGCGTGGGGAAGGACGCCATGGGGGTGGCGCGCAGCGCCCGCCGCCCGTCACGCCCGCCGCCGCTGCGGCGCGAGTGGGTGGTCGCGGGTGTGGTGGTGCTGGCATCGGTCATCATGCGTCTCCTGGTGCGAGGGGCCATAGAACGCCCAGGGGCACAGCCGTTCAAGCGAGGCTTTTGCTTGCCTCGCGTGAGTTAAACTCAACCGCTCTGTGCCAGCAGCCAGTCCCGCAGAATTTCCGCCTCCTGCGTCAGCGGCTGGCGCGTGGGCCAGGTGAGGTAGAAGGACTGCGGCGCCGCGATCTCCGCCGGACCGGCCTTTGCCAGCAGCTTGCGGGCGAGCAGCGGTTTCACCAGGCTCATCCAGCCCAGCGCCACGCCCTGGCCGGCCTGAGCGGCCTGCAGCGCGATGACATAGGAGTTGAAGCGCCGCACGTTGAGCTTGCGGTGCGGCGCCCCCGCCGCCTTCAGGAAATCGGCCCAGGTCGTCCACGTCCAGTCCACGCCCTCGACAGAGAGCAGCGGCAAGGTGGAGAGGTCCTGCACGCTCTTCACCTTGTGGCGCGCCAGGAAGGCGGGCGCCGCCACCGCAATGATGCGGTCGCCAAACAGCAGGGTGGACGTCTCTTCGGCGAATTTGCCGTCGCCATAGCGCACCCGCAGGTCAACGCCGGCGCGGTTCGCCTCATGTGTCCGGTCCGAGATGATGTGGTCGAGCACGATGTCCTGGTGCGCGGTCCAGAAATCCCCCAGCCGCGGCATCAGCCAGAGCTGCGCAAAGGCCATGGTGGTGCCGATCGAGACGGAGCGCGGGCTCCCTGATTGCCCCACCTGCCGGATGGTGGCCGAGACGCGCTCGAAGGCGTCCTTGAGGCTCTGGAAGACGGCCTGCCCCTCCGGGGTGAGTTCCAGCGCGCGATGCAGCCTCAGGAACAGCGGCCGCCCGATCTGGTCCTCCAGCGCCTTCACCTGCTTGGAGACGGCGCCCGGCGTCACGCTCAGCTCCGTGGCGGCGCGGGTGAGGCTCAGGTGTCGGGCCGCCGCCTCGAAGGCAGCGAGCGCGTTGAGCGAGGGCAGATCATAGTGACGGCGAACCATCGCGGAAGGTTAGCGCCCGGGTTGACGTGAGGAAAGCTCATTCGAATAGCGGTGACTGCCCGCCGATCGGGCACAACTGCCCGATTTGCTATCAGTTACGGCTCGTTGACCGATTGTAATTTCCGTTACAGAATGAACATGGGGAAAAGGGGGTTCGCTGGCCAAGGTCCGCGATTCCGCACATCGCAAACAAGATAACGCGCCAGGTTGCCCCGTCGGCGTGGGGGAGATGCACTCGAATGTCTGACAAAATGACGGAGGACAAGAAGATCCTCCACAACATGGGGTACGCGCAGGAACTTTCCCGCTCCATGTCGAAATTCTCGAATTTCGCGATCTCGTTCTCGATCATCTGCATCCTGTCGGGCGGCATCAATTCCTTCGCCCAGGCCATTTCCTCGGTCGGTGGTGCGGGTGCCGGCATCGGCTGGATCGCGGGCTGCATCGTGTCCGGCATGTTCGCCCTTGCCATGGCGCAGATCGCCAGCGCCTTTCCCACGGCGGGCGGCCTCTATCACTGGGCCTCGATCCTGGGCAACCGGTTCTGGGGCTGGCTCACCGCCTGGCTGAACCTGCTGGGTCTCATCACGGTTCTCGGCGCCATCAACATCGGCACGGCCTACTTCTTCGCCGGCGCCATCGCGCCAATGTTCGGCACGACCGCCGCGGACGGCACGGTGACCACCTTCTTCACCGGCACCGACATGCAGGTCGTGGTGTTCGTGGCCATCATCACCATCCTCCAGGCGGTGCTGAACCATGTGGGCATCAGGGTCACGACCTTCCTGACCGACATTTCGGGCTACATCATCTTCGTCACCACGGCGGTTCTCGTCGTGGCTTGCCTCTACTTTGCCCCGTCGCTTGACTTCTCGCGGTTGTGGACCTTCACCAACTTCTCAGGCGAAGCCGGTGGGAACGTCTTCCCGCAGAGCGACAATATGTTCTACCTGTTCCTGCTCTGCCTGCTGCTGCCGGTCTATACCATCACCGGCTATGACGCCTCGGCGCATACCTCCGAGGAAACCCACGACGCTGCCAACTCGGTGCCCAAGGGCATCGTCTCGGCGGTGCTGTGGTCGTCGCTCGTCGGCTGGGTGATGATCAGCGCCATCATGCTGGCAGTGCCGGACATGGCGGCGGGTGCAGCCCAGGGCTGGGGCGTATTCTTCGGCACGATGAATGCCGTGATCCCCGAGACTCTGCGCAACATCCTTTACATCGGCATCTTCATCGCGCAGCTGCTCTGCGGCCTGGCGACGGTGACGTCGGCGAGCCGCATGCTCTTCGCCTTCGCGCGTGACGACGGCATGCCTGCGGGTTCCGCAGCGCTTGCCAGCGTTTCGCCCACCTTCCGCACGCCGGTGACGGCGATCTGGACGGCGACGGTGCTCTGCATCCTCTATGTGGTGCTGGCGATGACCATCAAGGTCGGCGAAACCTCGATCTACGTGATCGTGGTCAACTCGACGCTGGTGTTCCTGTTCCTGTCCTTCACCATTCCGCTGGTCGCAGGGCTCTTCGCCTATGGCACCGCCAAGTGGCCGAAGCCCGGCCCCTGGGCAATGTCTGCGGGAACCTACAAGCTGGTCACCGTGCTGTCGGTCGTCGGCATGGCGATCATCCTGTTCATCGCCGTGGCGCCGCCCAACGAGCGCGTGCTCTATGTGGTGATCGGCTTCATCGTTCTGGCGCTGATCTTCTGGTTCGCCACCGAGAACAAGCGCTTCAAGGGTCCGCCCGTAGGTGACGAGATCATGCGCCGTCAGGCTGAGATCGCCAAGAAGGAAGCGATGTTCGGCGAATCGTGACAGGCAAGCTCGCAAACAAGGTGGCCCTGATATCCGGCGGGGCCACCGGCATGGGCGGAGCGGCCTCGCGCCTCTTCGCCGCCGAGGGTGCGAAAGTCGGCATCCTCGACATCAATGCCAAGGCCGG
>JBEARP010000262.1:0-11452 GCA_041163105.1 Pseudomonadota bacterium
TTACAGTACACTAAAGGAGAGGTACGATCCGACCCGAGAACGCGATGATGAGGCGCATCTGCCTGAGGCTCGAAATGAAGGGCCTTGATATTCGGGATCGGCAGAAGTTTGAACTATGGAATTAATGCAGCGCATCGAACTGGGCGAGCTCGCGACCGTGCTGGTCGGCCTCGTCGCCCTCTTCATCGGGCGCTTCGTGCGCCAGTCGGTACCGCTGCTCAGCCGCCTCGACATGCCCAACGCCGTCGTGGGCGCGATGATCGTCGCCGTGCTGATCCTCATCCTGCAGCTCACCGCCCACATCGACATCGCCTTCGGCCAGCGCACGCGCGATGCGCTGCTGCTCGTCTTCTTCACCTCGATCGGGCTTTCCGCCAAGCTCTCGACGCTGAGGAGCGGCGGCAAGCCGCTGGTCATCCTCTGCGCCGTCACGGTGCTCGCCCTCGTCGCGCAGAACCTCTCGGGTTCGCTGCTCGCCGGGCTGTGGGGTGCTCATCCGGCCTATGGCGTGCTGGCGGGATCGCTGTCCTTCGTGGGCGGCCCGGGCACCGCCGTGGCCTGGGCGCGCGAGCTCGAATCGCAGGGGCTGGCGCAGGCCCATGTGGTGGCCGTGGGTGCCGCAACACTTGCCACCATCTCCGGCGCCCTGGTGGCAGGGCCGATCACCGGCTGGATCATCACCCGCCACAAGCTGCATGGCAACAGCGTGCCCACGGACATCACCTTCGCCCCGCCTTCCACACAGGCCGAGGCGAGGCCTGCCGAGGGCAACCGGGTGGATACGCTGCTCTCCACCGTGTTCGTCATCCTTCTTGCCGTGGGCATCGGCGACCAGCTCAACGGGCTTGCCGCGCAGGCGGGGCTGCTGCTGCCGGGCTTCCTCTCGGCGATGATTGCCGGGGTGATCATCACCAATGTCGCCGATGCCTTGGGCTACAGGCTGGATTTCGCCCCCATCGAGCAGGGCGGTGCGCTCGCCCTTCAACTGTTCCTCGTCATGGCGCTGATGTCGACGCCGCTCATCTCGGTGGCGGCCATCCTGGTGCCGCTGGTGCTGAACGTAGCCATCCAGGTGGTGGTGACGGTCTCGATTGCCTATTTCATCCTCTTCCGCCTGCTGGGCCGCGACTATGATGCGGCGGTGGCCTCGGGCGGCTTCCTCGGCTTCGGCCTCGCCTCCATGCCCGTCGCCATGGCGACGATGGACGAAGTGGGCCGCCGCTACGGCCCCTCGCCCAAGGCCTTCCTGCTCATCACCATGGCCGGCTCCTTCTTCGTCGATCTCGCCAATGCCTTCGTCGCCAAGAGCTTCCTCGCGCTGCCGTGGTTCGCCATGTGATCCGTAACGTGTTCGATTACTATTGAAATCCTCTGCCGAAACCCCGATATCCGGGTTTCCGGAGCAGACCCGCTCCCCAACAGGATCACCGCCACCTTCTGGCGTGCCGGACCAACCCAGATGAACCTCAAGGGCTTCCACCACCTCACCGCCGTCACCGCCGATGCGCCGGGCAACCACAAGTTCTACACCGACACGCTGGGCCTCCGCCTTGTCAAGAAGACGGTGAACCAGGACGACACCTCGGCCTACCACCTGTTCTATGCAGATGGCGTGGGCTCGCCCGGCACCGACATCACCTTCTTCGACTGGCCCGTGGGCAAGGAGCGCCGCGGCACGCACTCGGTCACGCGCACCGGCTTCCGCGTCGCCTCCGAGGACGCGCTCAACTATTGGCAGCACCGTCTCACCATGAACGGCGTGAAGCAGGACAAGATCGCCGACGTCGCAGGCCGCCCCACGCTCGCCTTCGAGGACCATGAGGGCCAGCGCCTGTCCTTCACCGTCGACGCCGAAGGCGAGGCGCATGCCTGGGACAAGAGCACTGTTCCCGCCGAACACCAGATCCGCGGCCTCGGCCCCATCACCATGAGCGTGCCGGACATCCGCCACACCGACATGGTGCTCACCAAGCTGATGAACATGACACCGACCGGCAGCTTCGCCGGCACCCATGTCTACAAGATGGGTGCGCCGGGGGCGGTTGGAGAACTGCATGTGACGGTCGATCCCAGCCTGCCGCCCGCCCAGCAGGGTGCCGGTGCCGTGCACCACGTTGCCTTCAACATCCCCTATGCGGATTATGAAGCCTGGGCCGACAGGCTGCAGAGCATGAAGGTTCCGAACTCGGGTCCCGTCGACCGCTTCTGGTTCAAGAGCCTCTATTTCCGCGAACCCAACGGCGTGCTCTTCGAACTCGCGACCGACGCGCCGGGCTTCGCCACGGACGAGCCGATGGACAAGCTCGGCACCACCCTGTCGCTGCCGCCCTTCCTGGAAGCAAAGCGCGAGCAGATCGAGGCTGGGCTGAAGAAGCTGTAACAGCAGCAGCAGAAGAAGCAGCGACATCATCCCACCTCCAAACACCATCATCGCCGGGCCTGTCCCGGCGATCCTTTTTCCGCGTTTCCATCCCTCTCGGCCGTCATCCCGGCAAAGGCCGGGATCCAGCTTTCCACAAGCTCCAACGCCCGAAGCTGCCCTCCCCGTGCGAAAGCCCCCAAGCGTTTACCTCGCCCGGGCTCGACCCGAGCGTCCTTGTCGCCCCCCAAAAAGGGATGCGCGGATCAAGTCCGCGCAAGGTGAATTGTGAGAGCTGTCTGAAAAACAAAAAAGGCCAGCTTCCGCCGGCCTTCCATCACCACTCACACTTCCCGAGTATGCGCCTTTCTAGCACATCGAGCGCGCGCTGTCAAGGACTAAATTCTGCTATTAGGATTTCCTGAAGCCTGTCCCTTCACCGCGTCCCACTCCGCCACATCCTCGTCATAGGCATGAAGTTCGCCAAGCGAGATGTCGAACCACACCCCGTGCAGTGAAATCTCGCGCTTGTTCTCCTTCATGCGGATCCACGGAAAGGTGCGCAGATTGGCAAGCGAGTGCTCGATCGAGGCGCGCTCGATGTGGCGTTCGTGGATCTCGGCATTCACGCCGATCTCGCGCGGCACGATGCGCGTCACGTCCTTGATGGCGCGCATCCAGGACCCGATGAAGTCCGTGTGGGTGAGCGGCGAGGACTCCTGCACCGCGGCGCGAATGCCGCCGCAGCGGCCGTGCCCCATCACCACGATGTGCTGCACGCCCAGCGACATGACGCCGAACTCCAGCGCGGCGGAAGTCGCATGGTGGCCGCCATCCGGCGTATAGGGTGGCACGAGGTTGGCAACGTTGCGCACCACGAACATCTCGCCCGGCCCCGCATCGAAGATCGTCTCCGGTGCCGCGCGCGAGTCACAGCAGGCAATGATCATCACCTTGGGCTTCTGCGAACCCTCGCCCAGCCTCTGGTAGCGTTCCGCCTCGGAAGCATAGCGCCCGGAGCGGAAGCTGGCATAACCATCAAGCAGCTTTGCGGGCAGGTTCATCCGCCCTACTCCACCACCCGCACGGCGCCCTTGGCGGCGGAGGTCGTCATCGCGGCATAGGCCTTCAGCGCAGTGGTGACCTTGCGCTTCCTCTGTTCCGTCGGCTTCCATGCCTTGTCGCCACGGGCCAGCATCGCGGCGCGGCGCTGGACCAGCACGTCATCCGGCACGGCGAGGTGGATCGAACGGTTAGGAATGTCGATCTCGATGGTGTCGCCCTGCTCGACCAGCGCGATCAACCCGCCCTCCGCCGCCTCCGGCGAGACATGGCCGATGGAGAGCCCCGAGGTGCCCCCCGAGAAGCGGCCATCGGTGATTAGCGCGCAAGCCTTGCCGAGGCCCTTCGACTTCAGGTAGCTCGTCGGGTACAGCATTTCCTGCATTCCCGGTCCGCCGCGCGGGCCTTCGTAGCGGATCACCACCACGTCACCTGCTTCCACGCCACGATTCAGAATTCCGTGTACGGCCGAATCCTGGCTCTCGAACACCTTGGCCTTGCCGGTGAACTTGAGGATCGACTCGTCAACGCCCGCCGTCTTCACGATGCAGCCCTCTTCCGCAAGGTTGCCGTAAAGCACGGCGAGGCCGCCGTCCTTCGAGAAGGCATGCTCCACGTCGCGGATCACGCCCTTGGCGCGGTCGAGGTCAAGCTCGTCCCAGCGGCTCGACTGGCTGAAGGCCACCTGGGTGGGAACGCCGCCCGGTGCGGCGCGGAAGAACTCGCGCACCGACTCGGAATTGGTGCGGCTGATGTCCCAGCGGTCCAGCGCATCCCCAATCGTGCGGGTGTGGACGGTGGGCAGGTCGCGGTTGATGAGGCCGCCCTTGTCGAGCTCGCCGAGGATGGCCATGATGCCACCTGCGCGGTGCACGTCTTCCATGTGCACATCGGACTTCGCGGGGGCCACCTTCGAAAGGCAGGGAACGCGGCGCGACAGCCGGTCGATGTCCTTCATGGTGAAGTCGATGCCCGCTTCGTGTGCGGCGGCGAGGATGTGCAGCACCGTGTTGGTGGAACCGCCCATGGCGATGTCCAGCGTCATCGCGTTCTCGAAGGCGCCGAAGGAGGCCACATTGCGCGGCAGCACGTTCTCTTCGTCCTGCTCGTAGTAGCGTCGCGCCAGGTCAACCACGAGGTGGCCGGCCTCGACGAACAGCCGCTTGCGGTCCGAATGCGTGGCCAGCGTCGAGCCGTTGCCGGGAAGCGACAGGCCCAAGGCCTCGGTGAGGCAATTCATGGAATTCGCGGTGAACATGCCGGAGCAGGAGCCGCAGGTCGGACAGGCCGCCTTCTCGATCGCCTGTACGTCGGCGTCGGAGACATTGTCGTCCGCCGCGGCCACCATGGCGTCAACGAGGTCGAGCGCCTTGGTGACACCCGAGAGCACCACCTTGCCCGCCTCCATCGGCCCGCCCGAAACGAAGACAGCGGGGATGTTGAGGCGCAGCGCCGCCATCAGCATGCCTGGCGTGATCTTGTCGCAGTTCGAGATGCAGACCATCGCGTCGGCGCAGTGGGCGTTGACCATGTACTCGACCGAGTCCGCGATGATCTCGCGCGAAGGCAGCGAATAGAGCATGCCGTCATGGCCCATGGCGATGCCGTCATCGACCGCGATGGTGTTGAACTCCTTGGCGACACCACCGGCCTTCTCGACCTCGCGGGCAACGAGCTGGCCCAGGTCCTTCAAATGGACGTGCCCTGGCACAAATTGCGTGAAGGAGTTGACGATGGCGATGATCGGTTTGCCGAAATCCTCGTCCTTCATGCCGGTGGCGCGCCACAGGCCGCGGGCGCCGGCCATGTTGCGGCCATGGGTGGTGGTGCGGGAACGGTATGCGGGCATGGGAAGGAACCTCGATGACGTACAAAAGATGGTCCGGATTGCCCCATGGGGGCCCGGGAATCAAGCCCGGGTTCCACAGGCCGTCTTTGGGCCAATTGCATGGCTTGTCCGGCGGGGGATAAGACCCACCCCACAATTGCATAAAGGACCCGGACCGCCATGAGCTTCAAGACCATCGAACAGGCCCCCGCCCGCCTCAACCGCAGCGAGCTGGCCGTGCCGGGAAGCCAGCCCAAGCTGTTCGAGAAGGCGGCCAAGTCCGCCGCCGATGTGATCTTCCTCGACCTCGAGGACGCCGTGGCGCCTGACGACAAGGAACAGGCCCGCAAGAACATCATCCAGGCCATCGGCGACATCGACTGGGGCAAGAAGCAGCTCTCGGTGCGCATCAACGGGCTGGACACGCATTACATGTACCGCGACGTGGTGGACGTGCTGGAGCAGTGCTCCGACCGGCTGGACCTGATCATGATCCCCAAGGTCGGCACCGCGGCTGACGTTTACGCCGTGGACATGCTGGTGACCCAGGTCGAGGCCGCGAAGAACCGCAAGAAGCGTGTTGGCTTCGAACTCATCATTGAAACCGCACTCGGCATGCGGAACATTAACGAGATCGCCGCAGCCTCGCGGAGGAACGAGTCGCTGCACTTCGGCGTCGCGGACTACGCAGCGTCAACCAAGGCACGCACCACCTCGATCGGCGGCCCGCACCCGGACTACGTGGTGCTGACGGACCCTCTGGCCGATGGCGGCCGCGCCACCCACTGGGGTGACATGTGGCACTACGCCGTCTCGCGCATGGTGGTGGCAGCGCGTGCCAATGGCCTGCGCCCCATCGACGGCCCCTTCGGCGACTTCTCGGACGCGGAAGGCTTCAAGGCCCAGGCGCGGCGCGCCGCCGTGCTGGGCTGCGAGGGCAAGTGGGCGATCCACCCCTCCCAGATCGCACTCGCCAACGAGGTGATGAGCCCGTCCGAGGCCGACGTGACCAAGGCCCGCCGCATCATCGCCGCCATGAAGGAGGCGGAGTCGCAAGGCAAAGGTGCAGTTTCGCTCGACGGCCGCCTGATCGACTACGCCTCGATCCGCCAGGCGGAGGTGCTGGTGAAGAAGGCAGAGCAGATCGCAGGGTCCTAGGGCTGCGGCATCGGCGGGCTTCAAAAATCATGTGGGGGAGTGCTACATTGCCCCTCATGAAGTGGTTTGAGACATGGTGAAACAGAACTCCCGCGACATCGAATGGCCGACGGTGGCGCTGATTGCCGCAACCTATGCGGTGCTCGCCTTCCTTGTGTGGTTCCACGCCAGCCTGCCGTGGTGGGTTATCCTGCCCGTCGGCGCCTACTGTGCGGCTCTGCACGCCTCGCTCCAGCACGAGGTGCTGCACGGCCACCCGACCGGCAGCAAGCTCCTCAACGAGGCGATGATCTTCCCGACGCCCACTTTCTGGCTCCCTTACCTCCGCTACAAGCAGACCCACCTGCAGCACCACAACGACCAGCACCTGACGGACCCGCGGCTCGACCCCGAGTCCTATTACCTGCTGCCGGAGGACTGGGCGCACGTGCAGGGCATCCGCCGGGCGCTCTACGAAGCGAACAATACGCTCGCCGGCCGCATGCTGATCGGCCCCGCCATCTCGATCATCCGCTTCTGGTCGTCGGAGTTCCGCGACATGCTGGCCGGAAACCGCAAGACGATCCGCGCATGGGCCTGGTTCGTGCCGTCCTGCGCCATCACGCTGTGGTACGTCGTCCATGTCTGCGGCATGCCCTTCTGGCAGTACTACCTGCTCATCGCCTACCCCGGCATCTCGCTGGCGCTCGTACGCTCGTTTTGCGAGCACCAGGCGGCGGAGAGCGTCGAGCACCGGACCATCATCGTCGAGGCATCGCCCTTCTGGTCACTCCTGTTCCTCTATAACAACCTGCATGTGGCCCATCACACGGTGCCTGCGCTGGCCTGGTACAAGATCCCCGCCTATTACCGCGCCGAGCGCGACAGGCTGATCGCCCGGAACAACGGCTACACCATGAAAGGGTATGGCGAGATTTTCGTTCGCTACTTCCTCAGGGCCAAGGAGCCAATCCCCTACCCCAACATGGACTGGCTGAAAAAGCCGTGATGGTCTAATTCCTCCCCTGTCGAGACATTTGGGGAGTCGATGGGTGACCAACCGGATCGAGATCGCGGGGCTGAGGGTAGCGGGCGAACTTTTCACCTTTGTGGGTGACGAGGCCCTGCCCGGCACCGGCATTTCCGAACTCGACTTCTGGCACCGCTTCGCCGCCATCGTGAACGACCTCGCACCCAAGAACCGAGCCCTTCTCGCCCGCCGCGACGATTTGCAGGCGAAGCTCGACGACTGGTATCGCGCCAATGGCGCACCCACCGACATGGCGGCCTACAAGGCCTTCCTCACCGAGATCCGCTACCTCGTGCCCGAGGGGCCGGACTTCAAGGTCACGACGAAGCACGTCGATCCCGAGATCGCCAAGGTGGCCGGCCCGCAGCTGGTGGTACCGGTCATGAACGCCCGCTACGCGCTCAACGCTGCCAACGCACGCTGGGGTTCGCTCTATGACGCGCTCTATGGCACGGACGTCATCGCCGAGCAGGACGGCGCCGAGAAGACCGCGGGCTACAACCCGGTGCGCGGCGCCCGCGTCATCGGCTGGGCGCGCAACTTCCTCGATCAGTCCGTGCCGCTGGCCAGGGCGAAATGCAAGTGGGCCGACGTCACCCGCGTTTACGTCGACGGCCCGGCGCTGATGACGGACCTCGGCGGGTTGAGGGCGCCTTCGCATTTCAAGGGCTGGCGCGGGCCGAAGGACAACCCGTCCGCAATGCTGCTCGCCACCAACGGCCTTCACATCGAGATCACCTTCGACCGCACGCACCTGATCGGGAAGGACGACAAGGCCGGGATTTCCGATGTCATTCTCGAATCCGCCCTCACCACCATCATGGACTGCGAGGACTCGGTCGCGGCCGTGGACGCCGCCGACAAGGTGACGGTCTATCGCAACTGGCTGGGCCTGATGAAGGGCGACCTCGCCGAGGAGATCGAGAAGGGCGGCCGAACCTTCACCCGCCGCCTCAACCCGGACCGGACTTACGAGTCTCCCAATGGCAGCATGGTGACGCTCCCCGGCCGCTCGCTGATGCTGGTGCGCAACGTCGGCCACCTGATGACCACTCCGGCGATCCTCGACGCCGATGGCCACGAGGTGCCCGAAGGCATCATGGACGCGATGATCACGGCGCTGATCGCCATCCATGACATTTCGGCCAAGCGCATGAACTCGCGCGCCGGATCGATCTACATCGTGAAGCCCAAGATGCACGGGCCGGACGAGGTGGCCTTCGCAGTCGAACTGTTCTCGCGCGTCGAGCAGGCGCTGGGGCTGAAGCCCAACACCATGAAGATCGGCATCATGGACGAGGAGCGGCGCACCACCATCAACCTCAAGGAATGCATCCGGCAGGCCAAGGACCGGATCGTCTTCATCAACACCGGCTTCCTCGACCGCACCGGCGACGAGATTCACAGCGCGATGGAAGCCGGCCCGATGATCCGCAAGGGCGACATGAAGCAGGCGCCATGGATCAAGGCCTATGAGGACTGGAACGTCGACACAGGCCTGCTGTGCGGCCTTCCCGGCCACGCCCAGATCGGCAAGGGCATGTGGGCCATCCCGGACCACATGGCCATCATGCTGTCGATGAAGCTCGCCCACCCTCAGGCCGGCGCCAACACGGCATGGGTGCCCTCACCCACCGCCGCGACACTGCATGCCACGCATTATCACAAGGTGAATGTGCACTCCGTGCAGGAGAAGCTGAAGAGCCGCCCACGCGCCAGCCTCGACGACATTCTCTCGGTCCCCGTCGCCGTGCGCCCCAACTGGACGCCGGAGGAGATCCAGAAGGAACTCGACAACAATGCGCAGGGCATTCTCGGCTATGTGGTGCGCTGGATCGATCAGGGCATCGGTTGCTCCAAGGTGCCGGACATCGACAATGTGGGCCTGATGGAAGACCGCGCCACGCTGCGCATCTCGTCCCAGCACATCGCCAACTGGCTGCGCCACGGGGTCGTCACCGAGGGTCAGGTCATGTCGACGATGAAGCGCATGGCCGCCGTGGTGGACGCGCAGAATGCGGGCGACCCGGCATATCATCCGATGGCGGAGGATTTCGAGCAGTCGATCGCATTCCGAGCCGCGTGTGACCTGGTGTTCAAGGGAGCAACGCAGCCGAATGGTTACACAGAACCGCTTCTCCATCGGCACAGGCTGGACGTGAAGGCACGGGGGTAGAGAATGTCTTCTCCCGCTCCTTCAGCGGAATTGGATTAGCGTTTCCCTGTGCGGCACCGCGTTGCACAGCGTAGCAGAAGTGTCTGATATGACTTGAGCTTCATTGGACGCTCTGGTCTTGCGATGCCTGATGTTTCATTTGCGGCGTTACCTATGTGACACGCAGGTAGCATGGGGATCAACGCAAGATGCCAACGCTCAAGCTGATCAAGTCGGTGATTGATGACCTGAAGCCCAGTGCGACCGACCAGGTGTACTGAGACCAGACGCTTCGGGGCTTCGGCCTCAAGGTGACTCCGGCAGGCCGCAAGGTCTTCATCGTGATGTACCGGACGACCGACAGCCGCACGCTGCTGCGGAAGTACACCCTCGGACCCTATGGCGTGCTGACCCTGTTTTCGGCCCGGGCAGCGGCCCAGAAGACCCTGCTGGCGCGCCTCGATGGTCAGGATCCGGCAGCCGCGAAGCAGGCCAGTCGCAGGCGTCCGGCCGGGCTCAGGCTCGAAGAGGTGATCGCCCAGTACCGGACAGACTATCTGGAACCCCGGGGAGTCGGCGGAGAGACGCTCCGCATCCTGAAGCGCATCATGCTGACCGAATGGAGGGACCGCCAGATCACGGACGTCAGCCGCGCGGACATTCGGCAGTGCATTGATTCCATCATGCAGCGCGGTGCCGTCGCCATGGCGGCCCGAGCCTTCCGCGTTATCCGGGCCATGTTCAACTGGTGCGTCGGCCGTGGCCTGATCGAGACATCCGCCTGTGTCGGCCTTGTGCCACCTCCGACCGGCAGGCCGCGCGACAGGGTCCTGACGGACGACGAGCTCGCGGTCGTACTCGGCTCGACCATGGCCATTCCCGGCCACTATGGGCCGATCGTCATGATGCTCGCCCTGACCGGGTAGCGGCGGAGCGAGGTGGCAAACATGAGGTGGGAAGAACTCGATCTCGAGAAGGATGTCTGGACGCTCCCGGCCAAGCGTACCAAGGCCAGGCGCTCCCATGCCGTCCACCTGACGCCCGAGATGCTGGCCCTGCTGCCTGAACGTGAAGACGACCAGCCCCTGGTGTTCAGCTCTCCGAGCGGCAAGCCATTCCAGGCATTTGGCGAGACCAAGAAGCGCCACGACAAGGCCTCAGGTGTCTCTGGCTGGGTGGTCCACGACCTCCGCCGGACGGTCGCCAGTGACATGGCAGCCCTGGGTATTGCGCCCCATGTGGCCGACAAGATCCTGAACCACCAGGGCGGGGCGATCAGAAGGATCGCCGCGGTCTATCAGCGGCACGAGTTCATGGCAGAGCGGACGGCGGCCACAGAGCTCTGGTCCCGGCACGTAACCGCGATCCTCCGTGTATGTAATGACCCAGCGGTATCTGCACAAGTCACGCTGTTAATCGGAATGCTTCGGCTGGTGTTTTCATTCCGAGGGCCTGCTGTGGCCTTCGGCTATTATAAAGGTGGATCCAGTCTCCTATGGCTCTTGAGGCATGCTGAATGCTCTCGAAGCGATGACGGTGGACGCATTGCGCTTTCAGCGTCCGAATGACCCGCTCGATCATCCCGTTCTGCTGAGGGCAGTGGGGCGTGATGAACTCCTGCTTCAGTCCATAGCTCCTGACCAGGCGGGTGTAGTGGCGACTTGTGAAAACCAAACCGTTATCGGACCTGAGGAGGAAGGGGTTTTGAACCCTGCCCAGGCAGCCGTTACGGGCAATCAGGGCCTGCTCGAGAGCGGCGCCGGCGGTCGAGGCCTTGCCGGACCTCGAGAGCTGCCAACCCAGCAGTTCGCGGGTGTGGCAATCGATAACCAAGGCCCAGGTCAACCAGCCGTCCCGCCCACCCCAGACACGGCATAGGTC
>JBEARP010000263.1:0-12099 GCA_041163105.1 Pseudomonadota bacterium
GGGGCGCCAAGCTCCGACGCCACTTCCCCTCACCTACCCCGGCTGCGCCGGGGCCCCCTCCTCTCCCCCAGGCGGGAGAGGACGATGAAGAACCTCACCCGCCACCACAATCCGAAATCAATCGCCTTCAACGGTGGCAAAGAAAGCGCCAGCGCCATTCGGCGCACGACGGAACTCGGCTTCACCGGCACGATCTATGCCGTGAACCCGAAGCGCGACGAGCTCTCGGGCGTGCCCACGCTGAAATCATCCGAGGATATTCCGGAAGCCGTCGATGCCGCCTTCATCGCGGTGAAGAACGAGCCCACCATCGAAGTCGTCCGCGCACTGGCTGCCAAGGGCTGCGGCGGTGCGGTGATCTATGCCGCAGGTTTCGCCGAGACGGGCAACTCGGAACTGCAGCGCAAGCTGCTGGCCGCCGCCAACGGCATGCCGCTGATGGGGCCCAACTGCTATGGCTTCGTCAACACGCTCTCGCGCGCTGCCCTGTGGCCGGACGAGACGGGGCTTGAGCCCGTCGAGCGCGGTGTCGCGCTGATCACCCAGTCCGGCAACATTGCCTGCAACTTCACCATGATGATGCGGGGGCTTCCCGTTGCCGCCGTGTTCTCGATCGGCAACCAGGTGGACGTGGGCATGCATGACATGGTGGAAACGCTCTCCGCCGACCCGCGCATCTCGGCGATCGGCCTGCACGTCGAGGGCCTGCCGGATGTCGCCGCCTTCGCGAAGGCAGCGGCACTCGCGCGACAGCGCAGGGTGCCCATCGTGGTGCTGAAGACCGGCCGCTCGGAACAGGGCGCGAAGGTGGCGATGAGCCACACCTCCTCCCTCGCCGGCGCCGACACGCTCTATGATGCACTGTTCGAACGCTATGGCATCGCGCGCATGAAGTCCGTCTCGGCCTTCGCCGAGACGCTGAAGTTCCTGCACAATGGCGGGCCCATCGCGGACTCGCGGCTGGTCTCGCTCTCCTGTTCGGGCGGCGAAGCCGCCCTGGTGGCCGACATGGCGCTGGAGAAGAAGGTTTCCTTCCCGCCCTTCAATGCCGCAACCAAACCGCGCGTGGCGGCAACGCTCAATGAATACGTGGCCATCGACAACCCACTCGACTACCACACCTTTATCTGGGGCCAGCCGGAGAAGCTGACGGCCACCTTCACGGAAGTGCTCAAAGGTGGCTTCGACGTCAGCATGGTGATCCTCGACACCCCCACTCACCCCAAGATGAAGCCGGAGGCCTGGGCCACAACGGCGCGCGCCATGGCAGCCGCCTCCAAGGCAACGGGAGCGCGTGCCGCAGTTGTCGCCTCGCTGTCGGAAGGCATGCCGCTGTCGCTCGCCGCCGAACTCTCGGGGTCCGGCGTTGCCCCCATGATGGGCCTCGATGATGCACTGACCGCCTTCGAGGCGGCCGCCTTCATCGGCCGCAACTGGTCGCGCGCGGAAGTGCCGCCTGAGATGCTAGCGCCCCTCATCCAGGGCCATGACGAACACGTGTTCAGCGAGTCCGCGGCCAAGGAACTGCTCAAGAAGCATGGCCTGTCCGTTCCCGAGGGCATCGTCTGCCCGGCGGAGGATGCTGTGGCCGCCGCCGAGAAGCTCGGCTACCCGGTCACGCTGAAGGTCTCCTCCGCGGCAATCGCCCACAAGACCGAAGCCGGAGGCGTAGCCCTGAACCTGCGCACGGCTGACGAAGTGCGGGACGCTGCACAGCGCATGGCAAAGCTCGCGCCCGACGTGCTGGTCGAGCGCATGGTGACGGGCGCCGTCGCGGAGCTTATCATCGGCCTCACCTCGGACCCGCAGTTCGGAACCGCACTCGTCGTGGGCGCGGGCGGCATCCTCACCGAACTCCTCAAGGATACCGTGACGCTGATCCTGCCCACCACGCGGGCTGAAATCGAACGCGCGCTGAAGACGCTGAAGGTGTGGACCCTCGTCGAGGGCTTCCGTGGCAAGTCAGGGGACCAACAGTCCGTCTTCCGTGCTGTCGAGGCGGTGGCCGATTTCGCCAATACCCACCGTGGGCTCGTCGAAGAACTCGACGTCAACCCCCTGCTCGTTCTGAAGGACGGCGCTGTCGCCGTCGATGCCCTGATCAAGATGAGGAAGCCATGACCGTCACCGAAACCACCACCGGACCGATCCACGTCACCAGGCGCGGCCGCGTGCTCGAAGTCAGGATCGAGCGCGGCAAGGCCAATGCCATCGACGCCGCGACCAGCCGCGTGATGGGCGACATCTTCGCAGGCTTCCGCGATGACCCGGAGCTGCGCGTGGCCATCCTCACCGGCACCGGCGAAAAGTTCTTCTGCCCGGGCTGGGACCTCAAGGCGGCGGCCGAGGGCGAGGCGCCGGACTCGGATTATGGCGTTGGCGGCTTCGGTGGGTTGCAGGAGCTTCCCGGCCTCAACAAGCCCGTCATCTGCGCGGTGAATGGCCTCGCCTTCGGCGGCGGCTTCGAGATCATGATCTCCTGCGACATCATCATTGCCGCCGAGCACGCCACTTTTGCGCTCCCTGAGATCAACTCCGGCACCGTGGCCGATGCCGCCTCGATCAAGCTGCCGCGCCGCATCCCTTACGCGGTGGCGATGGAAATGCTGTTCACCGGGCGCCGCATCGACGCGACGGAAGCAAAGCACTGGGGCCTGATCAACGAGATCGTTCCGGCGGACAAGCTGATGGAACGCGCCCGCGAAGTGGCCGACCAGCTGGCCGATGGCCCGCCGCTGGTTTTCGCCGCTATCAAGGAGGTCACCCGCGAGACAGCGCACCTTCCCGTGCAGCAGGCCTTCGACATGGTGACAAAGCGCAAGCTGAAGACCGTGGACGTGCTCTATTCGAGCGAGGACCAGCTGGAAGGCGCGCGCGCCTTCGCCGAAAAGCGCAAACCACAGTGGAAGGGCAAGTGAGCTTCGACTTCTCGGGCAAGCGCGTGCTCGTCACCGGCGGCACGCGCGGCATCGGGCGGGCGGCGGTCGAAGCATTCCTCGCGGCGGGCGCCCAGGTGGCCGTCAATGGCCGCACCGAGGAATCGACCCACAATGCCGTCGCAAAGCTGGGAAGGAACGCCATCCCCGCCCCAGGTGACATCGCAAGGCCCGATGCATGCCGCGCCATGGTCTCCCACGCCGCACGACAGATGGACGGCCTCGACGTTCTGGTGAACTGCGCTGGCGTTGCCCATGGCGGGCCGGTGGACGAGGTGACTGAGGCTGTCTGGGACGCAACACTCGACGCCAATCTCAAAGGCACATTCTTCTGTACCCAGGCGGCCCTGCTGTTCCTGCGCATGTCCAAGGGCAATGTGGTGAACCTCGCGTCGGACGCAGGCCTGAGCGGCGAGGTGGGGCTTGCCGTCTATTGCGCATCGAAGGGTGGCGTCGTGAACCTCACCCGCGCGCTGGCGCTGGAACTTGCACCCGACATCCGCGTCAACTGCGTCTGCCCCGGCTATGTGGATACCGACATGGTGCGGCGTGACGTGATCAACGCATCCGCCCACCCGGACCAGACGGAAGCAGCCCTCGCCGCCTCTGCCCCGCTCAACCGCATCGCAGGGCCGGACGAGATCGCCACGGCGATCCTTTATCTGGCGTCCGACGCAGCACGCTTCGTGACCGGGGCGGCTTTCCAGATTGACGGCGGCACGACGGCGGGCCACCCGCGGCGCTAGCAGACAAAAAAATGGCCCCGGCTTTCACACCGGGGCCTTCAGGGGAGAGAGGGTTCTAGCCGACCAGCCACATGCGGCTGGACTGGCGAATGCGGGCCTGCTCGCTGTCCAGAGCCTTGAACACCGAGGCCTCGGCGGCAGGCGCCGTCATGGAGCGGAACGTCTGGCGTACGGCAGCCTCGAAGCTGTTCCAGAGGGGAGCGGGAGCTGCGGCGGCGAGGAGGCGGGTCATGATCTTCAATCTTTGTTAAGGGTTCAATCTCTGACGCCTAAAATAGTGCTCGCAGTCACCGTATACAAACGAAGCTTTCTAGATTAATCTTCAAACATTGTTTGAGGATCGCCCATGTTGCGCCACATTCCCGGCCTGCAATCGTTGAAAGCCTTCGATGCCTCGGCCCGCCACCTGAATTTCACCCGGGCTGCCGCCGAACTGAACGTCACGCCCGCGGCCGTCAGCCACCAGATCAAGGAGCTCGAGGAGGCGATTGGCGTTCCCCTCTTCCAGCGTACCAGCCGCCACATGCAGCTCACCCGTCAGGGCCAGGTCCTGAAGCCCGCCATCGCCGATGCGCTGGAAGGCATCACCCGGGCGCTCCAGAAGCTCCGCCAGGTCGAGAACCCCACGCAGGTGCGTGTCACCGTTTCCCCTTCGCTAGCCGCCAAGTGGCTAGTGCCGCGGCTGGACCGCTTTCTCGAGTCCGTGCCGGGTGCAGACGTGCGCATCGACGTTTCGTCAGAACCGCTCGACTTCGACCGCGAGGACATCGACGTGGCCATCCGCTTCGGAGACGGCAGTTATCCCGGCCTCGTGGTCGAGAAGCTCTTCCACGACACGCTGTTCCCCGTCTGCAGTCCAGAGCTGCTGAAGGGCACCAAGAAGCTGCGCGAACCGAAGGACCTGCTGCAGTTCACCTTGATCCATCTCGACTGGGAGGCTCAGGGGGCGGTGTGGCCCAACTGGCGCATGTGGATGCTGGCTGCGGGTGTGAAGGACTTCAACGACACGCGCGGCCTGCACTTCAGCCAGACCTCTCTGGCTCTTCAGGCCGCCATTGACGGCAATGGCGTTGCGCTGGGCGATTCAACTCTGGTCGGCGACGACCTCGCTTCGGGACGTCTGGTGAAACCCTTCGAACTGTCGCTCCGAAGCCCGGCGCAATTTGCCTATCATCTGATCACGCGGCGCGACACGGCCGAGCGCCCGATGACCAAAGCCTTCCGCAACTGGATCATCGCGGAAGCGGCGGCGAGCCAGGGCTGACCGAGAGGCTCCGCCGCAGCGCGATCAGTGCCGCCACCGCTACCGTCGCAGCGGAGGCGAGCGACACGGCAAAGAAGCCATGCGACTGATAGACGGGGCCATAGACGGCGCCCGCCGTGCCGAGCGAGAAATAGGTGGTGAAGGAGAACAGCCCCATGATGGTGCCGCGCAGGCGGGGCGATAGGCTGTTCATGTAGGAGACGAGCACCGTCATGCAGAAGTGGTTGGCGAGGCCCCAGAAGAACGGCCACGCCATCACCGTCAACACCTGCTCTGCCGCCAAGGGCAGCACGACATAGTTGATGCTGACGAGAGCCAAGCCGAACGGCAACATGCGCGTTGGCCCCTTGCGGTCGATCCACTTGTCGAACACGACACCCACGCCGAAGCCGATGCCATAGGCGAGCGAGATGGTGCCCCCGAGCCAGGCCCCTGCCCCATGAGTCTGGCGCACATGGTCGCCGATGAAGGTGTAGGTCTGGTAGAAGGCGATCATATAGGCGAAGGTTGAAAGGTACCCCACCCAGGCGCCGGGCAGCCGCAGCACATCCATATAGCGCACGCGCTCGCCCACAGTGCCGAAGGAGGCGACTTTCGGCAGCAGCGCCCCCGCGAAGGGCATGATCGCCGCCACGGCTCCGACAATCAGGAACGTGCCGCGCCAGCCGACGAAGGCCGACAACACGGCGGCAAGCGGAACGCCCGCCACCATGGCGATGGACCAGCCGAACAGGACTTTCCCCAGGTCCTGCGAGCGCCTGTCGGGTGGGGCAAGGTCACCTGTCAGCGCATAGGTTGCGGGGATGATGACACCGGATGCCAGGCCCGCAATCAGCTGCGCGCCCGCCAGCACGCGCCAGTCCCAGGCGAAGGCGCAGAGGAACAGGGAAACGGCCAGAACAGCGAAGGCGATGCGGATCGCCGCGCGCTTCGGCCAGCGGCCAAGCTGCGGCGCGGCCAGCAGTGCGGCCGAGGCGACACCGACGCCATAAGCCGAGGCGGCAAAGCCGATCTCCTTCGCCTGCGTGCCGAGCCCAGCCGCAATGTCGGTCAGGAGTGGTGACAACATCAGCGCCTGGATGCCGACGGCGGCGATCGACAGCGTGAGAAGCAGGAGCGGCGTGCGCTCGCCAGAACTCATTCGGGCGAAAGTGCGGGATGAGACTCGAAGACCGCGACCGGCATCTGCTCATAGTCGATGATCGCACCCGTCATCATGCTCGCCGATGGCGAGACGAGATAGGAAACGAGGCCTGCCACGTCGTCGGGCGTGATCATGCGGCCCGCCGGCATGCGCCGGCCGATGGCATCGGCCCAGTCCTGCGGCATGCCGTGGAAGCCTGTCTGCAGCGCATGCTCGCCGTCGGAATTCACCCAGCCCAGATTGATGGCGAAGATGCGGATTCCGTCTCGCGCCACCTTGTGCGCGGCAGAGCGCGTGAGGATGTTCAGTGCCGCCTTGGAGGCCGAATAGGTGGTGAGGTTGGGCGGCCCGCCGTGCGACAGCATGGAAGACATGTTGATGATGGTGCCGGAGCGGTTCACCCGCATCGCCTTCACCGCCTCCTGCATCATGAACAGCGGCGCCCTCGTGTTGACGCCGAACAATCGCTCGAAGGCCTCGGGCGTCGTGTCATCCAACCCACAGCGCTCGGTATTGCCCGCCGCATTGACGAGGACATCGAGTCGGCCGAAGGCGGCGACAGCGGCCGCCACCGCGCGGGCGGGAAGTGAAGTGTCCATCAGGTCGCCTGCCAGCGTCTCGACGCGGCCCAGAGGCTTCAGCCGTGCCGCAGCCTCGGCAAGCTTCGCCGCGTTGCGATCCACCAGCAGCACGCCGCCGAAGCCCGTCTCGAAAAACTTGCTTGCCGCCGCGAAGCCCATTCCCTGGGCCGCCCCGGTAACGAGCGCAAACCTGCCGTCAGACATTTTCTTTCCCCATTCCTCGTGCCGAGCTTAGGTGATTTGCGAGGTGGCTTCCAAGCCCGGAGGCATGCCTGAGAAGCAGGGCTGGACCTAGTCCTTCTCGGCCAAGCCCTTCAGGTTGCGGAGCCCCTTCTCGTATTCAGCACCCACGCTGCGATCAATCCCGAGCCCTGCCCAGCGGTCGATGACGCCGGGAAGCGTCGACTGGAACACCCACGTCACCCGCGTGCCCGTCCCCTCCGGGACGACGTCGATCGTGGCAGTGGAGGTGCCGAAACCCGAGTAGTCCGACGTGGTCGCAACCCGGACGATCGGGGTTGCCTGGGTGAGCGTCAGCGTGCCGTTGCCGACCATGGGATTGCTGGAGGCCCAGCGCATGATCTGGCCCGCGCCCGTGGCCGGCCCTTCGAAGGTGAATTTCGTCTGCGGGTCGGATTCCACCCACGGCGACCATTCCGGCACACGGCGCAGGTCAGCCACGATGGCATAGACCTTGTCGGGAGATGCGGCGATGACGACAGAGCGCTCGACCCGCGCCTGCCCCGGCAGCAGCAGGGCACCACCGTAGAAAACCACGGTGAACGCCATGATGAGGAAGATGATGGCCTTGATGACGGACTTCATGGGCGCCTTAGGACCACAGCCGCGTGCCCTTGGCAAGGCCGGGATGTTTCGGGCATGGCTTGCCTCCCCGGAAATCCTCGCGCAATCTGCGAAGCATGAACAAAGCCATCTTCACGAAAGACTTCAAGGCCCGCCCCTTCTGGTGGGAGGCCCATGAACCCAAACCACTTCCCGAGATCGCGCTTCCGAAGCAGGCCCGGGTGGTCATCATCGGCGCGGGCTATGCCGGGCTCAATGCAGCGCTGGAACTGAACCGCGAGGGGCTGGACTGCATCGTACTCGATGCGAACGAGCCAGGGTTCGGCGGGTCATCCCGCAACGGCGGCATGGTGTCGGGCGGGGTCAACGTCGGCAAGCGCTACATGGCCAAGGCCATGTCGGACGAAGAGGCCGCCCCCTTCCTCAATGATGCGGCGGACGCCTTCACCTATATCGAGCAGCTGATCGCCCGCGAAAAGATCGACTGCGGCTGGACAAGGGCGGGCTACTTCCTCGGCGCCTGGTGCAAGAGCCACTATGACAGCATGGCCCACAAGGTGGACCTGCTGAACGAAACCGCGAAGTCGGAGGCCTATATCGTGCCGCCGGAACGCCAGCGCGAGGAGATCGGCTCCGACTATTATCGCGGCGGCATGGTGGTGGGTCGCGCCGGGCACCTGCACCCCGCCCTGCTGTTCAAGGGCCTGCTCGACCTGTGCCAGCAGCGCAACATCCCGATCGCCACCAAGACCCCGGCCACCAAGCTCACCCAGACGGGCTCCGGCTGGCGCGTGGACACGCCGCGCGGCGCCATCGACGCGGGTGACGTGATCATCGCCACCAACGGCTACACGGGCGACGTGACGCCCGAGCTGAAGCGACGTGTGGTGCCCGTCGGCTCCTACATCATCGCGACGGAGGAGTTGCCGCCGGACCTGGCGAAGACCTTGAGCCCCAAGAACCGCTCCTTCGCCGATACCCGCCGCGTGCTGACCTATTATCGCATGTCGCCGGACGGCAAGCGGCTGATCTTCGGCGGCCGCGCCAAGTTCGGCCACACCGACCCCGTCGAGACGGCACCCATCCTCTACGGTTTCATGACCGACCGCTTCCCGCAGCTCAAGGGCTCCAAGATCACCCATGCCTGGACCGGCAACGTGGCCTTCACCCTCGACGAGATGCCGCACATGGGCAAGTTCGACAACATGCATTATGCGCTGGGCTGCAACGGCTCTGGCGTCGCCATGATGAGCTATCTCGGCCACCAGACGGCGCGCAAGATCGCCGGCAAGGTGAACCACGTCTGCGCCTTCGACCGCCCGGAGTTCCCCGACCACGCCCTCTACACCGGCAATACCTGGTTCCTGCCGTGGATCGGCCGCTACTTCCGCACGCGCGACTGGCTGGACCGCCGCTTCGGATGATCTTCGAGACCGCCAGGCTGATCGCACGCCGCTTCGCGCCTTCCGACCTCGCGGCCTTCGTGTCCATGCGCGACGACCCGGAGGTTTCGCGCTTCCAGTCCTGGGAGCGCTACACGGAAGACGATGGGCGCAGCTTCATCGCGGAGCTGGCAACGGCTCAGCCGGGCGAGCCCGGCTGGTTCCAGTTCGCCCTTGAAGACAGGGCCTCGGGCGCGTTCATCGGCGACTGCGGGCTGTGCGTGGATGCCGCCGACCAGCGGCTTGGGCGCATCGGCTACACCATCGTCCGCACACACTGGAACCGCGGCATTGCAACGGAGGCCGTAGCCGGACTCACGGCCTATGCCTTCGAGCGCTTCAACATGCACCGCATCACCGCTTCGGTGGATCCGCGCAACGCCGCATCGTGCCGGGTGCTTGAAAAGGCCGGCTTTGCCAAGGAAGCGCACTTCCGCGGCAGCGAGTGGTTGAAGGGCGCATGGGCGGACGATGCCGTCTATGCGCGGTTGCGGGACGGCTAGCACCGGCCACTTGCGCAGAAGTTGCATTAGGCTAATTGATGCAATTATGCGGTTGAGCGTGTTCACGGATTACTCGCTACGCGTCTTGATTCAGGCCGCGCTGCGCCACCCCAACAGGGTGACCATCGACGAGGTGGTCAAGGCCTATGGCATTTCGCGTAACCACCTGATCAAGGTCATCATTGAATTGGGGCGTGCGGGCTTCCTGGTCACCCAGCGAGGCCGTTCCGGCGGCTTCACGCTGGCGCGTCCGGCCGACAGAATTTCGGTGGGCGACGTCGTAAAGTTCGGCGAGGAAGACCAGCCGATCGTTGAGTGCTTCAATGCCGAGCGCAACACCTGCGTCATCACCCCCGCCTGTCGCCTGAAGGGCGTCATTTCCGAGGCCAGGCGCGCGTTCTTCGACGTTCTCGGCAAGCACACGATCGCCGATGTCCGCGAAAAGCCGGAAGCCCTGCTCCGCCACCTGGGACTATCGGCTCCCTGACACTTCACGCTGCTTGATCCCGACTTTCGTGCGTGATCCGTTCAGCGGCGATTGTGCGTCAGCCGCACTTCGCCTGCATGCGCCACTTGGCATCGGCATAGACGGGGTTGCCCTGCAGCCTGCCCTTCTGGCCCTCGGGGCAGGCGTAATAGCCGAGCGAGGATGTGGCCACCGCCACCGCGTCCTTCTGCTGCTTCGGCGTCATGCCGGACACCGACATGTCGAACAGGTTCGGCCCCTTGGGTGCAAAGTCGAGCTGGTAGGTCTTGCCGTTATAAAAGATGGGCTCGCTGCGCGGTTTCATGACCACCTGCGAAGCCGGCTTGTTGCGGGTGACCCGCACGTCGGGCGACTCGCCGCAGGCCACAAGGCCGAACGCCGCCGCAAGAAGAATCAAGCCGGGGGTGAGTTTTTGCATGGGCGCCTTATGCCCGGCGCGCCTCGACCGGGCAAGCGTGGTGAAGTATAGGGGGCCACCATGACACACTTCGATCCCGCCGCCCTGCTCGTTTCCCGATCAAAAACCGCCGATGAAGGCGCCATCATCCGCATGTCGCAGCGCGCGCGCGAGCTGCGCGCCAAGGGTGCCGACGTGGTCAGCCTGACGCTGGGCGAGCCCGATTTCGATACGCCCGACAACATCCAGCAGGCCGCCACCGAGGCCATGAAGGCAGGCTACACCCACTATTCACCCGTCATGGGCATTCCGGAACTGCGAGCCGCCCTCTCCCGGAAGCTCAAGGCCGAGAACGGGTTGGATTATTCCGCCAACGAAATCTGCCTCGCCAATGGCGCCAAGCAGGCCATCGCCAACGCCATCCTGTCGATCATTGAACAGGGCGACGAGGTGATCATGCTGGCCCCCTTCTGGGTCTCATACGAAATCACCGTGCGCTTCGCTGGCGGCACGCCCGTGGTGCTGCATGCCTCCGTCGAGGAGAACTACAAGGTTCCCGCCAGCCGCATCGCCGCCGCCATCACACCGAAGACCAAGCTCATCGTGCTGAACTCGCCGTCCAACCCCTCGGGCGCGGTGTGGAGCAAGGCGGAATTGCAGGAGCTGGCCAACATCGTGAGGGCGCATCCGCACCTCATGGTGCTCTCCGACGAGATCTACGAATACATCATCTTCGACGGCGAGATGAACTCATTCGGCGCGCTGCCCGGCATGCGCGAGCGGACGATCACCGTGAATGGCTTCTCCAAGGGCTTCGCCATGACGGGCTGGCGGCTGGGCTATGCCGCCGCACCAGAGCCCATCGCCAAGGCGATGGCCCGCATGCAGAGTGCCATTACCGCTGGCGCCAACCAGTTCGTGCAGCGCGCCGCAATCGCCGCGCTGGAAGGTCCGCGCGATGCGGTCGAACGCATGCGCAGGGAATACCAGCTGCGCCGCGACATGGTGCTGGGCGGCCTCAACGCCATACCGGGCATTAAGGCAGGCCAGATCCCGGCCACCTTCTATGCCTTCCCGGATGTGTCGGCGCTGCTTGGCAGCAAGGCCGGCAACCACCTGCTGGACACCACCGACGCACTGTGCGACTGGCTGCTCGACGAGCACCATGTTGCCACCGTCCCTGGCTCCGCCTTTGGCGCGCCAGGCTCGATCCGGTTGTCATTCGCCTGCAGTGAAGCAGAAATCGGCAAGGCGATGGCACGGATGCAGAAGGGTCTGGGTTCGCTGGTTTAAGCCGACCTCCATACTCGCCAAGGCGTCATCCCGGCGCAGGCCGATATCCCGCTCTCCCTCCACCCGATGACTGACAGAGGCTGGACACCGACCTGCACCGGTGTGACGACAGATGATCGAGCGCCAAAAAGAATGGCCGGGCCAAGCCCGGCCATGGTGAGGGAATATTGAACGTGGAGGGCCGCGGATGCGCTACTCCGCCGCCTTTGGCACAAGCTGCCGGTCGTTTGCCGGCACATCCACATTCGGGCCGAGAACGTCCGAGGCATTCTCGCGGTCATGCATGTGGCGGCGGTCACGGGCGACATAGGAGTAGATGGCGGGCGTGATGAACAGCGTGAACAGCGTGCCGATGGTCATGCCGGCGGCGATGACCACGCCGATGTCGAAGCGACTCCGCGCGCCCGCGCCATCCGCAATCAGCAGCGGCACGACGCCGATCACCATGGCGGCGGTGGTCATCAGGATGGGACGCAGGCGCACGGCGGCTGCCTCCTTGATG
>JBEARP010000264.1:0-11246 GCA_041163105.1 Pseudomonadota bacterium
CGCGGCTTCCAGGAACTGAACGTGGTGCTGGGCGGAACGCTCGAAACCGAACTGCAGACCATCGAGGGTCGGCTTGACCACCGCGCGCCACAGCATGATGACGTCGATGTGCGCTATGCGCCGTCCCACGCCATCAACATCCGCTCCGGCGGTCTGCTCGAGCAGATCCTCGGCAAGCGCGAGACCATGGTGAACTCCATCCATCGCCAGGGCATCAAGCGGCTCGCCAAGGGCCTGCAGGTGGAAGCGACGGCACCAGACGGCATCATCGAGGCGGTATCGGTGCGCGATGCCAAGAGCTTCGCCATGGGCACCCAGTGGCACCCGGAATTCAAGGCGCTGAACAACCCGGACTCGGTGAAGCTGTTCACGGCGTTTGGCAATGCCGTGCGGGGCTATGCAGCCGCCAGGGGCAAGACGCTCAGGGCAATTGCGTAAGGTCTCACCCACTCACCGCATCACTCACCTTGCGCGGGCTAGACCCGCGCATCCTTTTTCATGGCCACAAAAAAGATGCCCCGGTCAAGCCGGGGCAAGGAGAATTTCGTTGGTCCTTGCGTGAGTGAGTGTCGCCGACCGCCTCACAGCATCGACGGCAGCACGCGATCCGGCGGGTTGTGGCCGTCGACCCAGGTCTTGATGTTGATGATCACCTTCTCGCCCATGTCGATGCGGCCCTCGATGGTGGCAGAACCCATGTGCGGCAGGAGAACTGCCTTCTTGGCCTTGAGCAGGCGCGGGTTCACGGCCGGCTCGTGTTCGAACACGTCCAGCCCGGCGCCGCCGAGTTCACCCGCCTCCAGCATGCGGGCCAGCGCGTTCTCGTCGATCACCTCGCCGCGCGCCGTGTTGACGATGATGGCCTCGGGCTTCATCAGCTTGAGGCGGCGCGACGAGAGCAGGTGGTAAGTGGCTGGCGTGTGAGGGCAGTTGACCGAAACGATGTCCATGCGCGCCAGCATCTGGTCGAGGCTTTCCCAATAGGTGGCCTCCAGCTGCTCCTCGATCTTGGCGTGGACGGGCTTCCTGTTGTGATAGTGGATCTGCAAGCCGAAGGCCTTGGCGCGGCGGGCGACAGCCGTGCCGATGCGGCCCATGCCGATGATGCCCAGGCGCTTGCCCCAGATGCGGTGGCCAAGCATCCAGGTGGGCGACCAGCCGCCCCATGAATTGTCAGCACCGATCACCTTCGCGCCTTCGATGATGCGGCGGGAAACCGCCATGATGAGCGCCATGGTGAAATCGGCGGTGTCTTCCGTCAGCACGCCCGGCGTGTTGGTAACGGTGATGCCGCGGGAAAGTGCGGTCTCGACGTCGATGTTGTCCACGCCATTGCCGAAGTTGGCGATCAGCTTCAGCTGGTCGCCCGCCTGCAGCAGCACCGCCTTGTCGATGCGGTCGGTGACGGTGGGGACCAGCACCTCGGCGGTCTTGACCGCTTCGATCAGCTCGGCACGGCCCATCGGCGCGTCCGAGGCGTTGAGCCTGGTGTTGAACAGCTCCATCATCCGGGTCTCGACGACGTCGGGCAACTTGCGGGTGACGACGACGAGGGGCTTGCGCTTGGTCATGCGGGAATCCTGGCTCCGGTCTCAATGCTCACGCAATCTTAACCCTGCAGGATCAATCCTGCCACAGGTCCGTGACGGGTTAGACACGCGTGTTCCCTCGTTTGCACGGGCCGGCAGGTGGTGTAAACTGGCTTTGTGGCGTAAGGGGCCGTTCTCCCGAAAGAGGCGTCCGGTCCGCGTTGAGGATTTTCGGTAATCATGACGGCAAGCGCGACCAAGAAACGACGTTTTGGCTCCATCATCCTGAGTTTGGCGTGCATCGGCCTAGCCGGTGCGGTCGGCTGGTCGCTGTTCGGCAAGCGCGTGGATTCGCAGGCCAATGTGGAAAAGGGCGCCGTGACCGGCTCCATCGGGCAGGAGGTGACGCGGCCCGTCGGGCCGTCCGGACTGCCCATTCCGCGTTTCGTGTCGCTCAAGGCAGAAAAAGTGAACGTCCGCCGCGGCCCCTCCAGCGACCATCCGGTGGCCTGGGTGTTCCAGCGCAAGGGACTGCCCGTCGAAATTGTCGCCGAATTCGAGAACTGGCGCCGCGTGCGCGATTCTGACGGCGAGGAAGGCTGGATCCTGCAGAACATGCTGGCAGGCAAGCGCACCGCAGAGATCGCGCCCTGGAAGCAGGGGCAGAACGTGACGCTGTTGAGCGGGCCGAAGAGTGGCACCGGCGTGGTCGCTTATGTCGGCTCCGGCGTCGTCGCCGAGGTCGGGCATTGCGACGGTGAATGGTGCGAACTCAGCGCCGGCGGCTATGAGGGCTATGTGCAGCAAACCCAGCTATGGGGCGTCTACCCTGGCGAAAAGGTAGATTGAGCGGCTCTCGCACAGTCTGTCGTGGCGTTACTTTCAGACATCCACAATGGCCGGGCATGACCCGGGCAAAATGAGGTGAATGAGCCTTGGGGCCGAGGCCTCAGCTTCCGAAGCCATCCCAGAAGGCCTTGGCCTTGGCGAAGAAGCCTTCCGACTCGGGGCTGTTGTTCTTGGCTTCCTTTTCGAACTCCCGCAGCAGTTCCTTCTGGCGGCGCGACAGGTTGACCGGTGTTTCGACGGCCACCTGGATGTACATGTCACCCATCTGCGAGGACCGCAGCACCGGCATGCCCTTGCTCTTGAGGCGGAACTGCTTGCCGGTCTGGGTTCCTTCCGGAACCGAGACGCGTGCCTTTTTGCCGTCGATGGTGGGCACTTCGATCTCGCCGCCCATGGCGGCCGCCGTCATCGACACCGGTACCTTGCAGAACAGGTCGGCGCCGTCGCGCTGGAAAAACTCGTGGGGCTTGACCGAGAGGAAGATGTAGAGGTCACCCGATGGCCCACCCCGCATGCCAGCCTCGCCCTCGCTGGCAAGCCGGATGCGCGTGCCGTCCTCGACGCCCGCAGGAATGTTGACGGAAAGCGTTCGCTCCTTCGTCACGCGGCCCTGCCCTGAGCAGGGGCTGCACGGATCGGAGATGACCTGGCCGCGACCCTGGCAGCTGGGGCACGTGCGCTCCACCGTGAAGAAGCCGGATTGCGAGCGAACAGCCCCATGTCCGCCACAGGTCGAGCAGGTCTTGGGCGACGTGCCGGGCTTGGCGCCCGAGCCATTGCAGGTCTCGCAGGTGACGGAGGACGGTACGCGGACCTGTGCCGTCTTGCCGGTGAAGGCCTCGGTCAGGTTGATTTCCATGTTGTAGCGCAGGTCGGCGCCGCGCGTGGCGCCATTGCCGCGTCCGCCACCACGGCGGCCACGTCCACCACCGCCGCCGCCCATGAAGTCGCCGAACAGGTCCTCGAAGATGTCGGACATCGACGAGTTGAAGTCCGGGCCGAAGCCCGCACCGCCGCGCCCGCCGCCCATGCCGTTCTCGAAGGCCTGGTGGCCAAAACGATCATAAGCCGCACGCTTCTGCGGGTCTTTCAGCACGTCATAGGCCTCGTTCAGTTCCTTGAACTTGGCCTCGGTCTGCGCATCGCCCTGATTGGCATCCGGATGGAGTTGCTTGGCGAGCTTGCGATAGGCGGCCTTGAGGTCCTTCTCGTCGGCCGACCGGCCAACGCCCAGAACTTCATAATAGTCACGCTTGGCCATGAATGCGTACCGCTGTCGGTTGCCGTCCTCGGGTGGGATCCACGCAGGAACGGAAAGAGTTGGAAAGGGGGTAGGGCAGAACCCCGCCCCGCGCGGCAGACCCGTTGCAGGGCCTGCGACGTGAAGCGGGATTCCTTGTCAGCAAAGGCCTCAGGCCTTCTTGTCGTCGTCCTTCACTTCCTCGAAGTCGGCGTCGACCACGTCGTCCTCGGCAGCGCGCCCACCACCGGCGTCACGCTGCGCGTCGGCTTCGGCCTGGCCGGCCTGGGCCTTGTACATGGCCTCGCCGAGCTTCATCGCGGCCTGTGACAGCACGTTGGACTTTTCCTGCACCTGCTCGGCATCGCCAGTCTCCAGCGTGGACTTGAGGTCCGCGATGGCGCTCTCGATGGCCGACTTGTCAGCCGCTGAAACCTTGTCGCCGAACTCGGCAAGCGACTTCGACGTCGAGTGCATGAGGGCTTCGGCGTGGTTCTTGGCTTCCACCAGGTCCTTGCGCTTCTTGTCCTCGGCGGCGTTTGCTTCCGCCTCCTTGACCATCTTCTCGACTTCCGCGTCCGACAGGCCGCCCGAGGCCTGGATGCGGATCTGCTGCTCCTTGTTCGTCGCCTTGTCCTTGGCGGACACGTTGACGATGCCGTTGGCGTCGATGTCGAAGGTCACCTCGACCTGCGGAATGCCGCGTGGTGCGGGCGGAATGCCCATCAGGTCGAACTGGCCGAGCATCTTGTTGTCGGCCGCCATTTCGCGCTCGCCCTGGAAGACGCGGATGGTCACGGCCGTCTGGTTGTCGTCAGCGGTCGAGAACACCTGGCTCTTCTTGGTCGGGATCGTGGTGTTGCGGTCGATCAGGCGGGTGAACACGCCACCCAGCGTCTCGATGCCGAGCGACAGCGGCGTCACGTCGAGCAGGAGAACGTCCTTCACTTCGCCCTTGAGCACGCCGGCCTGGATCGCAGCGCCGATGGCCACGACTTCATCCGGGTTCACGCCCTTGTGCGGCTCCTTGCCGAAGAACTGCTTCACCACCTCGATGACCTTCGGCATGCGGGTCATGCCACCGACGAGTACGACCTCGTCGATCTGGCCAGCGGTCACGCCGGCGTCCTTGAGCGCGGCGCGACAGGGCTCGATGGTCTTGGCAATGAGGTCCTCGACGAGGGCCTCAAGCTTGGCGCGGGTCAGCTTCAGCGTCAGATGCTTCGGGCCCGAGGCATCGGCGGTGATGAAGGGCAGGTTGATTTCGGTCTGCGTCGCGGACGAGAGCTCGATCTTGGCCTTTTCCGCAGCTTCCTTGAGGCGCTGCAGGGCGAGCTTGTCCTTGCGCAGGTCGATGCCCTGCTCCTTCTTGAACTCATCGGCGAGGTAGTCGACGATGCGCATGTCGAAGTCTTCACCGCCGAGGAAGGTGTCGCCGTTCGTCGACTTCACCTCGAACACGCCGTCGCCGATCTCGAGGATCGACACGTCGAAGGTACCGCCGCCGAGGTCGTAGACCGCGATGGTGCCGGCTTCCTTCTTGTCGAGGCCATAGGCGAGCGCAGCCGCCGTCGGCTCGTTGATGATGCGCAGCACTTCGAGGCCGGCGATCTTGCCGGCATCCTTGGTGGCCTGGCGCTGGCTGTCGTTGAAGTAGGCCGGGACGGTGATGACCGCCTGGGTGACGGGCTCGCCGAGATAGCGCTCCGCCGTTTCCTTCATCTTGGTCAGCGTGAAGGCGGAAATCTGGGAGGGGGAGAAGCGCTTGTCGCGGCTCTCGACCCAGGCATCGCCATTGTCGGCCTTGATGATGGAATAGGGAACGAGCTTCTTGTCCTTGGCGACCATCGGGTCGTCAAAGCGGCGGCCGATCAAGCGCTTGATCGCGAAGAAGGTGTTCTCGGGGTTGGTCACGCCCTGGCGCTTGGCCGGCTGGCCGACCAGGGTTTCGCCGTCCGCGGTAAACGCGACGATCGAGGGGGTGGTGCGGGCACCCTCGGCATTCTCGATCACTTTGGGGCTCTTGCCCTCGATCACCGCAACGCAGGAGTTGGTGGTGCCGAGGTCGATACCAATCACTTTCGCCATCTTGATCCTCCAATTGGCAGGCGGAGCTTGGGAAAGCCCTGTAGGCACTTGCCCGACCCCCAATTGGCTGAAGGGGGGTCCGCCTCCTGATTAAGATTAGGTCCCGGTTGCCCGATTCTTCGGGTCACCGGCTGTCGAGGGCTATATAGGCAGGGGGGTACTGGCTATCAAGCGGTTCCCCCACGCAAATGTGTTGGGGTTAATCGAGCAGGACCACGCTTTCCTGCTCATTGGGGTCGGTCCGGGCGATCACCGCCCTGACCGGCTTGTCAGTGGGGTTGTAGGGCTGGTGCGGAACGCCCGCCGGAATGTAGCAGAAGTCGCCCGCCTTGATGGCCATGACATGCTCGAGATTGGGTCCGTGGCGCATCTCGGAATAGCCTTCCAGCACGAAGATCGCCGATTCATGGGCCTCATGGTAGTGTGGCCGGGCGGACGCCCCGGGCGGCATGGTCACGATAAGCATGCAAAGCTTCTCGGAGCCTGCCGATTCCGCCGAGATGCCGGAGAAGTAGGATAGCCCCTGCTTCCCGTCAAAGGTCTCCCCGCCGCTGATGAGCCTGCAAGACGTCATGGCTGGACCTCCGATTGAAATATCGTTCGCTGCTCGATCATGAGGAGAAACGGCTTGCCCACGCAAGACCGGCAGTGAGAAAAGCGCCGAATGCAACCAGGACTTCGATACTTTCCCGGCCAGCTGGGACCCGAGGCCCAGCACCGGCTGGTCGAGACCCTGCGCGCCGCCGTGGCGCAGGCGCCGCTTGTCACACCCGTCATGCCGCGCACCGGGCGCCCCTTCACGGTGCGGATGACCAACCTCGGCCCCCTCGGCTGGGTGTCGGATCGGGCGGGCTATCGCTACCAGGCAACGCACCCGGGAACCGGCAGGCCGTGGCCCAGGATACCTGATGCGCTGCTGACCCTGTGGCGGGAGGTTTCCGGCTACCCGCATGACCCCGAGGCCTGCCTGTTGAACGTCTACAATGGCGGCGCCAAGATGGGCCTGCATCGCGACGAGGACGAGGACGACCTTTCCGCTCCCGTCCTCTCGGTGTCGCTGGGCGACACGGCTGTATTCCGCATTGGCGGCCCGGAGCGCGGCGGCAAGACCGAGATCCTCAAGCTCACCTCCGGCGACGTGCTGGTCATGGGCGGCGCCTCCCGCCTCTGCTACCACGGCATCGACCGGGTCATCGCCGGCACCTCCACCTTGCTGAAGGATGGCGGGCGCATCAACCTCACACTCCGACGGGTGACCAAGCCATGAGCCACTATGACGTCGCCATCATCGGTGCTGGCGCTGCCGGCCTTGCCGCCGGGCTGAGCCTGCAATCCGCGGGCCGCCGCTTCATCGTGCTGGAGGCGCGTGACCGGATTGGCGGCCGGGCCTTCACCGACGCCACCACGCTGGGCCTGCCCTTCGACTGCGGTGCCCACTGGCTGCATGCGGCAAGCCAGAACCCCTTCACCACGATCGCCGACAGACTGGGCTTTGCCTACAACGACAAGATCAGCTGGGCTGACGTGGTGCGCATGGGCAACGGCGGACCGCTCCCCGACGCGATGCAGGCAGAGGCCGTCGACTACATCGTTGAGGTGCTGGCGCGTCTATCGCAGGTGACGGAGGATGTACCGTTCTCCGGCTATCTCGAACCCGGCAATCGCTGGAACCCGCTGATGGACCACATCATCGGCCAGATCACCTCGCATGCCCCGGAGAACTGCTCGACCCTCGATGCCGCCCGCTACGTCGATGAAGGTGGCGACTTCCCGGTCAAGGACGGCTACGGCGCGCTGGTAGCGCGCCATGCGGCGGGCTTGCCGGTGACGCTCGCAACGCCGGTCAGCCGTATCAACTGGTCCGGGCGCCACGTTCGCGTGGAAACGGAACGCGGGACGGTGACGGCGTCTGCCATCATCCTCGCCGTACCCATCAATGTGCTGATCGCCGACGGCATCCGCTTCGATCCCGCACTTCCGGCAGAACTGGTGCAGGCCTTCCACGACTGTCCGATGGGTGTTTCCGAGAAACTCGCCATCCTGCTCGACAGGCCCATCGACGGCTTCGGCCACAGCTATGGCGACGTGATCTTCGATGACCCGGCAAAGCGGCCATTCAACCTCCACATCAACCCTTTCGGCAGGCCACTCCTCGTCTCGCACATGGGTGGCAGCTATGGCGCCGAAATGGAGAAGCTCAGCGATGAGGCCATAACGGCGCTGGCCATGGAGGCGATGGTGGAAGCCTTTGGATCAGGCATGAAGACTCGCGTGGTGAAGACGCTGCGCACCCACTGGGTTTCCGACCCCTATGCGCTCGGCGGCTATTCCCACGCCAAGCCCGGCAAGGCGGCGTCACGGCTGAAATTTCAGGAAACCGTCGGCGACAGGATCGTACTGGCGGGTGAGCACTGCTCGATCCCGTTCTACTCCACGGTCCACGGCGCACACCTGTCGGGGATCGTTGCCGCGGAGAAGGCGGTTCGTCTTCTCTGACCAGACACGCCGGGGAGCACCGCCGGCGAGACGGGCTTCGTAACGATTGCTTTTGGCAAGGAATTCCTAGAGGTATCCCCCTAGCCGGGCCTCGCAAAAAGGCTGTCAGTGCCCCTGTGACGGGCTTTGCGGGGTGGTTGCTGCCACCTGAAGCCGGTCTATTCGCGCGGTACGGGCTTCATCCAGCCGATAAGGGCGCCTGTCGGGTCCTGCAGGATGGCAATGCGACCGACGGTGGGCACCTCGAACACCGGCATGCAGAGTTCGGCCCCCGCTGCCAGCGCCGAAGCAACCCGCGCATCGACATCGTCGACAGCCATGTTGGTGAACCACCCGGTAGGGCCGCCCGTCACTGGTGGCGAGCCCGTAACCGGGGGTGTTGTCGCCGAAGGGCTCGAAACTCAGGCCAAGGGTCTCGCCGTCGAGGGACTTGGCCTTTTCCACCTCGGTGGTCATCAGCTCAGACCACAATACGGTGCCGCTATCAGCCTTTGGAACCTCCGCTGGGTGTGGCATGGCGCAACCAGAGGATTTATTCTACGCCCACATGACTATTTCACAACGTCAAAAGAAAATGCCCGGGTCGTCCCCGGGCATCATGAGATCATTCGCGAGGGGAAGCCTCAGTCCTCGGCCTTGGCGACGCCCACCATGGCTGGCCGCAGGCAGCGGTCGCCAATGGCAAAGCCGGACTGCATTTCCTGCACCACCGTGCCGGGCGGATACTCCTTGGTCGGCATCTCGAACAGGGCCTGATGCACGTTCGGGTCAAACTTGGCGCCGACCGTCTGGACCTTGCGGATGTTGTAGCGCTGGAAGACGTTGAGCAACTCGCGCTGCGTCATCTCGATGCCGGTGAACAGATTCTTGGTTTCCTGGCTGGCGTCCTCGGCCGGCTTATGGTCAAGCGCCCTCTGCATGTTGTCGGAAACGCTCAACAGGTCCCGGGCAAAATTGGTGGCGGCATAAAGCGTTGCCTCCGCCTTCTCGCGCTCGGCACGCTTTCTCAGATTGTCCATGTCGGCGGCGGTGCGCAGCAGCCGGTCCTTGTATTGGGCAGCCTCTTCCCTGAGCCTGGCGATCTCGAGATCGCGCTCATCGAGTTCTTCAGCCAGCGCCTCTTCGAGGGCGATGTCGGGGTTCGGCTCGTCGGTTGGATTCTTGTCTTCGGCCATGGCTAAAGGCTTTCCAGTCCTTGGGAATTGCAGATTGACAGCCATATCGGCTGCCCGGCCCCAAAAATCAAGTGAGGAGCCGTCCGATCGCCTTGGCGGTGTAATCCACCATGGGGATGATCCGGGCATAGTTCATGCGGGTGGGGCCGATGATGCCCATGACGCCGACGATCTTTTCCTCGGCATTGCGGAAGGGCGTCACGATGATCGAGGAGCCCGACAGCGAGAACAGCCGGTTCTCCGAGCCGATGAAGATCCGCACCCCCTCGCCCTGCTCGGCCGCACCGAGCAGCTGCGCCAGTTCCTTCTTGTTCTCGATGTCCTCGAACAGCTTGCGAATGCGCTCGAGGTCGGCGGTGGCCGTGGCATTCTCGATCAGGTTGGCCTGGCCGCGCACGATCAGCGTCTTGTCGTCGGCATCCGCCTCGCCCGACCATTGCCCGATCCCGGCCTCGACGATGCGGGCGGAGATTTCATCCAGTTCCGAGCGGAGCAGCTGCATCTCGTCGCGCACGAAGCGCTGCACCTCGTCGATGGTCTTGCCCTGAAACCGCGTGGAGAGATAGTTCGAGGCCTGCGCGAAGGTGGACGGCGGCAGCCCGCGCGGCACCTCGATGACCCGGTTCTCCACCCCGCCATCCTCGCCGACGAGGATCACCAGCGCCCGGCCGGGCCCCAGGTTGACGAATTCGATGTGCTTCAGCCTGGCATTCATCTTGGGCGCCAGGATGACGCCGGCGCAATGCGACAGGCCCGACAGCAGCGTCGTCGCCTCGCCCAGCACGTCCTCCACCCGGCGCTGGTGGTTCGATGCCGCCATCTGCGCGTCGATCATGGCGCGCTCGTCGGTGGGCATGGCGCCCACCTCCATCACCGCATCGACGAAGAAACGCAGGCCCTGCTCGGTGGGCATGCGTCCCGCACTGGTGTGGGGCGAGAAGATCAACCCCGCATCCTCGAGGTCCATCATCACGTTGCGGACCGACGCCGGCGACAGGTTGTGCGGCAGGATTCGCGAAATGGTGCGCGAGCCCACGGGCTCGCCAGTGGCGAGATAGGTGTCAACGAGGCGGCGGAAGATGTCACGCGAGCGCTGGTCGAGCCCGGCAATGCCGGAGAGCCGCTCCTCGGTGAATGGCTTGGGCGGGATCACACTCATGGGCGCTAATGTAGGAATCAACTTGGCTGAGGTCAATCAAAGGGGCTAGAAGCCCCCCTTTCAGGACAAGGAATGACCAAAATGCGTCCATCCGGGCGGAAACCAGACGAATTGCGCGCCGTCAGCTTCACCCGCGGCTTCACCCGCCATGCCGAGGGCTCCTGCCTCGTCCGCTTCGGCGACACGCATGTGCTGTGCACCGCCTCGCTGGAAGAGCGGGTTCCGCCGTGGCTGAAGGGCGGCGGAAAGGGCTGGGTCACCGCCGAATACGGCATGCTGCCGCGCGCCACCCATGACCGCACGCGGCGCGAGGCCTCCGCCGGCAAGCAGTCCGGCCGTACCCAGGAAATCCAGCGCCTCGTCGGCCGCAGCTTGCGCGCCGTGGTCGACCTGCCCGCACTGGGCGAGCGCCAGATCACGCTCGACTGTGATGTGCTGCAGGCCGATGGCGGCACCCGCACCGCCGCCATCACCGGCTCCTGGGTCGCCCTCTTCGACTGCCTGAAGTGGATGGAGCAGCGCTCCATGTTCAAGACCTGGCCGCTCAAGGACCATGTCGCCGCCATTTCCTGCGGCATCCACAATGGCACCCCGGTGCTCGACCTCGACTATCCGGAAGATTCCTCCGCCGGCACCGACGCCAATTTCGTGATGACGGGCTCGGGCGGCATCGTCGAGATCCAGGGCACGGCCGAGGGCGAGCCCTTCTC
>JBEARP010000265.1:0-3052 GCA_041163105.1 Pseudomonadota bacterium
GCTCGCACCCATGGCGCAGGAATTGTTCCGTTCGGCCGGCATACCGCGCCGCCTCATGCCTGCGGCCATCGTGCTGGGCACGTCCACCTTCACGATGTCCGCGCTGCCCGGCACGCCGTCCATCCAGAATGCCATTCCCATGCCGTTCTTCGGCACCACGCCCTTTGCTGCACCCGGCCTTGGCATCATCGCATCACTCGTCATGCTGGGCTTCGGCCTGTGGTGGCTCAACCGCGAGGAAGCCCGCGCGCGGGCTCGCGGCGAGGGCTTCGGCGAGGGCAGGCCGGCGAGTGCAAGGGACCTGGCCACGGATGAGACCCTGCGCGAGCGCGCCACCTCGGCCCGCGAGTTCGATCCGGCAGAGATCGGCCATGGCGAAGTGGCGCTGAAGCCGCCCTCGATCCTGTTGGCGGCGTTGCCGCTCGTCGTGGTCATCCTCGTCAACATCCTCATGTCGTTCTTCATCCTGCCACGGGTCAACGCCGAGTTCCTGGCCGAGCCGCAGTGGGGCGCCACCTCGCTCTCGGCATTGAGCGGCGTGTGGGCGGTCATCACCGCCTTGGCCGCCGCCATCATCGTGGCGCTCGTCATCAACGTTGGCCGCTTGCCGGCGCTCAAGAGCACCATCGATGCCGGCGCCAATGCCTCGGTGCTGCCCATCATGTCGGTGGCGAGTCTCGTGGGCTTCGGTGCGGTCGTCGCCGCCATGCCAGCCTTCAAGGACGTGAGCGACTGGGTGCTGGGTATCGGCGGCGGGCCGCTGGTGTCGTTGTCGGTTGCCGTCAATGTGCTTGCGGCGCTCACGGGTTCCGCCTCGGGCGGCCTCACCATCGCGCTCGACGCGCTGGGCGGCACCTTCATGGAGCGCGCCGCTGCCATCGGGCTTGATCCCTCGCTGCTGCACCGCGTGGCCGTCATCAGCTCCGGCACGCTCGACAGTCTGCCGCACAATGGTGCGGTGGTCACGCTGCTGGCCGTCTGCGGCTCGAACCACAAGGAGGCCTACCGCGACATCGTCATGGTCGGCATTCTCGGCGCCGTCCTCGCGCTGGTCGTGGTAATCGTGCTGGGCGGAATGTTCGGGTCGTTCTGACGGCATCGTCCGCTCCCGCTGAAATGGCGGGAGAAGACCCCGGCTCCTATTCCGCAGCCGCCTTCAGTGCGGGCAGCACCCGGACGCGGCCACCTTCGAAGCCAATGACGGCTTCGCCGCGCTTGATGGCGAGTGCGAGATCTCCGAACAGTTCGCGCCGCCAGCCCTTCATCAAATGCACGTCGGCCGCATCGCTTTCGGCAACCGCATCAATGTCGGAACTCGAGGCCACGAGCTTCGGGGCAATCCCTTCCTTTTCGCAAACCACCTTCAGCGCCAGCTTCAGAACCTCGGCGGCGGCCTGTGCGGCTTCGCTCATGTCGTCGCGGCCATCATCGGGCTGGGGCAGGGACTTCTGGTCCACCGCGAGGCCGGCCGCCACGGCCTTCAGGACCGCCTCGCCGATGCGCGAACTTGCCATGCCCTTGGGCAGGGCGCGCAGCTGGTTGAGCGCTTCCCGTGTCTGCGGCATCTGGGTGGCGATCTCGGCCAGCGCGTCATCCTTCAGCACGCGCGAGCGCGGCACGTTCTTGTCGCGCGCCTCGCGTTCGCGCCAGGCGGCCACTTCCACCAGCACGCCCAGCTGTTTTTTGGCGCGAAGCCGCACCTTGATGCGCTTCCAGGCGTCCTCGGGCTCGGTGCGGTAGGTCGCCGGGTTGGTGAGGATGTTCATTTCCTCTTGCAACCAGTGCTCGCGCCCGTTGCGGTCAAGCTCCGTCTTCAACGCTTCGTAGACGACACGCAGGTGGGTGACATCCGCCAGGGCGTAGACCAGCTGCTTTTCCGTCAGGGGCCGGCGCGACCAGTCGGTGAAGCGGGATGATTTGTCGATCTGCGCCTTGGCCAGCTTGCGGACGATTGCCTCATATCCGACCTGGTCGCCGAAGCCGCACACCATGGCGGCGATCTGGGTGTCGAACACCGGGTGCGGTACGATGCCGGCTCGGTGCACCATGATTTCAATGTCCTGCCGGGCCGCGTGGAAAACCTTCAGAACATTTGGGTTGTTCATCAGCTCGAAAAACGGCTTAAGGTCAATTCCCGGAGCCAGCGGATCGATCAGTCCGTTCACCGTCTCGCCCGCCACCTGGATCAGGCAAAGGTCCGGCCAGTAGGTCGATTCCCGCATGAATTCGGTATCGACGGTTATGAATGTTTCATCCGCAAGGCTATCGCAGATGAGACTGAGCGATTCGGTGGTGGTAATCAGGTCCATGGCCGCAGGGAAGCGCGATCGCCCCCTCAGGTCAATGGCTAGTGCAGAAAAGTTCAAAATTCACTGTTATGACGATATTTCAATGCGTTGGAGGTAATTTCTGGTGTTTTGGACAAGCTTTGCCATAGGCGCCCCCTGAACGGCGTGAATTGTGTCAAAGCTCGACGGAACAAGCTTCAATCATTCCCTTGACTTGCCCAAATGATCCTTGCATAACGCGCCCACCAAACGGCCCGGGCGACCCCCGGGCTGAATGGCGTTTGGCCTAAGCAGTGTATGCCCTTTACCGAGGGTGACGCGGGGGAGTGTCCCGAGCGGCAAAGGGGGCGGACTGTAAATCCGCTGGCTTCGCCTTCGTAGGTTCGAGTCCTACCTCCCCCACCACTGCTTGGGGCCGGACGCCAGAAATGGGTCGATGGAGTTCGGACACAGTAGTTTTGGGTTTCCCGGGCGGGTGTAGCTCAATGGTAGAGCAGCAGCCTTCCAAGCTGAATACGAGGGTTCGATTCCCTTCACCCGCTCCAAAGTTTGAAGTGTGAATGCCGCTTGGCGGCCAACAGGGTAGACGACGATGGGCAAAGAGAAATTCAACCGCGACAAGCCGCATTGCAACATTGGCACGATTGGCCACGTTGACCACGGCAAGACGTCGCTGACCGCAGCGATCACGAAGATCCTTGCCGAGACGGGCGGCGCCACGTTCACGGCGTATGACCAGATCGACAAGGCTCCGGAAGAGCGCG
>JBEARP010000266.1:0-3708 GCA_041163105.1 Pseudomonadota bacterium
GTGGAGAAGAACGGCCCGAATTGAAGGAAATGTGACAGAATCTCGGGCCTGGTTATGACCACGCCAAGCGGATAGCCATTGCCCGCCGGCTTGCCGATGGTGATGAAGTCCGGCACCACGCCATGGTGGTGGTGGCCCCAGAAGGAGGGCCCCATGCGTCCGAAGCCAGATTGCACCTCATCCGCGATGAACAGGCCCCCCGCCTTGCGCACGCGGTCCACGACGCCCTGAAGATAGCCGGCAGGCGCGTCGAGGATGCCGTTGGTCATGAAGGCGGAATCAACCATCATCGCGGCAACGCCGAGGCCCTTCTCCTGCAGGTCGCCGATCAGCGGATCGGCGAGGGCCGCATAGCGCGCGCCGACGTCATTGTCCTGCGGGCCATAGGGGCCGCGATAGACATCGGGGGCAGGCAGCAGGCGGATGTGCGGGGCCTTCCAGTGCGCGGGCGCATTTGACGGCGAAAAGGCGTCAATCGACTCGCTCACACCGTGATAGGCGAATTCCATCGCAAGCCCGCCCGAACAGCCGGTGAAGGCCTTGGCCATGCGCCAGGCAAGGTCGTTTGCCTCGCTGCCGGAGTTGACGAAGGTGACGGAGGTGAGGCCCTCGGAAGCGAGTTCTGCCAGCCGTTCGGCATACTCGATCGACTGGTCGGTGATGTAGCGCGTGTTGGTGCTGAGTGTGCGCGCCTGCCGCGCGATGGCCTCCGCCACATAGGGGTGGGCGTGGCCCACATGCGGCACGTTGTTGTAGCAGTCGAGATAGCGCTTGCCGTCTGAAGCGGTAAGCCACACACCCTCGCCCTTCACGATGTGCAGCGGCGGGTCGTAGAAGACATAGAGCTTCTCACCCATCACCTTGCGGCGGCGCGTGATGGCTTCCGCGGCAGTTTCAGCGTGATGCGGCGGAATGGTGGTGAAAGCCGCGGCGCGGCGGATCAACGCGCGCAGCCTGTCGTGGCCGATGCGCCGCATTTCACGGATCATCGGCATGCTGCGGCTGTTGAAGGCCTGGAAATAGTCCTGCGAAGCAATGCCGTTCGAGGCCTTCAGCGCGTCGATGAGCGGGGTCATTAGAAGGCGAATGTCGATCAGGTCGATCAACGCATCGGCCTCGGCCTCCTCGAGCGGTGACACGCTGCGGTAGCCGCGCACCAATTCGAAGATGGTGTCAGCGACATCTGCCGCGGGCGTCAGGAAGTCGCCCGTCGCATTGGCGAGATCGAAAATCAGGGGGCCATGCACCATGTCGCCGAAGTCGATGATTCCGGTGACCTTGCGCTCGGCGTCGACAAGCACGTTATGAGGATGAACATCGCCGTGGATGACTTGGGCACGCATGCGGCGCAGCGCCGGAACGGTGACCTTCTCGTGGCGCGCCAGAATTTCCGTGGCAAGCGCGCGGTCGCCTTCCGGAAGGTTGTCGATCTCGGTGGCCAGCCGCAGCACGTGGCGCGTGTCCCAAACCAGGCTACGTTCAGCCGGGGCACCGTTCACGAAGCCGCGCAGCGCCACGCCAAGGCGTGCCAACAGCTTTCCGAGATCGAACAGGCCGTCGCGCCCCAGCGTGTCGCCGCCCAGCACGTGGCCCTCGAGCCATGACAGCACCATGACCGGGTAATCCTGGCCCTCATGTATGATGTGCGCCAGCGGTTCGCCGCTGCGCGTGCGGATGAGGCGCGGCACGGGCAGTGCAGGGTCTGCTTCGGCAATATGCTCAAGCGCTGTGGCCTGGCAGAGCAGGATGGCCTCACCCTCGGCCGGATGGCAAACCTTGAACGTGGCGCTCTCGCCACCAGGGAGCAGGACCCGATAGTTCTGGTCGCGTTCGCCCTCGAGCGGCGACCACACGCCGGAGAGACCATAGCTCCGCTCGGCGAAGGCCTGAAGCGCATCAAGCGGCAGGGCGGGCGGTCTCAGCGTGTCGAGCATGGCGCTCCAGATGTTCAAACGAAACGGGGCGGCCCCTTGCGGTGGCCGCCCCATGTCTTAGCTCCTACGACGCGCGGATGCGCGTCCAGATTTCGTCACGCTGCTTGATGGCTTCTTCGCCGAGGTAGAGGTTCGGCTCGCACTTGGCCAGAATGTCGGCCGGCGGGAAGATCACCGGGCTTTCCTTGTACTCAGCCGGCATCAGCTCCTTGGCCGCCTTGTTGGTGGTGGCATACTGGATGGTCTCGGCGATGCCGGCACCTTCCTTTGCGTCGAGGATGAAGTTCAGGAAGGCCATCGCGTTCTCGGGGTGCGGAGCGCCCTTCGGAATGGCCAGCGTGTCCTGCCAGACGAGCGAGCCTTCCTTCGGAACGATGTAGCCGAGGTCTTCGTCCTCGCTCATCACCTGCTTGATGTCGCCGTTCCACTCCTGGCACAGCTTCACTTCGCCGGAGGCGAGCAGGTCCTGGCCGTTGTCGGGCGCGAAGACCTTGATGTTCTTCTTCTGCTTGATCAACAGGTCCTCGACCTTCTTGAGCTCGTCCGCATTGGTCGAGTTCCACGAGTAACCGAGATACTTGAGGCCGGCACCCAGCACGTTGGACTGGTCACTCAGGAGCGAGATGGCACCCGCATATTCGTCCGAATCGAGCAGCACCTTCCAGCTGTCGGGCGTGGCGCTCACGGCAGACTTGCGGAAGCCGATGCCCACCGTCCCCCACATGTAGGGGATCGAGTACTTACGGCCCGGATCGAAGGTGGCGTCCTGGAACAGCGGGTCGATGTTGGCCATGTTCGGGATCTTCGAATGGTCGAGCGGGATCACCATGTCGGCCTTGATCATGCGCTCGAGGTAGTCGTTGGTCGGCACGATCACGTCATAGCCGGGGTTGCCGCCCTTGAGCTTGGCGAAAAGCTCGTCGTTGTCGGCATAGAGATCCATCTTCACCTCGATGCCGGTGGCCTCGGTGAACTCGGCGAGCGTGTTCTCGCCGATGTAGGTGTCCCAGTTGTAGAAGTTCAGCTTCTTCTCTTCTGCCGCCATCGAGAAGCGCGGCATGAAGGTGAGGCCCGCGAACAGCGCGCCGGTGCCCTGGAGCAGCGAGCGGCGGTTGGGACGGAACCGCGGATGAAAATTCGACATTCTCTCAATTCCTTTCACAATTTCTGCACCGATCACTTTTGACCGCCGGCGCATGAGGCGGCCTCAAACTGGGAGGGGTATTTAGGCCACCCCCGCCCTCCGGCCAAGACGGAAACTACTTAAGCTTTTGTAATCTCAAACGACTTCATGCTTCACCTGGGCGTAGGTTGCATCCAGCGCCAGTCGGGCAAGGCGCACCAGCTCGTCGATCTCCTTCTTGGTGATGACCAGCGGCGGGGCGAGCACCATGGTGTCCCAGCAGGCGCGCATGATGAGGCCATTCTTGAAGCAATTGTCGCGGCACATGGTTCCCACGCGGCCCGGACTGGCGAAGCGGCTGCGCTTGGCTTTGTCGTCGGACAATTCGATGGCGCCGATGAGGCCCATCGAGCGTGTCTCGCCCACGATCGGGTGGTCGCGCAGCGAGGCCAGTGCCTGAGCAAAATAGGGGCCGATCTCAGCGGTGCGCTCAACCAGCTTTTCCTGCTCGATGATCTCGATGTTCTTGAGCGCCACCGCGCAAGCCACCGGGTGGCCGGCATAGGTCATGCCATGGTAGAATTCGCCACCCAGTTCGAAGAAGTCCTTGACCAGGTGGTCGGCGAAGGCAACCGCGCCGATCGGCAGGTA
>JBEARP010000267.1:0-14150 GCA_041163105.1 Pseudomonadota bacterium
CCCGCATTTCTATCTCTTCGTCACCTGCACCCTCACCACCCTTATGGCCACGCGCGAGCGGTTGAACGCAACCGCTCCCAAGGGGGCCGACGGCACGCCGTTGTGGAAGCTGTCGATCAACGACTTCATCATCAAGGCCATGGGCGCGGCCCTCCAGAAGGTGCCCGCTGCCAATGTCACTTGGGCGGGGGACTCCGTTCTGCAGCACCGGTCGAGCGACGTGGGCGTTGCGGTGGCCGTCGAGGGCGGGCTCTTTACCCCCGTCATCCGCAATGTGGAAGGCAAGACGCTGACGGCCATCTCCGCCGAGATGAAGGCGCTGGCCGCCAAGGCCCGCGCCCGCAAGCTGGTGCCCTCCGAGTATCAGGGTGGCACCACGGCCATCTCGAACCTGGGCATGTACGGGATCGAGCAGTTCACCGCCATCATCAACCCGCCTCAGGCCACCATTCTCGCCGTGGGTGCTGCCGTGGAGCGCTTCGTGCCCGTCAACGGCCAGCCGGTATTGGCCAGCCAGATGGTCTGCACCCTGTCCTGCGATCACCGCGCGGTCGATGGCGCGGTGGGCGCGGAGTTGCTGCAGGCCTTCCGGCAGCTTATTGAAGAACCACTGCTGATGCTGGCCTGAAGACCGGCACGGCCGATCAAGGGAGGTTTCCGTGCCGCGCTATGATTATATCTCCATGGGCTTCTACACCTATGACTGCCTTGGCTGGCCCTTCACGCAAGTGCCCCCCGGCGGCGGAACGGTGTTCATCGACGAGCTGACGCTCGCCGTCTCGGGCGCCGGCGGCACTGCCGCCATCGCCGCCGCCAAAATGGGGCTCAAGACGCTGGCGCTGGCCGGTGTCGGCGAAGACCTGATGGGAGAATGGGTGCTGCAGCGGCTCCAGCATTTCGGCGTCGACACATGGGGCGTGCAGCAGCAACCCGGCTGGAAGACATCCTCCTCCATCGTCACCACCCGCGCCGACGGCTCCCGCCCCGCCCTTCACATGAAGGGCGCCACCTCCAACTTCTTCGTCACCGACGAGATGATCCCGCGCGCGGTTGACACCAAAGTTTTTCACGCCGGCGGCGTGGGCCTCATGGATGCGATGGACAAGGGCCAGACCGCTGTCGTCATGAAGGCTGCCAAGGCCAAGGGCGCCACCACCACGGTCGACGTCTTCGCCGGCTCTCCGAAGGACTTGCCAGCCATTGAGCGGGTGCTGCCCTACACCGACTACTTCATGCCATCAATCGAGGAAGCACAAGCGCTCTGCGGCCTCACGGACCATGGCGACACCGCGAAATTCTTCCTCGACATGGGTGTCACGGCCTGCGTGCTCACCCTTGGCGGCGACGGCGCCTACTACCATGACCGCCACGGCGCGAAGTTCCACGTGCCGGCCTATGACATCACCGTGAAGTGCACCTGCGGCTGCGGCGATGCCTTCAATGCCGGCTTCGCGACGGCACTGGTGCACGGCTTCGACATGGAAACGGCGGTACGCTTCGCGCAGGCGACGTCCGCCCTCAACGCCACGGGGCTGGGTTCCCAGGCGGGCGTGAAGGACTACGAACACTCGCTGGCCTTCATGAAGGAAACGAGAACGAGGGGGTGATCCTCCGTTCCCGACTCCCAAGTTCCATCATGACCGGGCTTGTCCAGGCTATCCTTTTGCGGCCCCAAAGCGGATGCGCGAAACAAGCCGGCGCATGATGGCTTTGTTGACGGATTGAAGGAGGCCGTCGGACCCCTACCCCTTCACAGCACCCATGGTCAGCCCGCGCGACAGGTGGTTCTGGATCAGGATCACCAGCAGCAGTGCGGGGAAGAAGGCGAGGAACGCGACCAGCGCTATGGCATTGTAGATGATGCCGTCGGATCCGCCGGAGAAATTGGCCAGTGCAACCGAAAGCGGATAGGCATTCTTGCTGGCGATGATGAGCGTGAACAGATACTCGTTCATTGCGAAAATCGCCGCGATCACCGCTGCCGTGATAATGCCCGGCAGGCACATCGGGATGATGATCGACCACAGGATGCGCAGGTCGGACGCGCCGTCGGTGCGCGCCGCGTCCTCGATCTCATGCGGGATGTCGATCATGTAGGAGCGGATGATCCACACCACGATCGACAGGTTCATGGCTGAATAAACCAGCATCAGAGCCCACACCGTGTCGAGCAGGCCCATGGCCCGGAACAGGAAGAAAATGGGAATGGCGACTGCCGCAGGCGCCATCATCTTGGTGGAGAGGATGTAGAAGCCAATGTCCTCACGCCCACGATACTGGTAGCGCGCCAGCGAATAGGCGGCGGGAATGCCCAGCACCAGGCAGATGACCACGCTTCCCGACACCGCAATCACCGAATTCATGAAATAGTGCATGATCGGCCACTCGGCCCAGATCTTGGCCCAGGTCTCGATGGAAATCGTGGGGAAGTAGATCGGCGACGGCGCGATGATCTCGTTTCGCGGCCTGAGTGCGATGGTGGCAAAGAAGATGATCGGCAGCAGGCAGAACAAACCCCACACGGTGAGGAGGATGGTGCGGCCGGCCGAGAAGCGGGAGCCTTCCGACATCAGTCCCTCCCCGACTTGAAGAAGCGCCGTACGAAGGACTGAGCCAGAATGATGGTCAGCACCAGCACAACCACCGAGGCCGCAGAAGCGTAGCCGAACTCGAAGCTCTTGAAGCCGGTGCGGTAGATGAAATAGCTCACCGTCTCGGTGTTGCCGCCGGGCGAGCCCTGCGTGATGATGTGGGGCGAGGCGAACATGGTGAGGATGTCGATACCGCGCAGCACCAGCGCGATGGCGATCACCGGGCGCATCAGCGGCAGGGAAATCGAGAAGAAGATTTGCCGCCAGCGGGCGCCATCCAGTCGGGCGGCTTCCTCGATCTCCTTGTCCTGGCCCTGCAGTGCGGCCACGAAGATGATGAACAGGAACGGCACCCACTGCCACACATCGGTCACAACCAGCACGCCGCGAGCAAGCCAGGTGGATCCCATGAAGTCGATATTGGAGTCCACGAGCCCGACCCGCATGAGAAGGTCGCTGATCACCCGTCCGTCGTTGAACAGAAGTTTCCACAGATAGGCAACGGCCGAGGGCATGAAAAGCATTGGCAGCAGGAACAGGATGCGCCAGCCGCGCACCAGCGGGTCGCGGTAGACCAGTGCCGCCAGCGTCATGGCAATCACGAATTCGACGGTCAGCGTGATGCCGCCGATGATCAGCGTGTTGCTCAGGCTGTGCCAGAACGCCTCGTCCCGGAACAGGTCGACGTAGTTCTGAAAGCCGATGAATTCGAGTTTGAAGCGCCCCTGGTAGAAGCTCCGCCACAGCGCGAAGATGCCGGGATAAAGCGTGATGGCCAGCAGGTAGACAACAGCCGGCGCCACAAGCAGGTAAGGAAAGGCCTTGCGCCGGAACGGGCTGCGGCGCCGCGCCATGCGCAAGGTCGAGGTGGGGAGGACGGCGTCCGTCATGAAACCTGCTTTGTAAAACACCCCTCCCCCGCTCACAGGGAGCGAAACGGGAGAGGGGCCGGAAAGGCGTGTCAGAACGGCAGCGGCTTGCCCTTGCCCACCCACATGCCGGGGGCGGTTGCCGCGAAGTTCATCGGGTCCTTGCCCTGGTAGAAGCCGTTCTTGGTCATGATGTCCTTGACCTTGACGGCGGCCTCGTCCAGCGCGGCCTTGGGCTGCATCTCGCCCACCACCACCTTGTTGATCAGGAAGCCGATTTCCTGGTCGATCTGGAAGCCGTTGGGCAGGCGCGGTGCGCACCAGGCGTAGTTCAGTTCCTCGCCCCACACCTTGGCAGGCTGCGAGACTTCCTGCAGCTTGGCGTTGCTGAGAACCGACTTGTAGCCCGGCGCCACGCCATTGGCGTTGGCCTCGTTCATCGCCATGATCGAGGCGGTGGTGAGGTAGGCCAGCATCAGGAAGGCCGCTTCCGGTTCCGGCGAAGATGCCGTCACGCAGGACGTGGAACCAGCGATGTTCGGCGGCGCGAAGTTGCCGCCCTTGACGCGCGGTTCGAAGATGGTGAGCACGTCGTCGCCGATCTTGGACTGGTCGGGACGCGTGGCCTGCGTGCCCGAATCCTGCCAGGAGATGTTGCAGGCGATCTGGCCACCAAGCCATGCGGCGCGGTTGGTGGGCCAGTCGGCTGCAGCAACACCTTCAATGGCATGCTTCGAAAGTGCCACGATGGTCTCGAGACCCTTCACGCCGGCGTCGCCATTGAAGATCGGCTCCCAGTTCTCGTTGAAGAGTTCAAGCCCATACTGTGCTGCAATGTGCTGCCAGGTGTAGGTGGCCCAGAAGCCGCGGCCACACATCATGCCGATGCCGTTCACGCCCTTTTCGGCCTTGTTCAGCTCCGGCGCGATGCGGATCATGTCGTCATAGGTCTCGATCGACTTCACGCGGTCGGCGTCGATGCCGATCTTCTTGAAGATCGACGGCCGGATGTGAACCATCTGGATGTCGCAGTCGAAGGGAATGCCGAGGATGCCCTTGTCCGCCCAGTGGCCGTAGTTCAGCTGATAGGTCTCGTAGAAGTCGTCGAAGGGAACGCCCCACTTGGCGACATATTCATCCAGCGGCTTGAGGAAGCCTTGCGCCGCGAAGTCGCCGAGCCAGGGCGAGAAGAACTGGATGGCGTCGAAGCCGGCGTTGCCGGACAGGAACTCGGCCACCACCTTGTCGTACATGGAATCATCAGGGATCGCGACGAGCTCGATCTTGATGCCCGAAAGTTGCGCGAAGGGTTCGATCTGATCCTGCGCGGATTCACGGTCGGCAGCACCGATGGCGAAGCGCACCGTCTTGCCCGCATGTTCCTTGCGCACGGCTTCCCAGTCGACGTTGCGAATCCAGTCCTTTTTCGGATCCCAGAGTTCGTCATTGTCGCCGAGCTTGTACTGCTCGCGATATTCCTTCTTCACCATGTTGCCGACGTTGATCTTGGCGAGCACGTCGGCAGGGTTGGGCAGGTTCTGCGCGTAGGCCCGGCGGATGTTGACCAGCGGCACGGCACCCGTGCCAACGGCAAGGGCCGCACCGGCGGCGGCGGTGGACTTCAAGAGCGAGCGGCGGGTGATCAGACCCGACTTGGTGATCGGCATGCGGTTGTCCTCCATGGGGTTCGGCCTGTATCGTTGCATCCAAGCCTCTCCGCAGGCCGGCGGTGGGCGGGATCAGTCAGCGATGACGGAACGTATGAGAAGGGCTTTGGCCTGCCGCGATCCGCGGCGGCAGCGAACGAAACGACGACTGTCAGCAAGGGCAGCATGTCCGTTCCTCCCTGGGCGCCTTCCCGTTCTGATGCGGGATCGGCACACATGTAATTCATGTACTAAACAACATTAAGATGCGCAAATGTTTCGTAATGACGCGCTGCAACAAGGTCTCGCATCGCAAAATATACCGACATGTATACGCGAAGACCGCAGGTTGGACGACCCTCGACCGCGGCTTGCGTTGCCCTGCACACATCTGCAACAAAAGTGCAGGCTTGCCGGAATTAGTATCCTCCGCCACAATGCGGAAACGCAATCGCCAGTGGGATCAGCAAGTTGGACAAGGCACAGTCCCGCAAGAGCCGGACTCTCCCCGCTGAGCGGGGTGCGGGCCGCATCGCCCGCAACCGCATGCGCATCGCCTGGATGTATTACGTCGAGGGCCTCACCCAGAACGAGATTGCCGACAGGCTCGGCATCGGTCGCGTCACCGTGGTGCGCAACATCAACGAGGCAATCAAGCAGCGCGAGGTGAAGATCTGGATCGAGGGCGAGGTCACCGATTGCTTCGAATTGGAGGGCGAACTCAAGAAGGCCTTCGGCTTCAAGGATGCCGTGGTGGTTCCCGAACCGGTGAACCCCGAGAACATCCGCAAATCCATTGGCGTCGCGGCGGGCATGTATGTCTCGGACACGCTGGAAGACGACATGACGGTGGGCGTGGGCTGGGGTGCCACCCTCTACGAGTCGCTTGCAACACTGGCACCGCGTGATCTCGAGAACCTGCAGGTGATCTCGCTTCTTGGCGGCATCGTGCAGGCGCGCAAGTTCAATCCGGCGGAATTCGCCTGGCAGTTCGCCCGCATCATGGGTGCGGACTGCTACCTGTTCCAGGCACCTGCCGTGGTGGACTCGCCTGAAACCCGCGAGGCGCTGATCGAGCGCTGCGGCCTGAAGGACATCTTCCGCCGTGCCGAGCGGCTGGACCTTGCCATCCTCAGCGTCGGCACCATGGCGCCCTCTTCCACCGCATTCCGCTTCAACCTGATCAGCGACGAGGAGCGCGCCGAACTGCTGAAGCTTGGCGCGGTGGGCGACATGCTGTTCAACTTCTATGACCGCGAGGGGCGCCTGGTGGACCACCCGGTCAACCGCCGCATCATGTCGCTGCCCATCGCCCAGCTGCGCAGCGTTCCCACCCGCGTCATCGCGTCTGGCGGCAACGACAAGGTGGACTGCCTCCTGGGCGCGATCCGGCTCGCGGACTGCAACGTCCTCATCACCAACGAGGCGACCGCCCGCGAGCTTCTGCTGCGGAAGCCCTAGGCGCCGCGCACCTTCATGAAGTTCTCGGCGGCCGCCTTCAGCCTCCAGCCGAAGACCAGCAGCACGAGGCCGACGAGCACCGCCGTGGCGGCGATCACCCAGATGATGCTGATGGCGGCCGTGGCGGGGTAGAACACGATCAGCAGGCCGAGCCCCGCGCCGATGACACCCGACAGCGCCAGCAGCCCCGGCTGCTCGATCTCCTTCCACATGACCAGCGCGCCGATGAGCTGCAGAAGGCCCGCCGCGATGTTCCAGAAGCCGATGAGGAGGACCACATATTTGGTGGCGAAGTCCGGGGCCAGCAGGCAGACGAGGCCGGCCACGATGCCGACGAGGGCCGAGAGCAGGCTTGTCACCGAGGTGCCCTGCTCGCGCCCACGGAACACACCCCACAGGCCGAGAAGACCATCCACGAGCGCATAGATGCCGAACAGTGTCACCACCACGGCCAGCGTCACGCCGGGGTAGACGAAGGCAAGGATACCGAAGATCAGGCTCGCCAGCCCGCGCAGCATGATGGTCCGCCACATCGCGGTAAAGAATTCGCGCATCGCCATGTCAATCTCCCCCAGTTTCGCTAGACTGCGCGCAGGCTAGCACACCCCGTCCTGAGTCTGGGAGAACGGATTGGACACGCAGACCCACGCCAAATACGATCAGCTGATCGAGCGCACCAGGGTCCTCCCGGCGGCCCCGACGGTGGTCGTGCACCCGTGCGACGAGACCTCGCTGCTGGGGGCGGTGGAGGCCGCCGGGCTGGGCATCATCATCCCCATCCTCGTAGGCCCCCGCCGCAAGATCGAGGCCGTGGCGCAGAAGGCAGGGGCCGACATCTCGGGCTTCCGCCTCGTCGATTCCCCCCACAGCCACGCCTCGGCATCCCTGGCGGTGGAGCTGATCCGGGCGGGCGAAGGGGCACTCCTGATGAAGGGAAGCCTCCACACCGACGAGCTGATGCACGAGGTCACCTCCTCGGCCACGGGGCTGCGCACCGCGCGGCGCATCAGCCACGTCTTCGTGATGGATGTGCCGACATATGCTGAGCCGCTGTTCATCACCGATGCTGCCATCAACATCTTCCCGGACCTCGATACCAAGGTCGACATCGTCCAGAACGCCATCGACCTCCATGTGCAGATCGGCCTCGGCATGCCGCGCGTGGCCATCCTCTCGGCGGTAGAGACGGTGACCACCAAGATCCCCTCGACCATCGAGGCCGCCGCCCTGTGCAAGATGGCCGAGCGCGGCCAGATCACCGGTGGGCTGGTCGATGGCCCGCTGGCCTTCGACAACGCCATCGACATGGAGGCCGCCCGCATCAAGAACATCCGCTCCGAGGTGGCGGGCCGGGCCCAGATCCTGGTGGTGCCGGATCTCGAGGCCGGCAACATGCTGGCCAAGAACCTCACCTTCCTGGCGGGGGCGGATGCGGCTGGCATCGTGGTGGGTGCAAGGGTGCCCATCGTACTGACGTCGCGTTCCGATTCCGTACGCGCCCGCATGGCCTCCTGCGCCATTGCGGCACTTTACGCACAGTCACGCGCAGCGATCCCGGGCGAATAGGGAACCCGGGCCGACAAACTCGAGCTTTTTGCTTGACACTCTTGCCCGCCCGGTTCATTCCCGAGGCGTGGCGCGGATACCGCTCCATTCTCAAACAGGAACCCGAAACCCCATGCCAAGCGACAGTCATAGTCGATCGACCATGCCGTTACTGGCACGCGCGGGTTTCTGAGTTTTCCTCGGTTCACCCCCGCCACCCGGTAACGGCTGGTCGGTAAGAGGTGAACCAAATGACCTTCAAGTCTCTCTTCACGTTCCGCAAGGCCGCCGTACAGGGCGGTCAAAACGACGACGCCGGGATGATCGTCATCCTGATGATGGCGCTCGTTTTCGTTCCCATCGTCGTGGCCCATGCCTCGATGATGATGCCGGAGGCGCCCGGCACCCAGATTGCCGCCGCCTTCAGCGCCCTGCTGAAGACCTTCTGAGACCCAAGGCCCTGCGCTGCGGCGCGGGGCCTTTCTACTTCACCTGCAGGCTCTCAATATAGTCGATGAGATTGTCGACGCGCCGCTTGACCGAGGCCTCGTCGCCTTCAGCACCACCCAGTTCCTCAGCCGACTCCGCCTTGAACCACACGCCCCACACCGGCATCTCGCGCTCACCATGGCCCGGAACCGGATCGCGTCCGTCGATCATGCGGGCCAGCCTGTCACGGGGGAACTCGCGGTAGCGCTCGGTCAGGGTCGTGAGGTTCGGCGGCTTGAGGGTGAGGTTGAAGGCCTTGGGACCGTTGCCCTTGCCATTCTCGCCATGGCAACTGGCGCAATACATGTTGAAGTCGTGCTCGCCGGACACCCCGGCACTGGGGTCCATGTCTTCCTGGGCATGGAGTGGAGAAGCTGAGAAGAAGAGAAAGGCAGCGGCAAGAACGGCAAATGTGCTCCGCATCGCGGTCACCTCATGAATCACGCTCGTTCCCGGTTTGAAGATAGATCAGCCCGCGGTCCGGTGTCTACCTTGCGGCCCCCCTCACCCTCATCATCGCCGGGCTTGTTCCGGCGATCCTTTTCGCTGGCCCAAAAAGAAGATGCCCGGGCCAAGCCCGGGCATGATGAACGTGGAGATGCGGTGAGCGATCACCCCTCGGCAGGCTTCAGCTGCACGCTTTCACCACAGCCGCAGGCCGAGACCTGGTTGGGGTTGTTGAACACAAAGCCCGATTTCAGCGTGGTGGATTGGAAGTCCATCTCGGTGCCAAGCAGGAACATCATGGCCTTGGCGTCGATCAGCACCTTCACGCCCTTGTCCTCGACCACTTCGTCGAAGGGCTTCTGGTCCTCGGCCCATTCCATGGTGTATTCCATGCCCGCACAGCCGCCGTTCTTGACGCCGATGCGCAGACCCACCACGGGCTTGTCGGCCTTGGCAATGATCTCGCGCACGCGCGCCGCGGCGGCGTCAGTCAGCTTCATCACCTGGGGTAGTGGTCGCGATGCGGATGCCATGGCGTCCTCCTTACCACATGTTCATGGCCACGCGGGCCTCTTCCGACATGCGGCTGTGGTCCCATGGCGGATCGAAGACGATGGTGGCCTTGCAGCTCTGCACGCCCTGCACGGTGGACACGGCATTCTCCACCCAACCCGGCATGTCGCCAGCCACCGGGCAGCCCGGCGCCGTCAAGGTCATCTCGATCGCCACGTTCCGGTCGTCGTCGATGTCGACCTTGTAGATCAGGCCCAGCTCATAGATGTCGACCGGGATTTCCGGGTCATAGACGGTCTTGAGCGCGGCGACGATATCGTCCGTCAGGCGTGCCAGCTCGTCCGGCGGAATGGCCGAGGGGTTCGGCGCATTGTCGGGGGCAGGCTGGGTCTCGGTCGCGGCATCGGTCATCCGAATATCCTCCGGGCAGAGATAAGCGCTTCGGCCAGAACATCAACCTCTTCGAGGGTGTTGTACATGGCGAAAGACGCACGGCAGGTGGCGGTGACACCGAAACGCTGCAGCAGCGGCTGGGTGCAGTGGGTGCCGGCGCGGACGGCAACGCCCGCGCGGTCGATCACGGTGGCGACGTCATGGGCGTGCGCCCCTTCCATGTTGAAGGAGACGATGGCGCCCTTGTGCTTCGCCCGCCCGAAAATGCGCAGCGAATTGATCTCGGACAGCCGCTCGGTGGCCCTGTCACGCAGCAACGCCTCGTGGGCGGCGATGTTGTCGAGCCCCACGCCACGCATGTAGTCCAGTGCCGCGCCAAGGCCGATGGCCTGCACGATGGCGGGCGTTCCCGCCTCGAAGCGGTGCGGCGGGTCGTTGTAGGTCACGTAATCGGTGCCCACCTCCAGGATCATCTCGCCGCCGCCCTGGTAGGGCGGCATCTTGGCGAGAAGCTCCTTCTTGCCGTAGAGCACGCCAATTCCGGTCGGCCCATAGGTCTTGTGACCGGTGAACACGAAGAAATCCGCGTCCAGCGCCTGCACGTCGACGGCCATGTGAACGGACGACTGCGAACCGTCGACCAGAACGGGGATGCCCCGCGCATGGGCCAGCTTGATGACCTCAGCTACCGGCACGATGGTGCCGAGCGCGTTGGACATCTGGGTGATGGCCACGATCTTCGTCTTCGGCGTCAGCAGCTTCTCGAATTCCTCGAGCAGGAAGTTGCCCTCGTCATCGATGGGCGCCCACTTCAGCACCGCGCCATTGCGCTCGCGGTGGAAGTTCCACGGCACGATGTTCGAGTGGTGCTCGAGGATCGACAGCACGATCTCGTCGCCTTCCCCGATCACCATGCCGCCGAAGCTCTGCGCCACGAGGTTTATGGCCTCGGTCGCATTGCGGGTGAAGATGATCTGCTCGGCGGAGGGCGCGTTGATGAAGCGGCGGACACTCTCGCGCGCATCCTCGAAGGCCTGCGTGGCGGCATTCGACAGGAAGTGCAGCCCGCGATGCACGTTGGAGTATTCTTCCGTATAGGCCTTCATGACCGCGTCCAGCACCGGCTTCGGCTTCTGGGCCGATGCGGCATTGTCGAGATAGACCAAAGGCTTTCCATAGACCTCGCGCGACAGGATCGGAAAATCCCTGCGGATGGCCTGAACGTCATAGGCCATCAGCGCTTCCTCCCGTGCTCTGTCAGCCAGCGCACCGCGAAGTCTTCCAGCGCCGCGCGGATGCCGTCATGGTGCACGGTGTCGAAGGCCTCGCCCACGAAGGCAGCGATCAGAAGTGCCTTGGCCTCAGCCTCGGGAATGCCGCGCGACTTCAGGTAGAACACATGGTCGTGGTTCAGGTCGCCCGAGGTGGCGCCATGGCCGCAGGCCACGTCATCGGCATAGATCTCGAGTTCGGGCTTGGCATCGAATTCCGCCGTCTCGGTCAGCAGAAGCGCATGGCTCGATTGCTTGCCATCAGTCTTCTGCGCACCCGGGCGCACGATCACCTTGCCCTGGAAAATGCCGCGCGCATGGTCGTCCATCACGCACTTGAACAGTTCGCGGCTGGCGCAGTTGGGAACTTCGTGATCGACGATCAACGCGGTGTCGGCATGCTGCTTGCCCGCCAGCAGATAGGCGCCGGAGATCTTGGCATCGGCGAATTCGCCGATGAAGCGGAAGGTGCCGTTCTGGCGGTTGAGCTTGGCACCCGTGGTTAGCGTGAAGTCGCGGAACGTCACGTTCTGCCCCACGATCACATGGCAATGCGCGAGATGCACCGCATCGTGGGACTCGAGCTCGACCTTCACGCGGTCGAGCCGCGCATTGTGGCCGATGCGGATTTCGGTGACCGCATTGGAAAGGTAGCTGCCCTCGCCCAAATGCGTCTCGATGACGGTGGCCGAGGCGTCATCCGCGATCTCGATCACATTGCGCGTGGCCACCGTGCGCGGTGCCGCATCGGTTGCGATGAAGACGAGTTCAATGGGCGTATCGACATTGCCTTCAATCCGCAGCCGCGCGCCATCCGTGGCAAAAGCCACGTTCATCAGGTTCACCGGGTCGCTGAGCTCGGCCGTGGATTCAACCCACCCGTTGGCCTGCTTCGACAGCGCCTTGTCATACTCGCCGTTGACAAACACCATGCGGGTCGCCGCCACGCCGGAGAACAGTGAGGACGCCAGCAGGCGTTCCACATCGTCCTTCTTCGCCGCAACCTTCTGGCGGGGAGGATACGGCTTGTCGATCAGCTGGCGCAGGTCGGTCCAGCGCCACTCTTCCATGCGCCGGTGCGGCAGCTGGAAGCCCAGCGCCTCCTCGGCAGCGGTGCGTGCGAGGGCCATGCTCATGCCGCGTTCTCGGTGAATTCGGCATAGCCCTTCTCTTCCAGTTCGAGGGCGAGGTGCTTGCCCCCCGACTTCACGATGCGGCCCTTGGACAGTACATGCACGAAGTCCGGCACGATGTAGTCCAGCAGGCGCTGATAGTGGGTGATCACGATCATCCCGCGGTCGGGCGAGCGCAGAGCGTTCACACCATCGGCCACGACGCGCAGTGCGTCGATGTCGAGGCCCGAGTCGGTTTCATCCAGAATGCAGAGCGTAGGCTCAAGCACCGCCATCTGCAGGATCTCGGCGCGCTTCTTTTCGCCACCCGAGAAGCCCACGTTGACGGGGCGCTTCAGCATGTCCTGGCTCACGTTCAGCTTCGCCGCACGATCCTTGACGAGCCGCATGAAGTCAGGCGTCGAGAGTTCCTTCTCGCCGCGCGCCTTGCGCTGCGAGTTCAACGCCACCTTCAGGAACTGCATTGTGGCAACGCCCGGAATCTCGATCGGATACTGGAAGGCCAGGAACACGCCCTTGGCGGCGCGCTGGTCGGGCGACATCTCCAGCAGGTCCTCGCCCTTGAAGGTCACGGAGCCTTCCGTCACGTCATAGCCTTCGCGCCCTGCGAGCACGTAGGACAGCGTGGACTTGCCGGAGCCGTTCGGCCCCATGATGGCATGCACCTCGCCCGGCTTCACGGTGAGCGACAGGCCACGGATGATCTCGCGGTCCTCGTCTTCGAGCTTCACATGCAGGTTGTCGATGTTGAGAAGGGTCACGGGGTCAACTCACGTTTGAAGGTGGACATAAAGGGAGGATGCAATGTTCCCGGGCAGGATCATCCGACACTCCCCTCGAGCGAAATGCCGATCAGTTTCTGTGTCTCGGCCATGAATTCCATCGGCAGCTGCTGCAGCACGTCGCGCACGAAGCCGTTGACGATCAGCGCCACCGCCTCTTCCTGGCTCAAGCCCCGCGACATGCAGTAGAACATCTGGTCGTCCGAGATCTTGGAGGTCGTCGCCTCATGCTCGAACTGCGCCGTCGAGGTCTTGGCCTCGATGTAAGGCACGGTATGCGCGCCGCACTTGTCGCCGATCAGCAGCGAATCGCACTGCGTGAAATTGCGGGCGTTCAGCGCCTTGCGGTGGGCAGAGACGAGGCCACGGTAGGTGTTGTCGGAACGCCCCGCCGCGATGCCCTTGGAGATGATGCGGCTCGAGGTGTTCTTCCCGAGGTGGATCATCTTGGTGCCGGAGTCCACCTGCTGGCGGCCGTTGGAAATGGCGATCGAATAAAACTCACCGCGCGATTCCTCGCCGCGCAGGATGCAGCTGGGGTACTTCCAGGTGATGGCGGATCCCGTCTCCACCTGCGTCCAGCTGATCTTGGAGCGGGGGCCCCGGCAGTCGCCGCGCTTGGTCACGAAGTTATAGACGCCGCCCTTGCCCTCGGCATCGCCGGGGTACCAGTTCTGCACCGTGCTGTACTTGATGGTCGCGTCATCCAGCGCGACCAGTTCCACCACCGCCGCATGAAGCTGGTTCTCGTCCCGCTGCGGCGCCGTGCAACCTTCGAGGTAGCTGACCGTGCTGCCCTCATCGGCGATGATCAGCGTGCGTTCGAACTGGCCGGTGCTTTTCGCGTTGATGCGGAAATAGGTGGACAGCTCCATCGGGCAGCGCACGCCCCTCGGGATGTAGACGAAGCTGCCATCCGTGAAGACCGCGCTGTTCAGTGCCGCAAAGAAATTGTCGGCCTGCGGCACCACGGTGCCGAGGTAGCGGCGCACCAACTCCGGGTGCTCCTG